>CALHGQ010000283.1 GCA_938030175.1 uncultured bacterium | reverse complement strand
GCCCCCAGCCCCCAGCCCCCCCAGCCCCCCAGAATCGCACCCCAGCCTGTTTTCAAGCGCCCCAAAACGGCAGGCTGACCCCATGAACGCGAAGAGTCGAAGTGCTGCCACACGGGAACCCGTTTCCATCTCGCTCTGCATGATCGCCCGCAACGAGGAGCCATTCCTCGCTGAGTGCCTGCGATCCGTCCGCGGCGTCGTCTCCGAAAGCATCGTCGTAGACACCGGCAGCACCGACCGTACGAAGCTCATCGCCGCTGAATCCGGCGCCAAGGTGCTCGACTTCCCCTGGTGCGACGACTTCGCCGCAGCCCGCAACGTCGGCGTCGAAGCCGCCACCGGCACCCACATCCTCGTCCTGGACGCCGACGAGCGCCTCGCACCGGGCATGGGCCCCAACCTCATCCAGGCGGCCGAGCAACCCGAGCTACTCCTAGGCTGCCTCCCGCTCTACAACGCAAGCGAGATGCAGGCCACATTCGACGAGGTCCTCGACGGCGTCAAGCGAATCGGAGATCCAACGTTTGTGCCACGGCTGTTCCGGAACCTCCCCGAGATGCGCTTCAAGCGCCGCGTGCATGAGTCGCTGACCTGGGGCTTCAATTCACTCCAGGCCCAGGGCCTTGGGAGCTCGATCGCCGTCGGCGCCGCGCTCGTCCACTACGGCGACGTACCGAGCCACCGGCAAGGCCTTGAGAAGGATCGCCGGAACGAGATCCTCTTGCGCAAATCACTCGAGGAGGACCCAGCGGACGGCGAGCTGGCAGGCTACCTCGTGGTCGACATGCTGCGGCAGAAGCGAACGCGGGAAGCCATGGAGATCGGCGAACGGCACTTCGGCGCGTTCCTCGAGCGTAACGAAACGCGTCCCGAGGGCTTCCTGCCGGAGAACATGGTTCGCATCGGGTACTCGCTGGGCCTCGCCCAGATCGAAATGGGGCGCGCCGCCGAGGCGATCAAGACCACCCAGTCCTCCCGGCGGCACACACCGGACGGACACCCCAACCTCGACTACGTGGAGGGCTTGGCTGAGCTCGACCTCGGCCACCTCGATGACGCCGAGCGCCTCTTCCGCGCAACGCGCGCCGTCGACGGCCGCAACTTCGCCCAGCCTGTGCTCGGTGCGATCACCGCCGAGCTGTCTCAGCTCAAGCTCGCCGGCATCGCCCTGGCGCGCGGTCATCTCTCAGAGGTCGAGAAAGAGCTGCCCCGCCGCATCGGCAAGTGGACGTTCCCCATTGATCTGGTCCTGGCAGAGATCGACCTCGAACGCGGCTCGGCGGACAAGGCGATGGAGCGCCTAGCCCTCTACGTCGATCGCCCCTCCCCGCCGCCCGACTGGCATGCCCTAGTGCACCGGGCCATGACGGAGCTTGGACGCGACGCTGAGAACCTGCTCGAACTCGCCCAGGCCGCTGAGCCGTCCAGCTGGTTAGAGCGCCGCCGTGCGGCGGTAATGACCCAGGCCTAAGTTCACCGCTTATCCCGTGCGAAGCCCGGCTCCGCACGGGGACAGGTGGCGGCTCCTAGCCAGGCTTTGCGGCGCTGCGGATCGCCGCTGCTTCCGCCGCCGCCACCAGGCTAGGGAACCTTTCACGGTGGGCGTAGGGACCCGGAGCCGGCCAGGGGTCGTCGCCGTCCTCTGCGCGCAGCACCTCCATCAGGGCGGCCGCCTCCTCGTCCTTGCCTTGACCGAAGTACGCTTCGATCAGTCGAACGCGATTGATGTTCACGTTCACCTCGCCCGCGATGAGCGCCTTCGCGACCCTTTCGAGGAGGCCGTATTCGAACGCACGGCCGATGTCCGCCCCCACCGTCAACGCCACGGCGGCGCTGTCGAGGACAGTCCAGGCGAGCTCGCGGACGATCCCAACGGGCTCGACCTGTGTACGCTCCAGCAGGGGCTCGAGAACGGCGTTGAGGATCGCCTTCGTCTTGGATGAGTTGAGCATCACGCCGTTCAACACGTTCGCTGCATCCCAGCGAACCCGCAGGTCGTCGTCGGCCAACAGGCCGTCCTTCGCCAGGAGCTTCGCCACAGCCAGGTTCGTCGTGACCTCAATCCGATGGCTCAAGGGCGTGTGGCGTCCAGTTTCAACGTGGGCCCACGGGACCTGCGGCAGCGAACGCAGCGCTTCCTCCCGCGATTCGTTCCGATCCGCCAGGACGTCCGCGCGCGCGAGCACGTGGTGCGCAACGGCCAAGCCCTCGGCATCGTGCCCCGCGGCTTCCAAGGCAGCGGCAAGATCGATCAGCTCCGGCGCGACTCTCCGGACGAGCTTGAGCCCGAAACTGTCGGCATCCGGCAGCATGGTCCCCACGTGAACGTAGATGAGGAAGCCATCGGAGCGGCCGCGCACAAGCGACCAAAGACGAGAGAGAAGCGACAGCCACCCGCTGGGGAGGCCGGATACCGAATGATCGCCCGCGCGGAGTTCGACCATGCCTCCGTCCAGCGCGCGAACCTCGCACTCCGGAGTACCACCGGGCGGAGGGACGCCGAAGTCGATCTCTCGAATCGCCGACTCAACGGGCAAGAACCGATCGAAGGCCGAGAAGGCGAACGGCAGCACGCGGTCGATCAGGGCGGCGAAGCTCTCTTCCACCCCGGCCGGTGACCCAGCGGCTGCCCTGGCCACCAACGGCCCCTCGCCATCCGCCAGACGCTCGGGGCTGAAGCTCCAAAGCGCGTCCCGCGTGCGGAAGAGATCGCCGCTCACCCAGCGCAGGTCGCCGGGTCCGAGGTCCAGCCGCAGCTTCCCGCAGAAGACCGATTCGCCGTCCTCGATCACGGTGGCACCGACCAAGCGCACGGTAGAAGCGTCAACGCCTCTTACGGCTTCCCCCTTGAACCAGACCTGTTCGCCGTCGGAGACAAAGGGCAGCCGCCAATGCCCCGGGAGCCCCTCGCCCACGCGTTGGAGCCCCTCGAAGCGAGCGCCCTCCAAGAGCGTCCATTCGCCGCCCCAGCTCCAGAGGAACGTCCGCTGGCCGTCGGAGAGAACCGCGTCGGCCCGGTTGATCCCATTGACCTCGAACGGCCGCATGCGGGCCGAGCCCCAGTCGAAGTCTGGGGCGCTGGGGGGCTCGATCTGCTGTGTACCGAAGTACATCCAGTGCCCGTCGGAACCGTAGTTCAGGTCGAGCTCCCGAAACGTGCCGGGGGAGCCAGGCCCTTTCTTGAGGCGCACGGCTTTTGCCCCGAAGAACACCGCGTCGCCGTCGGTGCCGTAGCTCTCCCCGAGCACGCGGAAGGACGCGGCCGCCGCGCGCTTGATCGGCTTGATCTTGGTCTCC
>CALHGQ010000282.1 GCA_938030175.1 uncultured bacterium | reverse complement strand
CACCGCAGCGCCGCAGAGGCCGCCGACCGTAACCAGGAAACCAAGCGCCCGCGTTCGTCCCGGGCTTCCGGAGAGGCCTCGAATCCTCCCAGCGATCCCGACCAAGCGGACCTCAACAAGGTCCGTGATCTCCTGTTTGGCCCACAAGCGAAGCAGCACGACCAGGAGATGCGGGCGCAGGCCGAGCGTCTCGCACAGGTCGAATCAAGCTTCTCGGAGCGCCTTGATGCACTCGAGAACCAATTTTCGAAACAGCTCCAGTCGATCGAAGCAGGCATCCGCGACGAAATGCAGTCGGAGATCGCCTCGATCGTTGCGAAGCTCGATCAGCAGGGAGCCAACAAGGTGGAGCGGTCCGATCTCCGCTCGATGCTTTCGGACCTTGCAAGCCGCATGGGCGACTAGCATCCTGGGTTGCGGACTCGACGCCCTGTGAGTCAACGCCTGAGCTGATCAGGCGTTGCAGATGGTGGTATAGCCAAGGGCCGATACCGTCGATCTGAGAAGCATGCCGATCCCTCGCCCTCCCGCAACCATGAACTCCAACGGCTCCAGGAACGGTGACCTTACCGCGGCCTCCAAGCTAGCCGAGCTTCGCCAGGTCCTCCTCAGTGAGGAGCGCGATCGGCTTGAGCGACTGGAGCATCGGGAGGTCAGCTCCGAGGCTGTTGCTGAAGTACTTCCGGATGCCATCCTTGCGCGGGAAGCCAAGGATGACCGGGTCGCGCGAGCCCTTGAGGCGACCGTCAAGGCAGGCCTGTTTCGCTCGGCGCGCAATGACCCCCAGGAACTCGCGGATGCCATCCACCCCGCGCTGGGCCCCGCCATCCGGAGCATGATTCAGGCGAGCTTGCGTCAGTCGATGGAGTCCCTCAACGTGGCGCTTGAGAATTCGTTGTCGCCCAAGGGAATCGGCTGGCGACTGGAGGCGGCGCGAACGGGGAAGCCCTTCTCCGAGGTCGTCCTCTTGAAGACCCTCGCGTTCCGCGTCGACCAGGTTCTGCTCGTGGACAAGGACTCTGGGATCATCATGTCCGAGGTTCACGCGCCAGGGTCTGAGTCCGAGGACGTCGACATGGTCGCGGGCATGCTGAGCGCGATCCGTGACTTCGCAGCAGACTCCTTTGGCGCCACCGCGGAGGAGACGCCGCTGGAGGAGATCGAATTCCAGGGGCTGACGCTGATCTTGGCCCAGGGACCCGAGGCCGTACTGGCGCTTGTTGTGCGGGGCAACCCGCCCCGTGCGCTCCATGAGCGTGCCTCTGAGGTCGTGGAAAGACTCCACGTTGAGTATGGAGCTGAGATGAACGACTTCGAGGGCGAATCGACCGCCATGGCGCCGCTCGAGCCACTTTTGGAGGAACTGCTGGAGCAGGAATCCCGCCGCCGGGAACCGAGCAAGCTCATGGGGGCGCTGCCGAAGATCTTGGCCGCGGCTCTGGTGCTTTGGATGTTGGTCTCGGGCTTCCGCGCTTACCAGGCCCGAAGGGACCTTGGACGCATCGAGCGTGCCTTCGAGGCTACGCCCGGCTTCGTGCTTACGGATGCGTCGCTCGACGATGGAAAGGTCGTGGTGCAGGGGTTGATCGACCCGCTGGTGCGAAACCCGGGCCGAATCGTGAAGGCAGCCCTTGGCTCCTCGGAGCGCGAGGTGGACCTGCGGCTGAGACCGTTTTCCTCCCTCGATGACCCCATTGTCAACCAGCGCGTTCGCCAGCTGACGACGCTGCCGGCGGGGGTCGGTCTCGACCTCCAAGCGGGGAAGCTGTACGTGAGCGGTCTTGAGCTCTCGGACTGCGAGGCGGCGGCGGAGGCCGTTCGTGAACTCCCATTGCAGCTACTCGGGATCGAAAGGGTTATCGTGCGTCGGTGATCAGGAAGAAGATTTGCCTACTGGGCTCGTTCGCCGTCGGGAAGACCTCCCTCGTCCGGCGGTTCGTGCACTCGATCTTTAGCGAGCGCTACCACACGACGGTGGGCGTCAAGATCGACAAGAAGACCGTACAGGTACGGATCGACGACGGGACGCTGACCGAGGTCTCGCTCGTGATCTGGGACGTGCAAGGCGAGGACCGTTTTCAGTCGATTCCTACGAGCTACTACCGCGGGAGCTCCGGGCTCTTGCTCGTGGCCGACGGGACACGACCCACGACGTTGGACAGCGCGATCGAGATCGCGGAGACGGCGGCTGAGTGCATCGGAAAGGACGTACCCCAGCGCCTGTTGCTGAACAAGGGGGACCTCGTGGCGAAGTGGGAGATCCCGGCGCCTGAACTCATTCGACGGGTGGACCCGGCGCTGGCCCCCCGGGTCACCAGTGCGAAAACCGGCGCATCGGTGGACGAAGCGTTCCGAGAGATCGCGCGCAGTCTTTTGATGGGAGAGGCCTGATGGGGCCCATTCCGGAGGCCATTCAGGCAGGATTGATCGCCGGCACGACCAAGCTCGCTTGGGTTGTCCTTGAAGGCGGCATCGTGAAGGGCGTGGGTGGAGCCGTGAGCTACCATGCGCTCACGGATGTGCAGGCCGGAGAGGGCCTCCCGGACGATGCCCCGTGGGCCGCGGCGATTACGGCCGAGCCGTTGTCCGGCCAACCTGTCGAGCTCAAAGCGCTCACTCTCAACGCTGATGAGGACTTCAGCAGCGACATCATCGCTTGGCAGCTCGAGGGCGTCACCAACGTGCTCTTCTTCGACGCCTCAAGCACGGCGAAGCTCCTGGGGGCGACCATGCAGCGGGCGAACGCGGACGCGTTGCTCCGCGACCGCTTGGCCGGCGCAGAGCGTATGCGGCGCGTGGAACGGCGCTCCAGGGGCGAAGCCTTCTCGGCGCTTGGCTACGAGCTTTTGGAAGAGGGCCCCGACGGAGCGTTCCGCCCGCCGGCTGAGCCAGCCTCCTGGCTCGTGACGCTTTGTGGATGGGAGCCAGGGGAAGCGCGCGTCGTCGACCCCGGCGACCCCGTGGACTACCTGTCGGCCTTCCTTGGGGATGCCGCGGCGTACTTCCGCGGCGTACGAGAAGGAACGTCCGACCCGGAGCAGCGCTCCTATTCATCGGGCGTCTGGACGGAGATCCTCCCCGACTCCCGGGGACACGATGCCGAGTTCCGTGATCAGTCGTTCCAGGCCCATGCCCTGGCGCTGACCGACGGCCGAGGGGTGGTCGTCGTGGAGCTCAAGAGCATGAGTCTTGAGGAGATGCAGTCGACGCTCCAGCGCCAGCGGGACGCGGAACTGTCCTACGAAGGCCTGAGCCACGAAATGCAGGTGAAGGACGTGTTGCTCCACTGCATTGTCCACGACCTGCGCGGGCCCCTCGCCAGTCTTGTGGGGGCCTTTAGCTTGCTGGAGTCCGGCCGCCTCGACGCCCTCGACCAAAAGGAGACCATCGAGATGGGCCTGCGCCAGGCAAAGCGTCAGGACGAGATGATCCGCCACGTCCTCGACGTGTTCAGCGCCGAGTACGAAGCGCTCCGGCAGTACGACGACGACCCCGCGACGGCGCCGGATGCCGTCACCATCGCGCGGGAGACGACCCAGCGTCAGAAGGCGGCGTACCAGGCCGCGGGCGTGGACCTCGTGGTCACGGGCGACGCCGGGCCTTTGCCGGTCATCGGCACGGCAGACCGCCTAGAGCGGGTGATCGCGAACCTGATCGGCAACGCCCTGCGACACGCGCCCAAAGGCTCCTCCGTCGAGGTGGACCTCAAGGCCATGCCTGGGGGGACGGTCGTGGTATCGGTGCTAGACAGGGGCCCTGGAGTTCCCGAGGAGATCCGCGAGCGACTCTTCCGCCGGTTCGTCCAGGGGGGCTCCGCGGGCGCCGCTGGCCTCGGCCTCTTCTACGTGCGCATGACCGTGGAGCGCTGGGGCGGGACAGCCGACTACGCCCCTAGGGAAGGTGGCGGCGCCGCCTTCCAGGTGAAACTGCGCCGAGCGACGCTTTCGACTTGATCGGCGGCCTCCTGGGGCGCGCTTGGGACTATCCTCGTCGCGCCCATGACCGCTATCTCCACACCCAAGCTCACCGTCGTCGGGGCCGGCTACGTCGGCGCCACCTGCGCGCATTTGGCTGCGCTCAAGAACCTCGCCCCTGAGATCTGCCTGATCGACATTGCCGAAGGGCGCCCCCAGGGGATCGCACTCGACATGAACCAGTCGGCTGCGATCGAAGGTTTCTCGTCCACGATCGTGGGAACGAACGATCCCCGCGACACCTACGGCACCGATGTGTTCATCGTGACCGCGGGCCTGCCGCGCAAGCCCGGCATGAGTCGGTCGGACCTCTTGGAGGTCAACGGCAACGTGATGAAGAGCGTGGCGGAGTACATTCGATCGGGCTCCCCCGAAGCCATCGTCATCGTCGTGACGAATCCGCTCGACTCGATGGTCACTCTGATGCGCCATGCGCTCGGGTTCCCGAGTCGCCGCGTCATGGGCATGGCCGGTGTGCTGGACTCTGCGCGCTATTCGTGGTTCCTCGCCGAGGCGATCGGGACCGCCGTGCAGGATGTGGATGCGATGGTCATGGGCGCCCACGGCGACTCGATGGTGCCGATGGCTGAACGCTGCACCGCAAACGGTGTGGGGGTCCTCGACCTTCTCGATCGTGACGCTATCGAGGCGATGGGCGAGCGCACGAAGAAGGGCGGCGGCGAAATCGTCAAGCTGCTCAAGACGGGTAGCGCCTGGTACGCGCCCGCGTCTGGTGCGGTGGCGATGGCTGGCTCCATTCTCCGTGATGAGAAGCGCCTCCTGCCGTGCGCGTGCCTCTTGAACGGTGAGTACGGGCTTGAGAACCTTTACATGG
>CALHGQ010000281.1 GCA_938030175.1 uncultured bacterium | reverse complement strand
CGGTAAGGTCGAGGCTGGCATCCCCGAGGATGACCCCCGTAACCCGGGCACCATCGCGGACAACGTGGGCGATAACGTGGGCGACGTGGCTGGCATGGGTGCCGACCTCTTCGAGTCCTACGTTGGATCGATCATCGCGGCGATGACCCTCGCGGCCATCACGTTCCCGGCCGACGCGAACATGTCGAACCTGGCGATCCTCCCGCTGGCCGTCGCCGCCATCGGCATCTTCGCATCCATCGCTGGCACCTTCTTCGTGAAGGCCGCCGACGAGCACCAGATTCACTCGGCCCTCTTCAAGGGCATGATCGTGGCCTCGTTCGCCGCGATCGTTGGCTCCGCCATCCTCTGCTTCACGATGGCGTTCCCCGAGGGCGTCAACGGCATGAAGCTCCTGATCGCGATCGTCGCCGGCGTCCTCGTGGGCGTCGCGATCGGCAAGGTCACCGAGTACTACACCTCGACCGAGACCAAGCCGGTTCGCACCATCGCGAGCAAGTCAGAGACCGGCGCCGCGACGAACATTATCGCTGGCCTCGCGGTCGGCATGCGTTCGGTGGCCCTGTCGGTGCTGCTCATCTGCTTGGCGATTTACGTCGCTAACTGGGCAGGCGCACCGGTGGACGGCGGCGTGGCTTACGGCGTGTACTGCGTCGCTCTGGCCGCCGTTGGCATGCTCTCCACCCTCGGCATTTCCCTGGGTGTCGACGCCTACGGGCCGGTGGCCGATAACGCAGGCGGCTTGGCTGAGATGGCCGAGCTTCCCCCGGAAGTGCGCGAGCGCACCGACGCCCTGGACGCTGTGGGTAACACCACCGCTGCCATCGGCAAGGGCTTCGCCATCGGCTCGGCAGCGCTCACCGCGCTGGCACTCTTCGCCGCCTTCCAGCTGCGTGCTGACAACCTCCTGGCCGCCAAGGGCGCGGCTGCCCTCGACTTCTCGCTGACGAACACGGAGGTCCTCATCGGGCTCCTGCTCGGCGGCATCCTTCCGTTCATGTTCGCTGCCCTCACCATGGAAGCCGTCGGCAACGCCGCGCAGGCCATGGTCGAGGAAGTGCGCCGCCAGTTCCGTGAGATCCCCGGCATCATGGAGGGCACCGGCAAGCCGGACGCCGCCCGATGCGTCAAGATCTCGACCGACGGTTCGCTCAAGCAGATGGTGGTCCCCGGCCTCATCGCCGTGGCTGCGCCGATCCTCTGCGGGCTCTGGAGCATCGCCGCCCTCGGCGGCCTGCTCGCTGGAGCGCTGGTCGCCGGTATCATGATGGCGATCTTCATGTCCAACGCCGGTGGCGCTTGGGACAACGCCAAGAAGTACATCGAGGGCGGCGCCCACGGTGGAAAGAACTCTGAGCCCCACAAAGCCGCCGTCGTTGGCGATACCGTGGGTGACCCGTTCAAGGACACCTCTGGTCCGTCCCTGAACATCCTCGTGAAGCTGATGACCGTTGTCGGTCTCGTCTTCCTCCCCTGGTTCGTCTGATCCCCTAGTTCCCAATAGGAGCTCCCGTCATCGAAACGAAGACCATCGCCGCCACGGTTGCCAAGATCGTGGAAGAGAAGAAAGGCATCGACATCGTCGTCTATGACGTTGCCGACGCCATCAAGGTGGCGGACTACTTCGTCGTCGTGACGGGCACTAGTCGGCCCCACGTCCGTGCCATGTACGAAGAGGTCCACCATCGCCTGAAGCGACTGGGTGAGAACCACACGCGTGCGGAGGGCTCGGACCTCGGCTGGTGGGTGCTTCTCGACTACTCGGACGTCGTGGTGCACATCCAGCAGGACGAGGCTCGGGACTACTACGCCCTGGACGACCTGTATGGGGACTGCCCTAAGCTCGACTGGACCCAGGTAGAAGTGACCGATACGGGCGCCCTCGCGGACGCCTAGCCAGGACCCCCTCTGGGGACATCCTGTAGCCGGGATAGGGCCGCCCCGATCGCGCTGAGCGCGATCGGGGCGGCCTTTTTTCATATGCGCTTTCGTGCGGGAAGAGCAGGGGCCAGCACCGGGACCCGGGGAGGGGTATTCCCGCCTCATGTTTTTGAGACATGTGTCGATACGGACTTCTGTCACGTGCCCCCAGCCCCGTGGAGTCAGAACTACCCAAAAACGCCCTCGACCATCTAACGATGGGTCGGGATGCCGTACGCGTGCTGCAGCTCGAAAAGGACCTGCGCCTGCACCGGTACGTCATTCCTCGTATGCGAGCCACGGCGTTGGCCGTCATCGTGGCGCTCATCTCGCTGCACAACAGCGCCGTATTCCGGCAGCCCTGGGGCCCTGAGCTGACCTGGTTCTGCATCGCCTCGGCCATCTACGCTGCGGCCTCCTGGGGAATCCTGCACGCGAAGTACGAAGGCAAGAGAGAGGGCACGCACCTCGGCAAGTTCTTCCTGCGCTGCGACATGTTCCTCGCGGGAGCCGTGGTCTATGTATCCGGTGGCGCGAAGAGCTGGCTCTTCTTCCTCCCCTACATGCGGGTAGCCGACCAGGTCACTGGCGGGACGCGCTGGTGCTTCCAGCTCGTGATCCAGGCGGCACTGACGCACATCGGAGTCCTTGTGATCTCCGCGACCGTGGGCGGTGCCACGATCAACGCGCCTGTGGAAGGCGTCAAGGTCGTGCTGTGTACTGCGATCGGTCTCTACATCGCCTCCACAACCCGCGCCGGCGAGATGTCGCGCAGGCGCAGTCAGGCCACCGTCGTCGCGGCCCGGGACCTCGTCCAAGCGCTGCAGAAGCAGAGCGAGAGCCTCG
The DNA here is from genome assembly GCA_938030175.1 of uncultured bacterium. GTDB lineage: Bacteria > Planctomycetota > UBA1135 > UBA1135 > Saltatorellus. The sequence continues at coordinate 732 of CALHGQ010000281.1, read as the reverse complement.
AGAGCGCCAAGCGCCTCGCCGAGGAGGCCGCCGAAGCAAAGGGGGCCTTCCTCGCGAACATGAGCCACGAGCTGCGCACGCCGATGAACGGCATCATCGGCATGACGGAGCTGACCCTCGACACCCAGCTAGACGAAACGCAGCGGGACTACCTAAGCACGGTCCAGTCCTCGGCCATGAGTCTCCTGGAGATCCTGAACGACATCCTCGACTTCTCGAAGATCGACTCCGGGATGATGGAGCTCGAGATGAGCCCGTTCTCCCTCCGCGGCTGCATCCGAGACTCGCTGATGGTGACCGCCAACCGCGCTCACTCGAAGGGCATCGACCTTGCCTGCACCGTTCACCATGCGCTGTCCGACAGCATCATGGGCGACTCTCTTCGCATCCGGCAGATCATCGTCAACCTCGTCGGCAACGCGATCAAGTTCACCGAGCACGGCCACATTCACCTGAAAGTGGCCCCAGCCTCAATGTACGGCGCCCCCAGCGTGCGCATCGAAGTCGAGGACACGGGCGTCGGTATCCCTGAGGACAAGCTCGCGACCATCTTCGACGCATTCACCCAGGCGGAGCAGTCCACCACCCGCCGCTTTGGAGGCACCGGCCTCGGACTCACGATCGTCCGGCAGCTCACCCAGCGCATGGGCGGAAGCTTCGAGGTGGAGTCCACCGAGGGAGAAGGCAGCCTCTTCCGGGTCACGATTCCGCTCGTCACCGCGCTCGAAGCCG
>CALHGQ010000280.1 GCA_938030175.1 uncultured bacterium | reverse complement strand
AGGCACTGCCAGATGGGGCGCCTGAAGTAGACGCACGCGGCGATGGCGATGACGACGGAGGCGACGCAGCCGATGGTGGCGATGATGCCCACGACGGTGACGGTGGGCGCGTAGCCGAGGCCGCTGACGGGGTGGCTGATGAGGTCGTCAACGGCGCCGTCCATGTGTTGCTGGGCGGCGGAGCGGGTGATGAAGGCGGCGTTGCTGTTTTTAATGAGCGCCTCCAGCTCCGCCGTGTGCAGCGTGTCGACGAGGCCCGTGAGCGCGGACGCCGGCAGGCTGAACGTTGTGGTGACCGCCGTGGAGCTGATGTCAAGCGGGGCGGCAAACCTACGGCCGGCGACGCGGGCGCGGCAGCCTGGACGGAGCTTGATCTTGGACAGGCCCCTGACGCTGAACGTGGAGCCGGCCTTGGATCCGTCGCAGTACACGGTGCCGGCGGTGGGCTGCGGCACGGAGAGCACGAACTGTGTGGGCGTCACCTGGGCTATGGCGGTGGTGGGCCCCATGTAGTGCACCTCGCACGTTGCGTTGGCTCTGGAGTAAGCCTTGTGCCACATGTCGTGGAGGCACTCGGCCTCTCTGTCGGCGAGCACGTCCCGACGCTCGCGCTTGGGCAGGGTCGCGGCGGTGGGCAACTTGCACGCCCTGATCTTGCCGTATTGGCGGCAGTCGCGGATCTGACTGGCGAACAGCGCGCGGTACGACCCGTCGTACCGGTCCACCGCGAGCACCGTGCGTTGGGGAGCGAAGGCCGCGAACACGCCGTTTCCGAGGGCCATGGGAAAGAAGTGGAACAGTTTGAGTTCCAACTCGTCGTCGATGGGGCTGGCGGGCACGTTGATGGAGACGTACACGGTGCCGTTGCGCGTCTCGAACGTGGCCGGGCAAGCGCTGAGGTCGTTGGCGCTGGAGATAAGCAGTCGGTGGTTGGCCTTGGCCGCGACGGCCTGGAGATCGGTGTAGACATTGTTGAACTGGCCGGGCGTGATGAGCGTGAAGCCGACCATGCCGACCTCCAGGAAGGAGATGGCGAGGAGGATGTTCTCCGCGAGCTTGACCGCGCTGCGCATGGTGTCGATGACGCGGCGGCCGGCCGTGGCGTCGCGGAGCGTTTTGACGTCTTTGTTGATGAGGCTGAACTCCTCCTGCACCTCCTTGAACATCTTCCCGTCCTTCTGTAGCAGGGAGTCTGCGGCGTGCAGGGCGTGGATGACGACGCCCTGGGACTGCTCCAGCTTGCCGATGCGAGAGTGGAGGCCGTAGACGTCGTACGCCAGGGCGGCGGTGGCGCCGAGGCTGACGAGGCCGAGTACCTGACGTCGTGGCCGAGTGCCGTTGGGGACGTGCGGCTCGAGCAGCGTGGCCACTTGTGCAGCGGCGCGGCGGCGGCGCGAGGAGGTTGGTGCGTCCTCGTCGGCCTCCGCGGCATCCTCTGCGTCCGCGGCGGTCTCCGCGTGCGCGGCCAGCGCGGGGTGGATACCGCTGTCCGCGTCCTTCATTGGGGTCTCGTCGCCGATGATGAGCTTCGCGAGCAGCACGGCGGGGACGAGGACGTCGGTGGGGAGCTGCTTGGCGGCGCGAGACCGCGGTGGCGCGTGCCGGCGGCCGCGGCGCGAGACTTTGAGGGACGACGGCGACGAGTCGAGGACGGCCTTGAGTCTGAAGAAGGCGTCGTTGCACCTGCTCTGCTCGTCCTTGATGCGCGCCTTGATGTCATCTGAGGCAATGACCCGTCGTACGCCGTCGAGCCAGTCGCTGCTGCGCTGATACGTCAAGCCGTCCGCCACGCCGCGCTGGTGGGTGTTATACGTGCGGTGACCGGCGTGGCAGACCTTAGCCAGGAGGTCGAGGCCGGCTTGGGCGTCGATGCGGAGCAGCCCGTGCGCGACGCCTTCCTCACCGATGGAGTAGCCGAGGTCCGTGTAGGCCAGGGCGTCGGAGGAGGGCGTCACCACGATGGGGGGCGTCTCGGGCTCATGGCGGGGCTGGCCCGCGGCGATGTACACGGCGGCGAGGACGAAGAACGCGCCGTGGAATCGCATGTTGAAGCTGGGAGAACTGAACACGAACGTTAGGAAACACAAACTGACTGGGGTTTGCTTGGTGTTGGGGGGGAAATTTGAACTTTGGCTGGGGTGGTGGGAGTTGGGTGCTTGGGTGTGATGTGGCGGGCTGTGATTGGCTGGTTTGAACAGAGGGGGGAAAGATGACCGTTGGCCGGGTGGAGCGGCTGACCTGGCGCGGCGGGCCGGATGGCTCGGTGCCAGTGGTACTGCAAAACTGTTATCACTATGCTGGCAGAGAAGGGAAGAAGCACATAGAAATGGAGAGGGGAGATATGCTGAATGGAAAAGAAGACGCGCAAAAGTGGAGGGAAAATGCGCGGACAAGTAGCTGGGTGATGAGAGAGAAAGAGAGAGTGCCCGGGGATTAGGGCGGAAGTGGGTGGCCGGCGTCCTCTGCGGCCTCAGCGAGGAAGCGGAGGATGCCGTGGGTGCCGAGCCGGCGGACCATGGCCGGGAGG
>CALHGQ010000279.1 GCA_938030175.1 uncultured bacterium | reverse complement strand
CCTCGTCTGGTTAGAAGCCCGCGAGGCCCGGAGCATCGTGGGGCTCGTCCTCGGACTGAGCGTGATGCTGATCGTTGGCGGAGCGTGGTTGGTCGATCGCGCGGGAGAAAAGTTGGCGTTCGGGGCATCAGAGGTGCTGGTACTCGGCGTTCTTTCGTTCATTGCCTACATTCCGGTTCTTGCGGACATTCTGGCGGGGAGCGCGGAGCGATCGGCTCAGCGTGCCATGGCGAGTCTGCCTGTCCATAGCGCGGTCATGTTCGCAGGGAAAGGGATCGTCGCGCTGGCAGCGGCCGCAGTCCTCCTCGCAGGCTCTTGCGCGACATGGGGTCTTTGCGTCAGCGTCATCGGAGAGGCTCCAGACCCGCGCGTCCTCGCGGGTGGGTGGGACGACTTCGCGGGCGTAGCCGCAGCGCTCGCGGAAGCGGGTGCTGTGGTCTTCCCAGCGGCGGCGATCGCGGTAACCGCCTGCACCGCCCTCGTGTTCCGCCATGCGCTAGCGGCCACAGTGGCCGGCTGGGCCGTGGTTCTGGTCCTGACCGTGCTGCACGTTGACGCGGGGATCGTTGACCTTGGCACGCGGCACTTCCGCTTTCCCGGGTGGGTGGTGGAGCTTGCGTCGAGTCCATCGAGTCTTCTGGCGGCCCTGCTTGCTCTCGGCTTCGCCAGTCAGTTGCGCGGCGCCGCGACGAGGAGCTGGTTCGCTCGCTCTTGGCGCGTGGTCTTGAGCCTCGGGCTTTGCGCGGGGGCCGCGGCGAGCGCGACGGAGCTGAAGGAGTGGCACAGAAGCTCGTACAGATTTCATGACCCTGGTGCGTACATCGATACAGCGTTTCCGGGAGTGACCCGGGACGGCCAGAGTGTCATCGTTTCGCTTTCGAAGAATGGCGTTCGTACGGGTTGGAAGCTCGAGCTCAAGACGGGCGACCCCCAGCGGTTCTCCCTCGAAGGAGACCCCGTCCTCTCCAGCGATGCGCTGGATTGGTGGTCCCACCGTGGGCTCAAGCGCACCCGAGTCGGCATCGTCAGAGAGCACGTCGAGATCGACGGCGTCTGGTGTCGAAGGGTCCAAGAAGAAACTTGGACGAGCGGATTCGATGGGCCGGCCATTACGGTGGAGGCAACGCACGTGATCCCACCGAGGCGAAGGCTCCCAGGAATCGCCTTCTACCTGGACATCGACTGCCGTCTGCACCGCGTGGACCTGCGCACGGGCGTCGACACCCGCACTGAGTACGTGGTGACTGGCTACCCGACGCTCGCCAACATCGACGAAGATGGACAATGGTTGACCTGGAATGACGCGGAGCAAGGCTTTCACGCCGTCGAGCTCAGCACGGGGAAGGAGGTGTCCTGTCCTGCGGAATTATCGACCACCGAATCGGAGTATCGACTCCGAGTCTTCGGCGGATACCAGACACCAACCCTCAACGGGCAGCCGGTTCTCCGCTGCTACGGCGAGGATTGGCCAAGTCACGGCACGATCGTGAACGGCGAGGTCGTGGGCCTCCCCTTGGCTCGCCGCTACTCGCACCTGGTAGACGTCGATGGCAAACACTTGGTGGGCTTCTCCCCAGAGAACGGCCTATACCTTTTGGGCCCCAACTACCAAGAACTCGCCGTACTACGCGAGCCGATGGCTGGCGCGATTCCAGAGACTCCGTAGGGGCTACTGCTGTTCTAGGACCAATCGCGTCCAGCGGATGCCCTTCGCGAGGTTGTCCGCATCGATCGAGTCCTCAGTGAGCTCGAAGATCGGAGTGAGGCCGTAGGGCTTGGCGAGCGCGACGGTCTCGGCCCCCGTGACGTCGAACATCCTGCGGCCCCGCGGCACTCGTCCGTGGCGAAGCGTGAAGAACATCCGCGTACCTGGATGACAGAGTTTAGCCACGTTCTCCATTCCGCGCTCACGCTGCGCTTCGTCTAGGTGCATCCACACGGCGTTGAAGTTGACCACGTCGAACGTCTCCCCACGGGAGAGGACTTTGGCTAGCTCTGGCAAGCTGTCGTCCATCCACTCGATGCTCGATTCTGGATGGAGGGCCATCGCCGGCTCGCGCATCTCCCGCGTTGGCTCCACGGCTAGCACACGGTGGCCGAAACCAGCGAAGTGCCCCGCGTCGCGGCCGGTGCCGGCGCCAATGTCGATGATGGAGCAAGGCTCACGGGGGAAGAACTCGACCGCGTCGCCGTGCTCCTGCTCGAAGGTCCGCTCTTCGTAGCGAATCAAGAGTATGGGAGCTTGCTCGCCGTAGCCCTCTGTGCCACTTGCTCTGTCGGAGTCCATGGGGGCAGTATGTCACGTTCTTCGCAGCTTGCGGGCGAAACCCACTAGGAGGCTCAGCGTCAGCACTGTGTTACTCTCGGCCAAGCATGACGCGGATCCTCTTTGACTTCGATGGCGTTTGGACCGATCAGGCGTCCGAGGTCGTCGCCATTCGACGTGTATTCGTGGAGGAGGCCGCTCGGCTCTTGGGCGAGCCGTACGTCCTAGCGGACGCGCGGTTCGAGCAGTTCTACGCCGTGGTTCTCGAGGAACCCGAGCTGCACGGCTGGTTCCCCCGCGGGATGCACGCGGCGTTCGCCGATGAGGATGCGCTCCTCGCCACGGCGTCCGTCGCCGACTGGCTCGATCGTGGGGGCTCGGAGCCCGGCGCAGCGGACTGGCGACGTGCCATCAAGGCCGCAGGGTTTGACACCGTGATGGACTTCGCCAACGCCCAGTTCGGCAAGGGGATGAAGGCAGCGCGCAGTGGTGGTCACGGCCTCGTCGAGCAGGCCGCCGAGGTGCTAGACGCTCTCCGTACACGGGGCGTCGACGTGGTGGTGGCGTCGAATTCGCCGCCGGAGAAGCTGGAAGCACTCTTTGGTGCCATTGGCGTGACGTCCGGGCCCGGGTTTCGGCTCGTGGGTGGCGCGAAGAAGTGGTGGGTCGAGGACCCGTCGCTGATGCACCTCTTCGGCGGGCGCCACGTACGAACGGACCGGCCGCACTACCGGGCCATCCTGGAGGAGGTGCGGCCTGACGTTGTCATCGGAGACGTGACATCGCTGGATCTTGCGTTGCCCGCCGCCATGCGAGTCGCGGGCGACCTGGCGCCTTCCCTAAGGCTCATCCTCCGGCGCACCCAAGGCTCTCCCGAGTGGGCGACGTCCCAGCCAGGGCTCGAGTCCCCATCCCGGGCGGTGGATGGGACCGTGGACTCGATATCCGACATCCTTCGCGACGGATTCCTCCCGGACTGACGCTCCTCGCGGGTTCAGCTTGGCCATCTGCGATGACGATAGGCCAACGCATGGCCCCCTCAGCTGTCGTGACCTGTGCCCACTGTGGGCGGACCCAAGGCACCGCTCGCCGCTTCTGCGAGATGTGCTCCAACCCGCTCGGCGCCGCGGGCGACCCCGAGGCCCCAGCTAGCTCGCAGTCCGCTAGCTCGCTGATGGGGGGAGCACCGATTCCGCCGCCGCCGGTCGCCGCGCCCTCCCACGGCATCGCCGACTACCGAATCGCCCGCGAAGAGCGCGACGGCAAGGAGTTCCAGCGCGGGCTCAACTTCCTCGCGCTGGGCGTCCCGCTCGCGTTCGTCTTTGGCCTGACGCCGCTCCTACAGTTCATCGGCTGGTTCCTGGAGGCGCTCTTCCACGAGATCGGTCACTCGGCCGTCGCGATCTTCTCCGGGCGCCCCGCCTTGCCGAAGATCTCCCTGGGTGGCCACGCGATGACGGCCTATGCGCACCCTGTTTGGATCATGCAGGTCGCTGTCTTTGTTGGTTCGCTCGGACTCATCCGTTCGTTCCTTGAGCCCCGCGGACGCATCATCGCCGTGGCCGCGCTCGTCGTGGTTTACCCGCTCATGGTTTGGACGGGGTTCGGGGAGTTCATGATCCTGTCCGGCGGTCACCTCGGGGAACTCGCCATCGGGGCTGTCTTCCTGTGGCGCTGCTTGGACGGGGAAGAGTGCCATCACGACGCAGAGCGAGCGGCCTACGGCATGGTGGGCTGGTTCCTTTGCGGCCAGAACATCTTGCTGTCGTTTGGGCTCGCGTTCAGTTCGGACGCCCGCGCGGAGTATGCGGGGAGCGGCTCCTTTGGCCTCACGAACGACTACATCCGGATCGCGGACAACGTCCTTGGGACGTCCCTTGAGACCGTCGGATTCACGATGGGCGTCCTGGGGCTGATGGTCCCGGCCGCCGTGATCGCCAAGTTCGTGCTGGGCCGCGGCGGGCGATAACCTAGGTACCGAGGGGAGCGTGGCCACGGGCGGCGACGGGGGCGAGGCCCAGCGGTTGGCCGTCCTCCATTAGGAGGCATGTGCTCGCCAAATTGACCGTCGGGCAGACGTGGCCGGGAACCAGCCGCAGCAGGTCCCCGCGGCTTGGGCGAATCGCCGGGTCGCACCGGAAGACGGTGTGCTCTTCGCTTTGGCGCAGGGCCTTGGCCTCTGGCAGCTCGATCGCAGAAGCGATCAGCGACGGACTGGCCGCTTCGATCGCCTTGGAGCCAGCGTCCACCGTGAAGAGGTCCGTGGACGGAAGGCTCGCGACGCGCGTCAGCACGGTCACGGCGAATTCGATCGCGTGATCGGGGAGCTGCTCCCGTGTACGCAAGTCGTGATAGACCACGGTGCCCGGCGACACGCGATGGTGGATTTCGCCGAGGCCGCTGTGGGTGAGGGCCGCTGGGTAGGCCGGCGTACCAGAGGTGATGATCTCGACGGGTTCGATGCCCGCGCTCTGTAGCTCGCCGTGGGAGCGCAGGACACGGTCGTAGCCGGCGTGGGCCAGCCGCTCTCTCTCTCCGAGATCGTGCTCGTGCCGATGACCGTCGTAGGCGTGGAGTCCTCCGAATCGCGGTCCCGCTGCTCGCGCGATCGCGAGTGTCTCCGCCACGTCGTCGACGTCGAGTCCTGTTCGGTGCATGCCGAGGTCGATGTCAGCGAAGACACCGACCGAGTCGGGGACGCTCGGCACTTGGCTCGCTGACTCCACGAGCGTCGAGAAGCGCACCGTCGGGTGCTTCTTGGCGAGGGCTTCGAGCTGCACCAGAGCGGGTCCGAACAGGTGGTGCGCGATCAGGATGTCCGCCGGACCGGTTCCGTTGGCCGCCGACCTGCAGTCTGCGAGCACGGACGCCTCCAGGAGCGTTGCGCACTTGAATTGGCGTACCCCCGCATCGAGGTAGAGCGCCATCACCGGGGCGACCTTCGCGGTCTTGACGTGGGGCCGCCAACGATCCGGGGAGCCGATGCTCTTCACGGCCGCCGCGATGTTTCTTCGGGCCGATCCCAAGTCGATCACGAGGGCGGGTGTGCTGAGAGCTTCGAAGGTTGGAGGGGTCATTTCGAGCCCGCGGCTGGCACGGGGATATGTGGATGACTTCATTTGGAACGCCTGGGAGGTGCCCCGTCCTATCGCGATTCACCCCGTCCCTAATCGGGGGAGGCGAGGTAGATGACAATCGCGATGGGGGCACCGATCCAGGCGCGTAGTTTGAAGCATCCCTCAGTTGAGGGGGGTAGCCTTCATAGGAGACACTGTGCCCGTGCCCATTTCCCCCCTCTCGTATGGGCCACCGCACACCCAAAACGACCACCGCATCCCGCACATGCTACAGCGTCATTCAAGGGCCCTTTTGGCCGCTGCCACACTTCTATTTCCCGGTCTTGTCGGGTGTGGCAGCAGTGGTGGCGATGGCGGCGGCGACGTAGGCAACGTCGGACTGTTCGCAGGGTCCAACCGGACGGTCCTCACCTCCGAGTCCGTGACGTTCACCCCGACGGCCACCGAGGCTTCGGGCATCACCGAGTTTGCCTGGACTCAGACCGCGGGCATTCCAGTCACGCTGACCGTCGGAGCGGCGGGACGCATCGACTTCCTCGCGCCGGACCGCGCCACGACCATCGAGATCGAGGTGACAGGGTCCACCGACGCCGGCGAGGAAGTAGGGCGGGATCGAGTGGTCCTGCAGGTCACGTCCAGTCGCCCGCAGCTCCAGTCCGATGTTCGCTCGGTCATCGATATCCGCGGCGGCGGCGACGGAAGGGCGATTGCATCGGCGGTTCACACGGCTTCACAGCGACTCTTCGTGATCGACGGCGTGGGCGGCGACGTGCTGGCCTACGACGTTTCGTCGCCATCAGACCCAAACTTTGTGGGCATCGTCGCGTCGGCCCAGCCGACCCCCGGGTTCATCCCCGGCGCACCGCTGTCCGTGGCGGCGGGCGACAACGGAGCCGTCGCGATCACCTGGTCCGGCGAGACGCCGGCCTTCCCCGGTGTCCTGCAGCTTGTGGATCCAGGCACGCTCCAGACCCTCGTACAGGTTTCGACGACGGGCTCGAATCCCGTGGACGTCGAGGTGACGGCCGACGGGCAGCTGTTCGCCGTTGCCTGCGCGGGCGATGCGGTCAGCGTTGGCGCTGGGGACGGATTCGGCTACATCACACTCCTGCGAATTCCCGAGGGCGGACCCGCGGCCGTTCAGGTCCACAGCGATCTCTTCCCTGTTTCGCTCAATCCCTTCGACGGAGACGAGGCGGCCCTCGCGCAATCGGGGATTCGCTTTTTCGATTCGAGCCCGACGGCGTCGGTCGAGCTGACGCCCCGCGCGGTCACGATCTCCCCCGATGGAGCCACGGTGTGGGCTTCTTGCCCCGAGAACGACGCGCTGGTGGTCATCGACGCAGCGAGCTCGCTCATCACCGATCTCGTGCCCCTGGATGATCGCTCCTTTGGTTCGGACGGCGACTCCTTCGAGTCATTCGGGCTACGGGAAGTAGCGGGCGCAGCCGCGACGATCACCACGACTCCCACCGGTGAGGAGATCCCCGTTGGGGGCATCACTGGAATCATCGATATCACCATCACGAGCTTCGGGCCGGCTTCCATGCGGACGGTGAGCGCCGCTGGGCCCGCGATGGGCCCCGCCGATCGCAACGGCAACGGGACGCCCGACATCACCCTGGTGGAGCCGAGCGCGAACCTTGCCATCCAGACGGTCTTCACCCAGCCGTTCGGCATCCTACCGGTGCTCGAGATTGGCGAGACCCGGCCGCTCACGGGACCCAACGGCGAGGCCATCACCGGCCGGCCGGGTCAGTTCGACGCTTCGCCTGGCCTGGCGGGCCACGATGAGGAAGTCCTTGACCTCTTGGGAGCGACCGTGGGGGCCGACTCCCTCGGCGCTCGCTTCGGCGGGGCCACCCGGGTCTTCGGCAACAGCATTTGGATGGGCGAGATGAGGCGTAACGGCCTGTGGCGGTTCTCCGAGAGCGGGCAGCTCGCAGAGCGCTATGTGCCCATGGGGACGCCGGCGGCCTTCGGGACCCCCGCGCTGCCAGCGGTCTTCGCCCAGCGCCGGTTGAACACCTCGCTCGAACCCGGCCAGCGCTACGGCGGCTTTGGCGCCGTGGCCAGTCACTCTGGGCGCAACAGCATTTTCGCGGCGCCGCGCCTACCCCTGGACAACCCCGATACGGCCAGCGATACCGTGTCCCGAGAGTCTCGCATCGCGCGCCTGGTCGAGATGCGTACCACGAGCGGAGTGGTCGTGGGGGAATACGTGATCGTGCTCGAAGCCCAGGGTCATGCGCTCGAGGGCATGACGTACCTTGAACCTTCCAGCCTCTCGGATTCCGCCCTTTGCCTCCTGGAAGCCTCCACCTCCCCCGATGGGTTCCGAGGCATCTTTGACATCGAGCTGGAAGGGGCCACGAACCTGCGAACTCTCTCGGCAGCGGACTACGCCGCCGTGAGCGAGCTGCTCGAGACAACGGATCCCGGGGACCTCTCCGAGCTGCCGACGCCGATTCAGCCCGTGCAGAAGACCCTGCGCGCGGACCTGCGCGCCAACGGCCTCGACGGGGGAAGTGGGCAGCCCTCCGCCCTGGGTTCCTTCGACGGGCTGGGTCTTTATGTTGCCTTTGACGACAGCCACCAGCTCGCGAAGGCAACCGTTGCGCCCGCGACGGGCCGAGTGCTTGGCATCGGGAGCGGCGGAACCCAGTTCGGCTCGATCATATTGCCCAGCAACCTGGCCGACTTCTCTGGCATGGGGGAGGGAATCGTGCCCTCAACGTTCCCCATTCATGGGCTCACCCAGCCGCTGGACCTCGTAGCGATGGAGTTCGGGGGAGTCCCGCAGCTCTTCACCGCTGATGGAGGCTATGCGCGCGTGCTGGAGGATCCCAGCGGGGGCAACCCCTTCGACGAGCGCTTGACCGTGGGCGGGCTGCTGATCGACACGAACGTCATCCCGAACGCTGCGGACGTGCAGGACCCAGCGCGCGCTGGCAACTTGGCGGTGAGCGCCATCGGCAGCGACGCGAACGGCGACGGGCTCGTCGACCGTTTGTTGGCGTTTGGCGGACGCTCGATCAGCGTCCGTGATCGCTTGGGCCGCCAGCGTTGGCGCTCGTCCATGGCGCTGGAAAGGCGGGCGTTCGAGGAGGACTCCGGCGCGGTCCAGGCCTCTGCCACCCAGTACGGGATCCGTCCGAGCAGCCTGGCCGTAGGCGATCTTGGGGGCGTGCCGGTTCTCGCGGCTGGCCTCGAAGGCGCCAGCTCCGTCATGCTCTACGACCTCTCGCTGCCGTCGGCTCCGCTCCTCTCCGGTGTCGGCAGTCGAGCCATCCGACCGGTGGACGTGGACATCGCCGCCATCGGCGGGACGACGCTCTTCGTGACGGACGCAGCCCGCGGTCGCGTGGAGATCCGACGCCTGACCCGCCTCTAAAAGAGCGCGAAACCGACCCGACGCTGACTCGATCTGAAACCAATTGGGTCCCCGCGTGCATCGGGCTCGCCCAATAGGTTCCAATCGCCCTCCCATGGCTTTGGTGCAAGAGACAGTGGACGCGAACGGCGAGCGGGGACTCCGCCTCAGCGGTGAGTTTCGCTTGGAGTCCGCGGACGCCCTTCGACGTGATGTGCTCGCTGCCATCGGCCGCGGCGAGCTCGTGCGCGTCGACATGACCGGCGTGGAGCGTCTTGAGGGGAGCGCTGCGTCCGTGCTGGCAGACACCCTCTGCATCACGGGTCAGCTCCCAGAGATCGTCGGGGCCAATCACGACGTGCAGTCGATCCTGGATCTCTACACGGACAGCGGGCAGTGCCCGGCGCGGCTGCCCGCGCCCCCGCGAGTGAACTTCTTCGTGCAGGTGGGGCGCTCGACGCTGGAGATTGTCTACGTCGTCCGCGACATGCTCGGCTTCATCGCCGAGGCCTCGGCCGCCGCGCTCGGGGCGCTGCGCAAGCCGTCCTCGATCGACTGGAAGGGAGTGCTTCGACAGACGGAGCGTCACGGCGCCGACGGCCTCCCGATCGTCGCGGTGATCGGTTCTCTCATGGGCTTGATCACGGCGTTCCAGGCGGCGATCCAGCTGCGCAAGTTCGGGGCGGACACGTTCGTCGCTGACCTCGTCAGTCTGTCCCTCACCCGCGAGCTCGCGCCGCTCATGACGGCGATCGTTGTGGCCGGCCGATCGGGCGCTGCCATCGCGGCGGAAATCGGAACCATGAAGGTCTCGGAGGAGATCGACGCGCTCCACACGCTCGGCGTCTGTCCCCATCGCTATCTCGTCTTTCCTCGGATGCTGGCGCTCATCATCGCGGTGCCTCTCTTGACGCTCGTCGCGGACCTCTTGGGTATCTTCGCGGGCGCGGCGGTGGCCACGGCCACGCTGGAGGTCACCTTCCAGCAGTTCGTGACCTCAGCCCGGGCCGCCCTCGTGCCCCTCGACATTTTGAGCGGCCTGATGAAGGCGGCGGTCTTTGGCGGCCTGATCGCGGGCATCGCTGCAGAGCGCGGCCTGAGCGCACGCGGCGGCGCAGTCGGAGTCGGACGCGTGACGACCTCCGCGGTGGTCTCAACGCTCTTTTGGCTGGTGGCGATCGACGCGCTCTTTGCGCTCCTCTTCAACGTCTGGGGGCTCCAGTAGACATGTCGATCCAAGAGACGATTTCCAAGCACGGTGGGCTCGAGCCAGGGTTGATCCATGCCCGTGGGCTGTCCATCGGCTACGACCGGCCGCTGATGGAGGACCTGGACTTCACGATCCGCAGGGGCGAGGTCTTCCTCGTGCTTGGCGGCTCGGGAACGGGCAAGTCCACCCTGCTCAAGACGCTCTTTGGCCGCTTGGCGCCGATCGCTGGCAACGTAGAGGTCGCCGGGGTGGGGGATCCCGCTGAGCTTCGGGGACAGCGCCCGCGGTTCGGTGTCAGCTTCCAGAGCGGGGCGCTTTTTGGTTCGCTGACGATCGCCCAGAACGTGGCGTTGCCCCTTGAGGAGTGGACAGACCTCGATCCAGCGACGATCGCAGGCGTGGTGGAGGGCAAGCTACGGCTCGTGGGCCTCGATGGCGCGGGCGATCGCCTTCCCTCCGAGCTCTCCGGCGGCATGCAGAAGCGCGCGGGTATCGCGCGCGCGCTGGCCCTAGAAAACGACCTGCTGTTCCTCGACGAGCCTTCGGCTGGCCTCGACCCGGTGACGGCTGTCGAGCTTGACGAGCTGCTTCTCGCTCTCAACCGCTCCCTCGGGATCACGCTCGTCGTGGTGACCCACGAGCTCGAGAGCATCTACCGCATCGGCACCCGGGCGATCCTGCTCGACAAGAACACGCGCAGCATCATCGCCGACGGCGATCCACGCATTCTGCGCGACGAGAATTCGGACCCGCGCGTGCGCGCGTTCTTCCATCGCGAACCGCTTGGCGGAACGCGCCGGTATACCGATTCAGGTGAACCCGAACACGGCGACAGCGAGCGGCCCAAGCCGGCCCCTACGCAGGAACCCTTCACCGAGGCGTTCAAGCCGATCGTCAAAGACGATCCCTTCAAAGGCGAATATCTATGAGTGCCCAGGCAACGAACGAATGGAAGGTTGGCGCCTTCATCGTGGGCGGTGTGGTCTTTCTGATCCTCACGCTCTTCTGGCTCGGCGCAAGCCGGCTGAACAAGGAGGTGGTCGAACGTGTCACCTACTTCGATGAGTCGGTTCAGGGCCTCGAGGTCGGCGCGCCGATCAAGATTCGAGGCGTTACGATTGGCCGCGTGACCCAGATCTCGCTGGCGCCCGACCGGCGCCTTGTGGAAGTGCACTTCGAGGCCCGCGTGGACGAGCTCCGCATGGTGGGAGCGCTCGGGGAGGCTGAGTCTGCCAGCGGTCCGGTGCCGCCTGAGATGCGGATCATCGTGGCGTCCCAGGGCATTACGGGGGTCAAGTTCCTTGAGGCTGACTTCTTCATGCCCGACACGCCGTCGGTGGCGCTGACGTTCAACGCGCCCGACTCGTACATCCCGTCCGCGCCTTCGACGCTCAAGAGCCTCGAGGACGCACTGCGCGGCTTCGGTGAGGAACTCCCCCTCGCGGTCCGCGACTTCCGCAAGCTGGCCGTCACGCTGGACGACAAGCTGACGACCCTCGATGTGGCAACGCTCACGGACTCGTTCCAGGGGCTGACCGCTGAGCTGCGCGGCGTCATCGACGGCACGGCGACCACCGGCCTCGGCCCCGAGCTCCAAGGGCTCATCACGGATCTTCGCGGCACCACGGTGGGCATCGACGAGGCCCTCGTGAGCCTCTCGGGGGAGTCGGGTGCCATCCAAACCGTCGCCGAGAGCTTCGGACTCCTCAGCCAGGACCTGCGCACCACGCTGGCGAAGATGGACCAGATCATGGATGGGGCAGACATCGCGGGGGCGCTCAACTCCTTCCGCGGGGCCACGGTATCCGCCACTCGCCTGACGGACGGGCTGGCCCCGGCCGCCCAGTCCATGCCAGAGGTCGTTCGAGATCTGCGCGCCATGCTGCGCCGCATCGAGTCCCTCGCCGCCCTCATCGAGCGCGATCCCGGCGTCCTCCTCCGCGGACGCTAGTGCGATGAACTCGACATCCAACGCATCACCCCATCCTATGCAGAACGAAATGTTGACGCGCGCTGTACCCCCGCTGGTCCCGGTCCTTGGACTCCTCCTCGCCGTTCTCTTTGCGCCCTCGTGCCTGAGCCTCTCCCCAGATGCGCCGCCGCCCACGCGCTGGCTGAGCCTCATGTCGGAGGCCTCCAAGCCGGGCACGAGTGAGACGGGCACGACGACGCCCGAGCCGAACGTGCCCAACATTCGCCTGGGCGCCGTCACGGCCTCGGACGCGATCACGGACCAGCTCATCAGCCGTATCTCCGAGGTGGAGCTGCGCTACAACAACCTGGTGCGCTGGGCCGAGTCGCCCTCCGTCATCGTGCAGCGTGCCCTGGAGGACCAGCTCTTCCAGCGCCAGGGCTTCCTGTTTGACGCGGGGGCGGAGCGACGCCTCGACGCGGAGGTCATCACCTTTGAGGAGCACCTCGTGCCCCGCCGCGAGGGACGGGTCGCCGTCGTCGCCAAGCTCGTGGATGCGGACGGGCGAGCGCTGTTTCACCGGCGCTTTGCGGCTAGTATTCCTGTGAACGGCGACGACCCTGCCCTCGTGGCCGAAGCGCTCAACGAGGGGATGCGGCGAGTCGTGCGCGAGATCGGCGAACTGATGGCACTCAAGTAGGATCCATGGCCAAGCTCTACTTCAACTACTCCACGATGAACGCGGGCAAGTCGACCGTCTTGCTGCAGGCGGACTACAACTACCGCGAGCGGGGGATGTCGACGCTGCTGCTCACGGCGGGCATCGACGACCGGGATGGGGCGGGCAGGATTTCGAGCCGCATCGGGATCAGCGCCCCGGCAGAGAGGTACGGCCCCGGCGACGATCTCTTTGGGCTGATCTCGGACCGCTCCGCCAGCGAGCCCTTGGCCTGCATCCTGGTGGACGAGGCCCAGTTCCTCATGCCGGACCAGGTCTGGCAGCTCGCGCGGGTCGCAGACGAGCTTGGCATCCCGGTCATGACCTACGGCCTGCGGGTCGACTTCCAGGGCCAGCCTTTTCCGGGCTCCGCGGCGCTACTGGCCCTCGCCGATGCCCTGCGCGAGATCCGCACGATCTGCCACTGCGGGCGGAAGGCGACCATGGTGATCCGCAAAGACGAGAACGGGGAGGTCGTCACCGACGGGGCCCAGGTCCAGATCGGCGGTGACGAGACCTACGTGTCCCTGTGCCGGGTTCACTGGCGCGAGGCGTTCCACGGGTAACCGGCGCCCCGGCGCAGCCCCCTACTATCCGTGCCTGTTCGAGCCACGCAGCTAGGGCTTCGAGGGGGGCTGCTGCTAAGTGCGGCCTTTATGAATGGCCTGCTAGTGCTTGCGCTGGTCTTCGGTCCGGTTGGCTTCGAAGACGCCGTCGATCAAGACCCGCTTGGCGGGGGCCTTCGGCTCCCTGGGATCCAACCCCTGGACCGTCTTGTACGCGGAGCTGACGCCCGCGTCGGCGGCGTGTTCCTCGTGCAGTCGCGCGATTTCGGCCTCGGCGCTTTCGAGTTGATCCACGAGCTTGAGGATCCGCCGCTCCTGGATGTTGGCCGCGGCCTCGGTGCCCTTGAAGGCGAGCTTCTCGCGGCGAGCCACGTCGAGCTCGAGCCTCAGGCGCTCGATCTCGGCCTTCGACTCCGCCTCCATCTGCGCGACGTTCGCTGCCTGGGGCGCGATGCCGTTGGTGAGCGCCCGGGCGCTCTCGGCGTTGAGTTCGTAGGCCTCGGACGCGAGGTGAGCGAACGGGTCGTCGAACTCGCCTAGGGAGTCGGCCTTGCCATTCGCCTGGGCGGCGTCGCTCGGTGCTTGGGCTTCATGCTCGACGGCTTCGCTCGGCTCGGGCCCCCGGGAAGGTCGCGTGGAAGGTCGCGGGGTCGGTCGAGGAATGACGTCGTGCGCGTCGGTGGTCCTCACGGACTCGAGGGGGAATACCGTTCCCTGGCGTCGACGGGACGCGAGGGTCAATTCGTACAGCTCCGAGTGAACGGCGCGGTTTGAACCCGAAGCCCCGGCGACCTCCAGCCCTTCGATGGCGACGGAGATCGCGTCGTCCATGGTGAGCTCTTTGTGCTCCCGAGTCGTGGCCAGGCCGATCGCAATCTGTGCGCCGTGGAAGCGGGCTGAGAGGGCTTGGATCAGATCGCGTCCGAGATCCTTGAGGGCGGGAGCGCCGAGTGGCTGTGCGACCACGACGCCGGCGGTCTCCCCGCTCATCAGGACCGTGATGGATCCCGCGCTCGCGTCGATGTCGTTCCTGCCTTCCAGCGTTTCGACGGCGAGTATGGTCGCGGCATCGATTGCGTTCGGCTCGACGTCTCCAGTGACGGAGACCGTGAAGACTTGGGCCACACGGCCAACCTCACGGGCGTCGTGGAAGATCCCAGCTACGGCGCTGGGGGTCACGGGGTCGTCGTCCTTCACGGGCATCGCCGTGCCATCGTAGCGACCCCGGGCGGGAAGGGGCGGCTCGTGCGCGCGCACCCTATAGGCACCTTCATGATTGGTCCAAGGCGGGACCCTCGCTCTTCGCGCGGACGGGCTCTGCGCCGCGGACCAGATCCGCTCTTGGGGGCACCAAGGCCCATCGATACCTCATCCGACGTCCGGGGACACCCGGGTGAAGCGGGTGTCATGGGTGGGTCAGTCGGGCAGTTTTTCCGTCGCTGCCTGGCCGAATTCCTTCTCGAGGAGCTCCAGCATCTTGCCGCGCTGGGTGTAGTCCTCGACGACGGACAGGTCCTGTCGACCGGCCTCGGACTCGACTAGCTCGCGGATTCGGTCGGCCTCGAGGATCGCGTCCTCGTTGCCTCCGGCGCGCTCCAGGGCCGAGAGCGCGGTGGTCAGCTCCGTGCGCTGGGCGCGCAGAGCTTTGATCTGCATGGAGAGCTGCTCGAGCTCACCGGTGTAGCCAGCGAAGCGCTTGAGCGCGGTCATGGCCTCGGGGTTGGCGTCGACATCCGCTGCGGAGGCAGCCTTCATGTCGAGAAGCTTGCCGCGCTCGGCGGCTGCGTAGCTCGCGACGGTTTCGGACGTGGCGCCCAGCTTGGCCAGCTCGGCGTCGACTTCTTCGAGCTTGTTGGTCAGCCGCTCCCCAGCGGGAAGCTCGGCTTCCACTACGTTGGGGCTGTAGCGCGCGATCACCGGGCCCGCGGCCCAAGCGGCCAGCAGGACCGCGACCACTGCACCGGTGATGCTAGCGCCGGTCTGCGAGAACAAGGCTCGCAGTACCGGCACCATCAAGAGTGCGCCTGCCGCTACGCGGAATCCGTCCACCGTGCTGAAGCCCTCGATGTGCCGACCGATCGCGAACGTCCAAATGACGGCGGCGAGGACGGCGAACGAGAGGCCCATCTGGGACTTGCCCTTGCCGCTCACTAGGCTGCGAGCGGAGAAGAGCAGCATCAGAAGAGCCGCAATCGAAATGCCCCAGTCGATCGGGGCCATCGTGATGGCGAGGAAATTCAGCATGGTGTTGGTGGCAGCGGACAGGGCGAATCAGCGAGACCGCTGATCAGCCGTTGAGGAAGTCGAGGGCAGCGGAGGTTGCTTCCGCTTCTTTGGCGGCCTCTTCGTCGACCTTGGCCTGCTTGCCAATGTCTTTCACGAGATCCTCGAACGTCAGCGACGGCTCATCCGTCAGCTTGCTGTTGCCTTCCACGAGGTCGTTGACCTTGGCGAGGAGAAGGTCGGTCTCGTTGCTCAAGTTGTCCACCTTCACGATGTCCTTCTTGGCCAGGAGCTCGTCCTTGCTGAACTTCGACTCCGAAATGCGGGTCGAGAGCTCGGCGGCGCGAGTGTCAATCGTGTTGAGCACGCCCTGATAGTCGACCATACGCGCAGACGCGTTCTTCTTGGTCATCAGAATGTCGTTGACGAGAGTGATCGCCTGGCTCTTGTCGTAGGGCTTGCCGCTGATCGTGATCGGCCAGCCGTTGGTGTCCTCAGCCGTCTTGAACTGGACCTTGATGGCGTTCGCAAGCTCGGTGGCCTGGGCCTCCTCGTTGCGGTACTCCTCGAGCTTAGCTTCGCTGCTCTTCTTGTTCTCGAGCATCGCGGCCTTGGCGCTTTCGAAGCCTTCCACGTCCTTGTCGAGCTGCTCGATTGCGTGCTCGATGAAGCCGACCGGGTCGCTCTTGCGAGCCTCCTCGGTCCAGCCGCCATACTTGTTGGCCGCCTTGGTGACCTTGTCGCGGAGGCCCGGGAGGTTGTTCCAGGCGAAGTAAGCGCCGGCGACAACGACGACGAAAATGATGATGTTCTTCATGGGTCTCAGTGAGTTCAGCGAAGCGGGAATGTCCGGATGGGGACGGCCCTTCGGGGGGCATTTTCGCGCAAGAGGGTAGCTCTGGATCTACTCCAGGTGGCTCTCTGTATTCATGGAAACCGGCCGGAGGCAATTTCACGCCTCTAACGGCCCCGTTAGGGGGGCTGCCCCCGGAGCCCTCGGGGGCATCCAGCGTCGGCAGGCAGAGAGGGCCAGCGCCTAAAGGGAGGCGGCGGCGAGGAACTCGCGAAGTCGCTCCGCGGCGGCCCCTGCGTCCTCGATGGCCCCGGCGGCGCTGGCGAGCTCGGCGATGCGGACGTAGTCGTCGGTGCTCCGGGCCGCTTCCTCGTGGTTCACCAGCATCGCGTTGGGCTGGTGGCCATTCAGCCACGCCAGGAACGCCACGCCGCACTTGTAGTGGGATACCGGGGCCTTGAAGATCTCGCGGCTCAGCTCCTCGCACGGACCCATGATCTGGCGATAGGCCTCTAGGTTCCCTTCTCCCAGGTGCCGAATCGCCAACGACGCGGGCACCGCGATCGCGTTGAGGATCCCGAGCAGCGCGTGGCTGAACTCGCCGCCGGGGAGCGGCCGGCCCCCGAGGCTCGGCAAGGCGCGAGCTTCCTGGGAATGCCCCTCGATCAGCGGGACGAAGTTGTAGTCGTCGCCGGTCAGGATCACCTGGTCGTTGGACGCGATGCTCGAGCGCAGCGTCTCCTCGAGCTCGCGGTCGAGCATGGAGACCTTCATGCCGCGAACCTTCTTCGGGTCGTGGTTCAGGATCGTTCGCAGGGACTCCCCGGGGAAGTAACCGCGCATGCCAGGGTGGAAGGCCTCGCTGAGCCAGTGCAAGAGGATCGGCCCATCGCAGGCGTCGATCGCATCGCAGTAGACGCGGGCGTAGTCCTCTTCGGTGGCGCCGGCCTTGGTCAGCCAAGGCTGGGGGAGAATGATGGGGATCCCATCCACGCTCTGGATGAACTGGATCTGCTCGGCGATCGCGCGGGAGAGATCCGCCGGGCTGCTGATCGAGTCCGCGTGGTCAGCGGACGCTGCGCCGATGAAGCCGTTCGCAAGCTTCAGCTTGGAAGTGGCCTCCATGAGCTTCTTGGCCCCGTCCCACCCGAGCTCGAATCGCTGGGCCGTATCCATCGCCTCCGCGATCCCGAAGCCGAGGCTGTCGAGCCGCTTTCGATAGCTAGCGCAGTGCTCCCAGTCGATCCAGTCGACGAACTCCTCGGGCTTGCCCATGCGCTCGAGGCTGTGGGGAACCTCTGCGTATCCGGGAAGAAGCGCGATGTGGCTAGCGGCGTAGCAGCGCCGGGGAAACGCGACGCCCGCCTTAGGGTCCAGCTGCAGCGGTTCGAGCACTCCGTCGTCTAAGACGATGGCGCTTGATCCTGGGACTTCAACGGATTGCTGCATAAGGGGGAGGGCGCGCCTCTAAGGGCGACCTCAGGGGAGGCAGTGGGGACGGCCTTTACGTGGCGATGAGTCTTGCGAGAGTACGGATGAACATGAACGTCAGGAATGCGGTGAAGACGCCCATGAGCCATACCGTTGCCGCATGTTTCGCCTTGCCGGTCTGAATGTGGCCTGCAATCCGCTCCTTTTGGGCCCACAGGATTAAGCCAACGTAGGTCACCGGCAAAAAGAGTCCACAGACGATGTTGGTGGGAATCACGAGCCACAAAAGATCGTTCCAAACGAGAGGGCCCAGAACGCCAGGGATCGGAAGCAACGTCCCGATGCGATAGGTCCAACTGCGGCTGCTTTTGCCGAAGAGTTCCGCGAGGGCAAACCCGGAACAGACCATGTGGAGGGCGATGGTGGAGAGGGCCATGCCAACGAGGCCGAGGTCGAAGATCAGTCGGCCGTTGCGCTCGCCAAGGATCGCGCCGAACGCACGCGCCGCCTCGGGCGGTTTCATCTTTTGCACCGCTGCGCCTTCCACCCAGGGGATGGTGTTGGCGGTGGCGATGACCACGAGGGCGGTCGCCAGCGTGTAGGGAATGAGCATGCCCGCAAAGAGATCGAAGCGCGCGAGGCCTTGGCTGCGCTCTCCCCATCCGCGCGCGCGCAGTGAGTAGGGGTAGAGGAAGACCATGTTGATGCCGACGGCGGCCGCGATACCGCTGGCGACCATCGTCCAGGGATCGACTCCGCCGCGAGCCTCCGGCAGGCTCGGAACAAAGCCGCGCAGCACGGCACCCCAGTCGGTTTCCCCCGCGGTCGCGCCGACCACGAGTGCAAAACAAACGATGACGCCGATCACGAGCAGCTTGACGCACGATTCGTAGATGCGCACGAGCCGCGGCGTCCTGCCGTAGAGCAGCGACATGATGAGGGCTACGCCGAGCACCGGCCA
The DNA here is from genome assembly GCA_938030175.1 of uncultured bacterium. GTDB lineage: Bacteria > Planctomycetota > UBA1135 > UBA1135 > Saltatorellus. The sequence continues at coordinate 12,173 of CALHGQ010000279.1, read as the reverse complement.
TGCGGCGGCGGCAGGGCTGATGGATCCGCCGACCACTTCCGCCGCGTCCGATACCGCGGCACCGGCCAGCGCGTACTGGGGGAAGTGCCAGATGATCGACGCCACAAGGGCGCCGATCGCCCAGGCCAGCGCGAACGGCCGGCCAGCGCTGCGTCCCATGGCGTCGTACGGGCGCTCGGGATTGCGCAGGCTCAGTGAGCCGAGCACGCCCAGCATCAGCACGCCAATCAGCATGCCTACGGGCGCGACCCAAAGAAGGTCGTAGCCGAACATGCGGCCCGCGTAGATCGACGACAGCGCGGTCCCGCCGCCGAGGGTCATGGCGCTCTGCAGGTAGCCGGGGCCCCCGCGGAGGAGGTACGCAAAGAACCGCGTGCTGCCTGACTTGCCCTCCAGGGAGTCGAGGAAGGCCTCCGCGTCGATGCGTGCGGCGGCCTCCGCTGGGCTTACCTCGCGGGCGGAGACTTGATCGGGGGTAGGGCTCAAACGCGCTCCTTCTGTTCCTTCTTCAGGGCCTCGAGACGTTCGCGCTCAGGCATGGCCTTGTAGAGCGAGTCGAGGGGGAAGCAGCCGCTCTTCATGCCGTTGCGCGGTGCGGTCGTGCAATCGCTGAACGTTCGGCACACCAGCTTGCGCTGGAACTCGCGTCCCTCGAGGACGTCCCTCGGCAGGTCGGGGTAGGACAGCACCATGCGACCGAGCCCGACGAAGTCGACGTGGCCCGCACGAACCTCGGCCTGGGCGACGTTCGGCAGCCAGTCCATCAGGTACGTGTAGCCGGTTCCGACGAAGAGCAGGTCCGGGAACTTGGCCTTAGCCTTGCGCACGATCTCAAGGTGTTCCGCCACGAACACGAGCGGATCAGCGAAGGGTTGGTAGCCGTCACTGGGCGGGTAGGCCGCAGGGCGTTGGAGGTGGGGGTTGTAGTACGGCGAACCGAGGGTCACGTTCACCATGCGGATACCGAGGCTTTGCACCAGCTCGAGGAACGCGAAGGGCTCGTCGAGCTGGAAGCTCGTCGCGTCGGCGTGGTCGACGCCGAAGCCATGATCCCACGTTTTCGCCGCCGCTTCGCCGCGCCGATCTGCGTGGTTCGACGGGCGATGGGGCACGACGTCTGCCAAGGAAACACGCACGCCGATCTCCATTCCGGGGACCTCCGCCTGGATCGCACGAACGATCTCCACGAAGAGTCGAGTTCGGTTCTCGAACTCGGGGCCACCGTAGGGACCAGGGCGACCGTGGGCGCCGAGTAGCTCGTGGAGTAGATAGCCGTGGCATGCTTTCACGTCCACGAAGTCGAAGCCCGCACGGTCGGCAGCCTTGGCAGCGAGGACGTACCGGTCGCGGATGGCCTGGAGCTCGTCATCGGTCAAGAGCGGGGCGTCGGCGCCTACGCGGGCGTCCAAGAGTTCATCGCGGGTGGCGGGTCGCGGCTCCGGCGGTCCCACCGGGCGGGACCATCGACCGGAGTGTGTGAGCTGCAGCCCCACTGGGCCAGCGTCTGGCTCCATGCCGATCTCTGCTCGACCCGCGAGGACTTCGGCGCGCAGCGCGATCAGGGACTGCACCGCAGAGTCCTCATCGCTCAGGAAGAGCTGGTGACCGTTCGCGCGGCCATCGGCCTGGACCGCAAAGGCCTCGCCGCCCCAGATCAGGGACGCGCCGCTCAGGCCGAAGCGCCTCCAGCGTCGCAGCGTCAGCTCGGTGGGAGCGCCGTCGGTCGTCCCGTCCCAGCCCTCCATCGGATGGATGGCGAAGCGGTTGGAAGCGGTGCGGCCCTTGGCCCATTCGACGCTCTCCCCAAGGGGGCCACGGGCCCCTTCTAGCTTGTCGTCGAGAAACACGTCGAGGGACAGCTCGTCGAGGCGCGCGCGTAGGGCTTCCGCCGTCTTGTAGGAACCGGTGAGTTTGAACTTCATAGCTGCGGCTCGATGCCGGTCTCCATGTCGATAGGGCCGTCGTAGCCAAACCCCTTGGGCGATCCCGTTGGAGGGTTCAGGGAGCTGAGGTCGAGGCGGCCCCCCTCGATAGCGAGCAAGGTCTCCCCGGAGTCGGTCACGCGGTAGAGCGACGAGTGGTGCTCTTTGAGGTGCTCTATCTCCGCGCTCGTCAGGTGAGACTGCCCGCGGAAGTAGTGGTGCCCGTTGCGCTCGACGTGGGGGAGCCCGAGGGCAGCGACCACCGAGAGATCCTGGTGCAGAGGTAGCACGGGTAGATTCGTGAGATCCTCGGCCGACTGGATTCCCTTGCCGTCGGCCTCGATCGTGGCCCGGCTGAAGAGCGCCCGGAACACGCCTTTGCACGCCTTCATGGAGACGCCTCCGTAGCCGAGGGCCTTGGCTTGGCTGTAGGAGCTGAGCTTGGCGTCGGCCTCGTCGATGATCACGGGGGCCCGTTCGCTGAGGCGCCGGATCCCTCCGGCTGCGTCCTCTTCAAAAGTCCGCGCGCGGGCGACCGGCTGCTCGATCGCAAGGAGGCCGCGGAGAATCGGGTCCGCGCTTCCGCGCCGCTCGAGCTCGTCGAGCACGTCCGCCAGCACCCCCGGCTCCTCGTATTGCTCGTTTCCGTCCAGCGTGAACGACGCGCCCTCGGGCGTGAGGCTCGCGATCGTCTCCAGCCGCATCAGGTCAGCTCGCTCGTTGCCTGACACCTTGAGCTTGAAGCAGTCGAGCCCGTAGGTCGCGATGTCGTCCACGAGGCAGAGCGGGTGGTCGTCCCCTTGTCGCGCGTCCGATGGCACTTCGTTCGACTCCAAAGCGTCGACCAGTCCCACGGTATGGCGTACGCGGACGCTTGTGATCGTGCGGCCGAGGTGGCTCGGGGACCAGCCGTCGAGGCGACTGTCGATCTCGCCGAAACGGACGCCAAACAGGTCGGCGTCGAGGGCGCTCTTGAAGGACTGGCCCGTCGCGCGGCACATCGCGTCGATCATAGCGCGCTCAACGAGCGCTACGCCGAACATCGCCACAAGGGCGGGTGGCGCGTCGGTGGCGGGTTCCACGCAAGCTCGTTGCGCGCGAAGCCAATGATCGAACGCCGTCGCGTCAGGCGCTTCGTGTTGTCGCATCACATCGAATGCGTTGCGCGCGGCCTGCATGAGGTGGACGTTGTCGTCCGCCACGTCGGTGTCTGGGTTCTTCGCAAACCACTTCGGCACCAAGAGTTCGCCCGCGTAGCCCGTGACCGTGCGCCCGTCCGTTTCGATGTCGAGCGACGCGACAAGCATCTGGGCCTCGGTCATCGTGGAGATGCCGAATCGGAACGGGAGGCGCGTTGCGCACGGGCGCGTGCGCAAACGAAGTCGAAGAAGTCGAAGTTGCAAATCAGTCGATGGGGCCGCGAGAAACCTTGGACCCGCGCAGTCTACCGAGCACGGTGAGTGCTTGGCTAATCCAGTGGGATTACGGCGAAGAGCGCTCGCCCTGCCAGGCTGTTTGCACGTGCCTGATTCGCGCGGCACGAAGCTTCGCGATGTGCTTACCGCTCGTGCGAGTACGCCTCGCGGATCGAGCCGATGGATGCGCGCAAGTTGTTCAGCGCGTCCTGATCTTTCTCAAGCGCTCGTCGACCCATCTTCTTCGTCGAAGCGAGCCAGACGTCGAGTGCGGGAACGAACACCTGACAACTCAGCCAATAGGCGGCGATTCCGATACCAACGCCGACCCAGCCACCGAGGAGGGCGCCGACCACGATCACAACGGGGATCATGAGTACAAGCCCGAGGTACCCGAAGAGAACGCGGAGCGTCGCGACCTTATCCGGCGACTTCGGGAACCGAGAGATGAACACTGCGAGCAGCGAGATCGGCACCCAAAAGGGAAGGCAGAAGAGGAGGACGGGCAGGGTGATCGCCATGGGGACGAACGTGGAGGCGGCGCTCGGAGCGGGGCCGAGCACGTCGTCCCCTGTGAGACGCGCCGCCTCGAAGCGTTGACCGAGGTCGCGAATGGCCTCTCGACGTTCGGGGGCGTTGCTGGCCTTGTCGCTTCGCAGTGCGGTCTGCGCCTCCTGCCTGCGTATGCCGATGGGAGTGCCGGAGCGAGGGAGCAGTCGCTCCAGCGCCACGGCTGTGTCGTACTCCTCTTGGCTTTCGCTATGGAGGATGAGCTTGCGCATCTCCGTTGAGGTGCGCTCCAAGATGGCCTTGACCGTTTCGCGCGACGGTTCGTTTCCGTGCTCAGCAAGGATGGGGGCGACATCGATGGGGGGCCCGACGATCGCGCTCGCCAGGCCGCGCAGGCGGTCGCGATGCTCGTAGGTCACGCCGACCGGCACGATCTGAACGCCGATACCGCCCTCGACGGAGAGCTCCGCGTTGACGCCCATACGCGCTACGCCCGACCGCAGCTTTCGCAGGCCGATCGAGTTGAGGCTCTCGCCCTCAGGGAACAGTGCGATGACCGAACGGTCGCGAAGCGTCTGGTTGATCGCCTCGAAGGACTGCGCGTTCTTGCGGGTATCGACGCCATCTTTCTGGCGGTACACCGGCACCGCGTCGATCTGGCGGAGCATCCAGCCGATGACGGGTGCGGAGATGAGCGTGTACTTCACGAGGAGCCGCAGCGGTCGCGGCGTCGTGCTCATGAGGATGTGGGCGTCGATCAACCCGTTGGTGTGATTCTGTACCGCCAGAACCGGCGTCGACTCGGGCATCACTTCGCCCACGATCTCCAGCCGGTGGTAGGTGCGTACGAGGAGTCCACCCCACCAAATGATGCGCCGATAGATGAAGCCCGATTTGGCGGGATCTCCGGGCATGGAATCACGGGACGGCCACGGGGCAGGCTCAGGGATGACGGCCGACTGTTCGCTCTCAGTTCTCATGGTGGGGCGGAGATTATGAGGTCTCGGAGGCTGTTCTGGGACAGCCAGCTGCCTCCCCCGGGAAGATCCTAGCGGGGAATGGGCGGACGGTCGCGCTCGACGGAACCTTGGAAGGGGCCCGTGACTCCCTACCGATAGGCACCAACATGGCCTCGGCCCGAATCTCCCCTCTCACAACTCAGTATGAAAGTCTCCCACCTTGTGGGCGCCTCTTGGGCGCTCTCACTCATTCCGATCGCGGGCGCAACGCCCCAGCTCATTAGTCAGAGTCAGGGGGCGGCAGCTGCGGCTCCCCCCGCCGTGGTGGCTTTCCCCATGGATCGAATGGAAGCGGAGGGGCCCCTCGGCTCCTACGAGTTCGTTCCCCGGGCCGAAGAGTTTGTCGGCCTGATGGATCATGCCGCTCTTTCGATGCCAGGCGTCGAAATCCCCGGTGAGGAGTCCGTTGTACTCGAGCTTGAGCGCGTCGACTTTGACTTCAGCAGCATCGGCGTCCACGTGGACGGGCAGCCGGCCGACTGGAACTCGGGTGACCTGACGCTGTGGCGTGGGGCCGTGGCGGGGGACCCGTTCTCTGACGTCTTCATCGGGTTCTCGAGCCTCGGCACGTACGGTTGGATCGCGACCGAAGGACAGACCTGGCACGTCAGCGCGTTCTCTGGAGCGGGCAACGACTGGAGCGCGCCGGGCTGTCGCATGTGGAACGAGTCCGTGTCGGCAGAAGTGCGCCAGAGCTCTGAGCAGCCGCTGTGCCTCTCCGATGGGCTTCCTGCGAACTTGAACCAGCCCACGCTCAACGGAGCACCGGGCGCTGGTTTTCGCTTCGGCTCCGCTGGGGTTCTGAAGGAAGGCAAGATCGCCGTCGAGACGGACTATCAGCTGTTCCAGGTTTTCGGTTCACTTGCCGCTGAGCAGAACTACGTCGGCATGCTCCTGGGCGCTATCAGCAACCGCTACGAGACTGAGGTCGACGTGGTGCTGACGTACCCGTACCTGATGTACCACACCAGTTCGAATGACGGATGGTCGGCTGCTGACAACGGCGGCAACTCCATCGATGTGCTCAACGAGTTTCGCGACGCCTGGGAGTTCAACATCCCAGCTGGCGCTCACCTGGCTCACTTCGTGAGCGGTGCAGGCCTCGGTGGCGGCGTGGCTTACCTCAACGTGCTCTGCAACGAAGAGTACGGCTTCGGGGTCAGCGGCAACATCGCCGGCTCGGTGAACTTCCCCGTGTCGCAAGGCAGCGGCAACTGGGACTTCATGGTGATCGCCCACGAGCTTGGGCACAACTTCGCATCGCCCCACACCCACAACTTCTGCCCGCCCCTGGATGAGTGCGCACCCAACGGCTACTTCGGCGACTGTCAGAACCAGCAGCAGTGCACGAGCCAGGGCACGATCATGAGCTACTGCCACCTCTGCAGCGGCGGTATCACCAACATCACGACCTTCTTTCACCCGACGGTGCAGCAGACGATCCGCGACGCGGTCGCTTCGTCCTGCCTGCCTGACTACAACGGCGGATGTGCGCCGGACGCCCTCGAGGACAACGACTCGTGTGCGGCAGCCATGGCCATGATCGGTGGAACGACCCCGAACTTGACCGTCGCGAAGACGGACTCGGACTTCTATTCCGTCACGGTCGCCGGCGGGGCCACGCTCGACATCGACGTGCTCTTCGCCCACTCCGAGGCGGACGTCGACATCTTTCTCTACGACCCCGCCGTTTCCTGTGGGAACACCTCGACCTATCTGGACCGGGGCATCTCGGGGACCGACAACGAGGACGTGAGCTACACCAACACGGGCTTCTTCGCTAAGACGGTGGTGCTTGAAGTGCAGGTCTTCCCGACCGGAACGGGGGAGTGCGCTGAGTACACCCTGGAGATCGATCCCGGCCAGGGCACGGTCGTGGGCGACAACTACTGTGGACCGGCGGCGACGAACTCCGTGGGCGAGTCGGGCCGCATGGTCGCCGTGGGCTCCACCAACTTGAGCGACAACGACCTGACCCTCGTCGGTACCCAGCTGCCCCCCGGGTCGCTCGGGTACTTCGTGGTCTCCGAGAACGCGGGCTTCATCGCCAACCCTGGCGGCAGCACCGGCAACCTCTGCCTGCTCCCGCCGTTCGGGCGCTTCTCAGCATTCACAGCCGCGGTCGCTGCCAACGGCACGATGACCCTGCCGGTTGACCTGGGGAGCATCCCACAGCCCAACGGGAGCATCGCTGTCCAACCTGGCGAGACGTGGCGCTTCCAGCTGTGGCACCGCGACACCTTCCTCGGCATCGCGACGTCGAACTTCACCGACGGAATCGCGGTGAGCTTCCAGTAGTGAGCGCGCAGGAATTCGGCGAATCCAGCCGATAGGAGAGGGTCCGCGGCCTGCATGGTCGCGGGCCCTTTCTTTTGTACTGACCGGCGACTTCGGTACCTTAGGGAGAGCAGCGCACTCCCTCCGGGGGCGGCTGATCACGACCGAAGCCTCTTCACCTTTACTTTCACTCTTTACGTCATGGGCACAGCGGATCACGGAAACGGCGGCGAGCACAAGGAGCAGCGCTGGCACAAGCACTACGACGAGGGCGTGCCCGCTGTGATCGACTTTGAAGAGGTGCCGCTACACGGCTTCCTCGCTCGAGCCGCGGAGCAGCACGGCGATCGGCCTGCGCTCGTGTTCATGAACTGCTCGTTCACCTACGCCGAGCTTTACGACAAGGCCAAGCGCTGCGCGAACGCTCTCCGGTCACTCGGGGTCAAGGAAGGATCCCGGGTCGCGATTCAGCTCCCGAACATTCCGCAGACGGTCATCGCCTTCCACGGCGCGGCCCTTGCCGGCGCGGAAGTGGTGATGACCAACCCGCTGTACACGTTGCGCGAGATTGAGCACCAGTGGAAGGACGCCGAGTGCGACCTCGCCATCGTGGCGGACTTCATCTTCGAAGAGACCATCGAGCCGAACCGCGCCAAGCTGCGGCCCAAGACGTACATCGTGGCGCACATCCCGGACTACCTCGGGTTTCCGCTCAACGTCCTTGCGCCGTTCAAGCTTAAGCGCCAAACGCCCAAGCGCTATGCAAAGGTGCAGACCGGCAACGGTGTTCACGAGTTTAAGAAGCTGGTGGAGCCCGCGTCCAACGCGCCCTTGACCCTGAACCGCGGCATCGACGACATCGCGGTGCTGCAGTACACCGGGGGCACCACGGGACTCTCGAAGGGCGCGGTCCTCACGCACCGCAACCTTTCGTGCAACGCCCAGCAGATCCATGCCTGGTTCCCCGAGGTCGAAACCGGGCGCGAGGTCAACATCATCTGCCTGCCGCTCTTCCACGTCTTCGGCCTCAGCGTCGGGATGAACTGGTCGATCTGGGCTGGCTCCAAGATGGTTTTGGTACCGAACCCGCGCGACATCCCATCGCTCGTGAAAGCCATCACCAAGCACAGGGTGACGCTGTTCCCCGGGGTTCCGGCGCTCTTCAACGCCATCAACAACTTCCCCGGCGTGGAATCCCTCGACATGACCAGCGTCAAGTCGTGCTTCTCCGGCAGCGCGCCCATTCCGCGCGACGTCCAGGAGCGCTTCGAGAAGCTCACGAACTCCACGATCATCGAGGGCTTTGGCATGAGCGAGACTTCGCCCGTGAGCCACGTCAACCCCCTCAAGGGTCTACGCAAGATCGGTTCGGTGGGCATCCCCATGTCGAACACCGAAGCGAAGGTGGTGGACGCCGACGACGACACCAAAGACCTTGGCGTGGGCGAGGAAGGCGAGCTGCTCGTGCGCGGACCCCAAGTGATGCGCGGCTACTGGAAGTGCGACGATATCAACGCGGACGTGCTTCGCGGCGGCTGGATGCACACGGGCGACCTCGCGTCCATGGACGAGGACGGCTTCTTCAAGATCGTTGGGCGTAAGAAGGACATGATCAACTGTTCGGGGATGAAGGTCTTCCCCGACGAGGTGGACGAGGTCCTCATGGCGCACCCCGCCATCCTCGAGGCCGCTACCATCGGCATTCCCCACGAGTCGCGCGGTGAGACGGTGAAGTCGTTCATCGTTCTCCACGAAGGGAAGTCCCTGACGACCGAGGAGATCGAGGCGTACTCGCGCGAGAACCTGGCTGGCTACAAGATCCCCCGCGAGGTGGAGTTCTTGGATGAGCTGCCGAAGAGCTCGGTCATGAAGATCCTGCGCCGTGAGCTGCGGGACCGTGAGATCGCGAAAGGCGGCTCCTGAGGACCCATCGGCCCCGGAGCGTCCTATCCCGGGGCGCTCTCCGGGCCCCAACGGAGGTCCTTTGCCCCGCTTCGGGATCACTGGGTGATAGACCTTAGTTGCGCTTTCGTATCCGCTTGCCCTGGGCCGATGTTTCCCGTGAAGGAGAGGGTCGCCAGGTGGCGCCCGCACTGGGCAAATGAGCGACAACGAACTTCCCGCGCTTCCGAGCGCCGCCTCGAACGAGTCCCTGGAAAGCATGGCAGGCCTCGAGCATGTCGATTGGCACAGCGTTCCCGAGGGCGATGAGCCATCCGAGGCCGAAGGGGCCATCGCGCTAGCGGCTTGGGCCGCACGGATGTCCGAATCGGAGGAGCTGCGCGACGTAGCGGTCACCGTTTGCACGGTGGAGATGCGGGACTTGACGGAGGCCGGCGCTCTTCCCGACGCCACGCTCCAAGGGATCGCCAAGGAGATCGGCAGCGTGCATGAGCTCGTGTCCGGCGTCGCATTGGAGGACCACAAGCTGGTGCTCGCGCTCCCCGAGGGAGTCTCTTGGGTGGCCGTCGCGACGACCATCGAGCGGGCGGTCGTCGAGCAGGGGTTGGTGGCTACCCAGGTCCATGCCGGCTTTGGCCTCGCTGACTCAGGCGCCTACGAACAAACGCTCGACGACGCGATTCGTCTCTCGGGCAAAGCGGCCGTCATGGCCTACGAGGGGAACCTTGGCGCAAGCGTCATGACCCTTGCGGACGAAGCGCTCTTGGGCCGCGATGAGGCCGTCGCGCGCTGCCTCGAAGAAGCACTCGACCAGCAGACGGGCCTGCGGATGGTGTTCCAGCCCAAGATCGACACCGGCACCCAGGCATTCGTGGGAGCCGAGGCGCTCCTGCGCTTCCAGTGCGAGGAGCTCGGCGAAGTTGGACCCTCGGAGTTCTTCCCGGTCGCCGCTCGATTTGGCCTGCTCGCGCGCCTTGAGAGCTGGGTGATCGAACACGCCATCCCAGAGATCGCACAGCTCGCGAGCACGCACGGGCTCACCGTTCCCGTATCGATCAACGTGCGCGGCGCGGACCTGCTAGAGGAGGGCTTCGTGGAGAGCATCGGTGCGCTCCTGACAGAGCATGGGCTCGACCCCGCTCTCCTTCGCGTTGAGGTCACAGAGGCCGACGTGTTGGCCCGCATCGACGCGGCTGAAGAGCGTCTCGGCGCACTGCGCGAGATTGGCGTCGCCGTCGCCCTCGATGACTTCGGCAAGCAGGGTGCGACCCTCGCGGACCTGCGCCGCCTGCCGATCGACGTCGTCAAGGTGCACCGCGCCTTCACGCGCGACATGGAGAAGGACGCGACGTCCTCCGCCCTGATCCAGGGCGTCATGAGCCTGTCGCGGGCGCTCGGGATCCAGACGGTTGCCGTCGGCGTGGAGTCGTGGGGACAGTTCGAAACCCTGCGAGCCTACGGTTGTAGCGCTGTGCAGGGTTTCTTGTTCAGTCCGCCCCTAGAGGCTGACAAGTTCATCGAGCGCCTCGCGCTCAGTGAGCGTCCGGCCCTCGAAAGCCGGAAGGCCTAGAAAATCCAGGAGACGCCGAAGCTCAGGTAGAGCCCGCGCTCCAGAAGCTCGCCGTCGTAGGTCGACGGACCGTCGAGGGGCGGGACATCGTAGGGGTCGAGCACCAGCTGGTCGGACGTCGGGCTCAGTGCGTACTCGTAGAACGCGCCGAAGTCGAACGTCATGTTCTCGCGGATGAGGTACGACGCGCCGGCCACGAAGCCGAGGGTGAAGAATGAGTCGCCGTCGAGGTTGATTCGCTCGGACGTCGCGGGGAGGCCAAGGGCACTCACCGGCTCGTAGTTCACGTCGCCGTCGGCGTCGACGCCGGGGACGAAGCCCAGCTGGACGCCCACGAACGGACGAAGGCGCTTGGCCTTGTCCACGGGGTTGAACTGGTAGCGACCATCGAGGATGAAGTGGTGCGTTCCAAAGTCATCGATGTCCACTTCAGCGTTGAGCGGGCTGGTCGGCGTGGGGTCGAAGATCCGGTACTCGTAGATGAGGCCGATCACCCAGTTGTTGGTGATGTAGTGGAAGTACTTCAGACCGAGCCCGAAGACGGGGTCGAGGTCAGAGCGAGCGTCGCCCACGTCCGATCCGCCGATGATGGGGTCTGCCAGAGGACCGGTACCGTTCGACAGGTCGACGTCGGCCTCGACAAAGGCCCAACCTGACGAGACTCCGAAGAGGTTCTTACCCGTGAAGTCGTCCTCGAATTGGATGTCCTCTTGGATCAGTGCACAGGAGGTAAAACTGAAGAGGGCTGCCAGCGGGACGGCGCGGGCGATCAACGAGCCAAAGGGGTCGACGTTCATATGACTTCTGCGAAGGCGCGCTGGGGGCGCCTTCCTGTGGGGGCTGGATCGGGGGGGTGATCTAAGTGGGGGGAGGGCTCGCCTACGCTCGCCGCGCGGTGCCCGGCGTATTCTGACACGTATCGCCTGAGCGCGCGAGGGTCGGTTCCTGCTCTGAGGGGGGATGGGCCTGCCCCTTCCGCCGATTCCCCGCTGGGCGCGGCTTCATCCGGGGGGGGCTCCGACGGAGCATGGCCCTCTCACAGCGGCGGTCCCCAGGCCGCGGTTGGGGCCGGACGATCTGTCCCAGGCCCGCTCGCGGACCGAGTGGCTGGGCTAGGCTAGTGGGCGAACCAGGTGTGTCCCGCAGGAGTCGAGGCCCAAGGCGCGCAGATCCCTTCGCCTACTCTAGAGAGGCTATAGCGGTGTATCTGACGTTCTGCGGGACTGCGTCGATGGGGACCTCGACGGGCTTTCCATCTCGAAGGAGACTCAGTGTCGTCGCGCCCTCGGCCACCGCGAGGCCGATCCTTGACGAGATCGATCCGACGGCGACGGACTCCCCATTGACCTCGGTGATGATGTCCCCCGGGACGAGCGGAGCGGTGTCGCGTCCCCTCCTTGAATTCGAAACTCGATAGCCCACGGTTTTCGGACGCTCGTAGGTGATCGGGCTCGAAGGGACGGTCACTTCGACGGCTGGGACTTGACTTGAACGATTGGTCAACGAGTATCGGCCCGGCGGCAGGTTGGAGAGCCTGGCCACGTGGTCGTCTCCGACG
>CALHGQ010000278.1 GCA_938030175.1 uncultured bacterium | reverse complement strand
CAGAACAGCTTCGCGCACGTGAACGAGGGGTCGAGGCGGCGCGCCGCCTCGTAGAGCTTCTCGCCCTCCACCAGAGCGTTCGATTGGCGCCACAGGGCGATCTCGTAGCTCTTGGGATCGCGCCAACCGTTGCCGACCGCCCCGTGCTCTGAGGGCATGAGCCCGGTGAGCATGGTGGCCTGGGCGCTGCACGTGACCCCGGGCAGAATTCCCTCCATGGGCGCCATCGAGCCGCGCTGGGCCAGGGCGTGGAGGTGGGGCGTGGCCTCGGGTGAGACCTGGGCCTTCGTCAATCCGACGACATCGATGAGCAGGACCGGCTGCATGCCGAGATGCTACGGCGTTATCATGCCCGCATGCTCCAGAAGCTCCTGAGACTCTTTTCCCGGCAGGGCGTCCTCGTGAAAGGCGGGGCCACCCTCGACGAAGGAACCGCGCGCACCGTGGATATCGGCGATCCGTTGGCCGGAGGCAAGCAGATCGTCCTGTGCAAGCTCGAAGGCGAGGTGTACGCGCTGGACTCCTACTGCCCCCACGACTCGGGCGGCCGCATTCAAGCGGGACCGCTAGAGCACGGCAAGTTCGCGATGTGCCCGCTGCACCGCTATATGTTCGACCCAAAGACAGGCAAGGCCGAGGGCGTGGCGTGCTCGCCGGCCCGCAAGTACAAGACCAAGCGCGACGGGGACGACGTCGAGGTCTTCGTCTAGCGCAGCGTCACGCGCTCGCGGATGTACTGAGCGATATCAGCGTTCGTCGAGTTCACGTGGACGATGGTGCGCTGCGAGTCGTAGGGCTCGACCAGCACGGACAGGTCCTCGCCGTTCACCTTGGTCGAGAACGACTTCTCGACGCCTCGGCTCAGGAGCGGGTCGCTCGTCATGCTCGCGACGGCGGTCTGCACGTCGGTCCAGATATCGTTGATGTCCCCGCGGACGATCACGCCCTGGGTGCGCATAGCGCCGCTTGCGGGCGTGCGAACGGAAGAAGTGGTCTCGGTGATGCAGGAGGGCAGCGTCATGAAGCAGAACATGAGCGACGCGGCGGCGACGATGCGCCCGATCGTAGGGGTGAGGCCCCGTTGGTTGCGCGTGAAGCGAATCTCAAGCTCGCGACCGGTCGCGGCTGCGACGCGGCGAAGCATCGGGAGGTCGACGCCTTCGTATTCGGGGGACTCCCAGAGTGCGATGATGTGCTCTGGTACGTCGAGGCGTGCCCCTAGCTGAGCGCGAGTGAGTCCTGCCTGGTGCCTGCATGCCGCGACGAGTGCACCGTCATCTGTACGGGGCGTGGGCTGCGTTGGCTCCTCTACGTTGGCTTCGGGCTCGGCTCGGTTCATCGCGATCTCCGGCGACGTACGGCGAAATGGTCTGTTGCCCACCTGGGGAGGCCCCCTTGTTGGAGGCCGCTGGGGTCATCACCGCGCGTGCTACGGGGTGTATCGGTCGCATCCCCGGGGAACTTTTGGCCCTGATGCGTCGGAGCGCGAGAAAAAGGCACGGGCCTCGTAAAAGACAGGGGCTAGGTTGAGGGGGCATGCCCGAGCTTCCAGAAGTCGAAACCACCGCCGCGCTGATCCGTCCGCACCTGGAGGGGCGGCGTATTACGTCGGCCCGTGCCAGCTGGGTTCGCTCGCTGGGGGGGGCGGAGGTGGCGGAGTTCAGCGCTTCGGTGAAGGGAGCGCGCGTCAGCGAGGTCACCCGGAGGGCGAAATGGGTCGTGATTCACCTCGAGCGTCGGGGGCGGCCGGCCGGGTCGCTGCTTTGCCATTTGCGCATGACCGGCAGACTTGTGGCGGACACCGAATCGGGCCATGGGGCCCGTGAGGAGCCCTATGAGCGCGTGGCCCTAGGCCTGGTCGATGAGGCTGGGAAGACCTCGACCCTTCGCTTCTTGGACGTCCGGAAGTTCGGCCGCTTCAAGTTCGTGGAGGATCACGAGGAGGCTCTGGCCGATCTCGGCCCGGAGCCCCTCGGCCCCGAGTTCACCGAGGAGTGGCTGATTCGCTCGCTCAAGGCACGCCGGCGGGTCCTGAAGCCGCTGCTCCTGGACCAGACCTTCCTCGTCGGCCTCGGGAATATTTACGTCGATGAGAGCCTGTTTCTCGCCGGCCTGCACCCCGAGCGTTCCGCGCATTTGGTTCCCAAGGCCCGCGCGAGGGCGCTTCACGGGGCGATCCAATCGACGCTCCGGGCGGCGATCGAGCGGGAGGGGTCCAGTTTTGACGCCTTTTATCGGACCCCCGAGGGCCAACCGGGGTCCTACCAGCACCTCTTCCGGGTCTACGGCCGCGAAGGGAAGCCCTGCACCGTCTGCGAGCGGCCGATCAAGCGGCTCGTCGTGGCGCAGCGGGGGACACATATCTGCACTAGATGCCAACCTGCGCCTCGCAGGCCAAAGCTGCCCCGCTAAGATCTTCGCGCCATGATCGAAACCACTGACTTCAAAAAGGGCGTCTGCTTCGTCTACAAGGACGAGCCCTGCATCATCGTTGACTACACCGTTTCGACGCCCACGGCGCGCGGCGGCAACACGATCTACAAGACCAAGCTTCGCAACCTCAAGACCGGGCAGCTCTACAACGACTCCATCCGCAGCGGTGAGAAGTTCGCTGACGTGGACCTTGAGCGTCACAAGGCGAGCTACCTCTACAACGACGGCTCGCGGTGGTACTTCATGGACGACGAGTCCTACGAGCAGTTCGACCTCAGCAAGGAGGATCTCGGCGGTGACGAGATGTACATCACCGACGGGATCGAAGGCATCCAGGCGATGCTCATCGACGGCGTCACGGTGTCGATTCAGATGCCTCTGAGCGTGGTGCTCGAAGTCACGCAGACCGATCCGACCATCAAGGGCGCGACGGCCCAGGCGCAGCTCAAGCCCGCGACCTGTTCTACGGGCCTCATGGTGCCGGTGCCCGCGTACGTGGAGAACGGAACCCGCATCAAGGTCGACACCCGCGACGGGCACTTTCTCGAGAGAGAGAAGTAGAAGCGGCTCGAAAGAGAAGAGTAGAAGCGGCTCGCGAAAGAGCCGTGCTCCGGCTCAAGCCGGAGCCCGGGGGGGCCAGCTTCCCTAGCCGCGCATGCGCCAGATCGAATCCACTTCGGGGACCGACGGCCACTGCTCGGCGGCCATCGCGAGGTAGAGCGTTACGTCGCCTGAGTCGAACTTCTTGTCGAGCTCGGCGACCGTGGCCGCCACCTTGTCGCCCGCGGGCTTGTGGTCCTCGATGTTCTGCACCATCCCGTCCTCATGCTCGACGCCGGTGCCGTCGAGGAAGTCCGTGACGAGCTCCTTCGCGTTCGTCATCAGGTAGGTGCCGAAGAGCTCATAGCAGAGCTCCGCGTTGTTGCCGCGTACGAGCAGCGACTGGGCCGTCTTCGCTCGCTTCTGAATCGGCAGCTTCTTGATCGCCTGCGGGCGGAACTTCAAGACCTTTGCGACCTCGCCGTCGAGGGGTCCAAAGCCGTCCTGGCTGAGCTGTTCGTAGATGGCCAGGAAGCGTTCGTCCTTCATGGCTTTGAGCTGTTCGATAACCTGCATGCTGCGATTCGAGGAGTCTGTTGGGAGGTCGCGGGTCCGGACTTGCCTGCGAGGATTGGTCGCAGGGGCGGGAATCGGGCGCGGACTCTAACAATTCGAAGCGGCGATCGGGGAGAATGCCGCGATGCAGGAGGCCCGAGACCCGTTCCCCCGCGCAGAAGCCACCTTCGCGCTGCTAGCAGGCCTCTTCATGGTCACCCTTGTCCTGACGAACGTCATCGGGACGAAGCTCTTCGAGGTGGGGGTGCCGAGCTTCCTGGCCGGGCTCCTCGGGGGGTCCACCATCACCCTGACGTCGGGGATCATCACCTACCCGGTGACCTTCCTCCTCACGGACACGGTCGCCGAGATCTGGGGCCAGCGGCGGGCGACCTTCATGGTGTGGGCCGGGTTTGCGATGAGCTTCTTCATGCTGCTCATCGTTCAGATTGCGATCCGCCTGCCGGCGTCGCCGATCTGGATGCTCGGGGACTTTGGGTTCGATACGCCCGAGGCCACGCAGAACGCCTTCCATGCCACGTTTTCGGCGCCTGGGATGCTGCTCTTTGCCTCTATGACGGCCTACCTCGTCGCCCAGCTCTTCGACGTCCGCCTCTATCACTTCTGGTGGCGCGTGACGGGGGGCAAGCACCTTTGGCTCCGCAATAACGGCTCCACCTGGATCAGCCAGCTCGTGGACACCGCGATCGTCAACTCGATCTTCCTGCGCTTCGGCCTCGGGATGGAGTGGGAGCCGATCGGCGCCATTATCGTCGCCAACTATCTAGTCAAGGTGCTGATGGCGATCGTCGACACGCCGCTCATTTACGCGGCACGGGCCGGACTGGAGCGCTGGCTGGGGATCGAGCCCCAGCCGGACCGCGCGTCTGCGCCCCTGGCCTAGATCGCGGGTGGGGCCGCATCACGGGCCTCTAACGATGGGGGCCTGACCGTGGAGGAGCGCTGCTTTCTGGGGGAGGACGGCGCCTCCCACTAGAATTCGGAAGATTCATCGCGGCCTTTGGTGCCAGACCGCGCGTTGTCCCTTGCAGGCCAGATCGTCGCCGCGCCGTCCCCATGCCGTACACCATCCACGCTGAGACCCAGTCGCCGGGCAAACCCATGGTCCTTGGTGGCGGGTGGTGGGAGGCTCTGGCGTCTGCAGAACCCGTCACCGAGCGCTCTCCATCGATGGCGCTCGGAGCCGAGGTCCCGTCCCGCACCGCCGCGAAAGGCGGGCTTCTCGCCCAGGCCCGATGGAAAGAAGCGACCCTTCGAGGAAGAGACTAGCCCTATGGATCAAGAACGTCATGCCCGGCTCAGTGAGCTCTTTCTTCAGGCGAGCTCCCTGGAGGGTGCAGAGCTCGAGTCGTTCCTCGTGCGCCAAACGGAGGGCGAGCCTGAGCTGCTTGAGGACCTGAGGAAGCTGCTCAAGTACGACAGCGATCCCACCGGAGCGATCGACCGTCCCGCTGTCATTGCCTTGGATGAGGCCGTGGATGCTGCCATCGAAAAGGCGGCTGGCGCCGATCCAGACTCCCGTCCGATTCCGCTCCCGAACCGCGTGGGGCCGTTCGAGATCCTTGGGCTCCTTGGGCGCGGCGGGATGGGCGTGGTCTACGAGGCTCGGCAGGAGACGCCCTCGAGGCGTGTGGCGCTGAAGGTCCTGCGGCCGGACATCGTGACGGACAGCATGCTGCGACGATTCGAGCACGAAACCCACGTGCTGGCGCGCCTCAACCATTCCGGTATCGCCCAGATCTACGAGTCCGGCTCCGCGATGACCGAGTCGGGAGAGCAGCCCTTCCTTGCGATGGAGCTGGTTCGCGGTATGCCCGTGACGCGCTACGTCCAGGAGAAGCAGCTCGGCGTGGACGCCCGGCTCGAACTCTTGGCGGCCATCTCTGACGCCGTTCACCACGCGCACCAACGGGGCGTCGTTCACCGGGACATCAAGCCCGCCAACGTCTTTGTTGACGAACAAGGGCAGCCCAAGATCCTGGACTTCGGCGTCGCGACCACGATCGACACCGACAAGCAGGTGTCTACGATGCACACGAGCGTCGGCGAGGTGGTCGGGACGCTCTCCTACATGAGTCCCGAGCAGGTGAGCGGCCGCTCAGCCGAGGTGGACGCGCGCGCGGACGTGTACGCCCTGGGCGTTCTCGCCCACGAGGTCCTAGCGGGGGCTCCTCCCTTCGACCTGAGCGGCAAGCTCCTGCACGAGGCGGCGCGCATCGTCACCGAGGACGAGCCCACGAACCTCGGTACCCTCGACGCGACCCTCCGTGGTGACGTTGAGTGGATCGTGAGCAAGGCCCTGGAGAAGGAGCCCGAGAGGCGCTATGCATCGGCAGACGCCTTTGCCTCGGACGTGCGCCGGCACCTGGCCCACGAGCCAGTCGTCGCGCGCGCACCCGGAACCCTCTACCAAGCGGTCAAGTTCGCGCGCCGCAACCGCGCCTTCGTCGGCGGCCTCTTGGCGACGCTCCTTGCGCTCGTCATCGGACTCGTGGTGAGCACCAGCTTCTACTTCGATTCTGCGCGGCGCGGACGCGAGCTCAACGTCGCGCTCGCCAAGGAGAAGGCCGCGTTGGCGGAGGCCGAGTCCGTGACCGAGTTCCTGAACTCCGCTCTTGGGGCCGCGTCGCCCGACAACGAAGAGAAGGAGCTGACGGTGCGCGAGCTGCTCGATCGGGCGGCGCCCGGGATCGACGAGGGGTTCGAGGACTCGCCGCAGGTGGCTGCACAGCTGCACCTGACGATCTCGGAGTCCTATGGAGCCCTCGGCGGCTTTGAGTCCGCTTTGCATCACGCGAAGCGCAACTACGATCTCTTGATGGCGGACCCAGGCACAACGCCTCGGCGGCTCAACCATGCGATCGTCCACTACAGCTTCTACCTCACGAGGGCCGAGAGCTACGACGAAGCGGAGCGCGTCATCACCGAACGCCTTTCCGTCGAAGAAGACCCAACGGAGCGCGTGGGCCTCCTCACCGGAATCGGTCGGCTGTTGAAGACCCGTGGAAAAATGGCGGAGGCCCAGGAGTTCCTCGACCGGGCGATGGAGCTCGTGCGCACGCACGACATGGGCGAGACGACCGAGATTCTCGTGGTCAAGCAGCTCGCCGTTGTGCTGGCCCGCATGGGCCGACTTGAGGACGCACTCGAGCACTTCGAGCACATTCTGGCGTACCAGG
Organism: uncultured bacterium; assembly: GCA_938030175.1. Classification (GTDB taxonomy): domain Bacteria; phylum Planctomycetota; class UBA1135; order UBA1135; genus Saltatorellus. The sequence goes on along the minus strand of CALHGQ010000278.1, from coordinate 7,420 downwards.
TCGAGCTGCGCGGAGCGGATCATCCATCGTCACTCGGGGCGCGCTACAACCTCACGGTCATCCTGGGGATGATGGGCCAACACGAGCGCGCGCTGGAGCTGGACCTGGAGCTTCTTGAGGCTCAGACGAAGAGGCTGGGTGAGATGCATCCGTCGACCCTTCTTACGACTCAGACGATCGGGGAGTCCCTGTATGACCTTGAGCGTTTCGAGGAGGCGCTGCCCTACTTCACGAAGACCGTCGAGGGGCGCATCGCTAGCGTTGGGGAGGAGAGTATGGATTGCTCGACCGCCAAGTCCTCCCTTGCCAGGTGCCTGGACAGTCTCGGGAGGCATGCGGAGTCGCGTGCTATCTTCGACAAGGCGCTCCCCGCCGCGCTTGCTGCCATGGGTGAAGAGCACTGGGGGACGGTGAATATTCTCAACGGTAGCGGCATCAATCTTCGGAAGCTCGGCGAGTACGACGAAGCAATCCGCCGTCACAAGCGGGCCGCCGCGGCCGGCGAGGCGATGCTCGGGCCGAATAACCACCTGACGCTGGAGTCACTGGCCCACCTTGCAGAGGCTTTCGAACAAGCGAGCCAGCCCGCCGAGGCCATCCAGGCATGGGAAGACGCACTGGGGATGGCCAAAGCGTCCCCGGAGCTCGCGAGCCAGCAACCGATGGGCGAGATGACCGAGCGCTTGATGGGGCTGTACCTGAAGGCGGAGCCTGACACGCTACGCCAGCCGGAGCGAGCGCTCGAGCTAGGCCTTCAGCAGGGCGATGCCATCGAACCCGCCGTTCGACTGCTCCTTGCCAGGGCCTATGCGGACCTCCAACGGCTTCCAGAGGCCGTGGAAGCCGCGGAGGCCGCCGTGGAAAGCTACGCGCCCGATGACCCAGCCCGCGCCGCGGCCGCCGACTACCTCGACGCTCTCCGGTCAAAGCTCAAGTAGGAGCCGATGGTAGGGAGCCGCCGCTGCCTCCGTTCTTCCTCAGCTACGACCTTCGGCTCAGGGGCAGAACGTCACGCGAAGACCGCGCGTGAAGTTGGAACCTGTGCCCAGTGGCCCCGCGGCGTCGCGGTGCCAGAACTGGAAGTACGTGGACGTGAAGGGCTGTATCGCGCCGGGGCCAAAGCCAGCGGGTGCGACCGCGAAGTCGATCGGCATGGCCACGCGTCCGTTCCCGCCGACCATCAGAGGGCCGAAGCGAAAGATCCCGGCGCCGTTGTTCGCCACACACAGGTAGCCGTCGCCCACGGGCGTCTCCCCCGGAGCCAAGCCGTAGAAGAAGATCCCGGTCGTGCCCGGGGGAAGGCCCCAGGCTTCTAGGGTAAAGGCGCCGGTGGAGAGGTCCGGCGCCTCGGTCGAGCCGATCCGCCCTCCGAATCCCGTGGAGTTGGGGAGCGTGGAGCAGTACGGCGTGGCGCTGCAGTCTTGGTCGATGCGGTAAAGGGTGCCGGTGGAGTGGCTGCAGATATAGAGCTCGCCCGCGCCGTCTTCTCCAAACGCGGCCAGGCCGGCAAGACTGCCTCCGCTCATCGGGGCAAGCTCTTGAGTGTGGTCTCTCAGGTCGGTGGCCGCGGTGCCGTCCCAGGACAGCGATCGAATCCTACGCGAGCAGTAGTCGCCGAAGACGTAGCGACCGTAGAGCTCGGGAATGCGCGATCCCCGGTACACGTAGCCCCCCGTGATCGCGCAGTCGCCGACGCCGTGGACAACCTCATGGACGGGTAGGGTGAGGTCCGGGCCCGCGCACGTGCAGCCGTCGTAGCTGGTGCAGAGGCTGCCTTCCATGCAGCGCCAACCGAAGTTGACGCCGCCCGAGCTAGCACCGGGGACCACGTTGAGCTCTTCTCGCTCGTACTGCCCCACGTCGCCGATCCAGACGTCCCCGAGGAGGGGGTCGACGCTGAATCTCCAAGGATTCCGAAGGCCGTAGGCGAAGATCGCTTCGTCTCCGCCAAGTCCAAGGAAGGGGTTGTCGGCTGGGATGAACGGTGGGTCCAGGTCGACGTCGAACCGTAGCAGCGCGCCGAGCCCGTTCTGGGTGTTCTGTGAGTTGCCGCCGGGGTCGAAACTGCCGCCACCATCGCCGAGCGCCAAGAGGAGCATGCCGTCGATGCCGAACTGTAGGCAGCCTCCGTTGTGGTTGGGATAGGGCTGCGCTTGGGCGTAGATCTGCCGGACGGGGACGGGGTCCGCTACATCCGGGTTGGACGCGGAGACCGCGTACTCTAGGACCGAAGTGTCCCCGAGGAGGTCCGTCACCGAGATGAAGAAGCGACCGTTGACGCCGTATTCCGGGTGGAACGCCAGGCCCAGAAGACCGCGTTCGCCGCCTTGGCTGATCCGCGTGGTGACGTCGAGGAAGGGCACGGGCAAGAGGGCTCCGTCCTTCAGGATCCGAATGGTCCCACCTTGTTCGCCGATGAACAGCCGGTGCATGTCACGGAAGGGTGAGACGGCAAGAACTGGCTGGACGAGCCCGGTCGCGACTTCGGTGGCCTTTAGATCCTGGACCGGTGTGGCCAGAGCCGCGGGGGCGCCCGCGATCGCGAGGCAGGCGGCCGCGAGCCACCGCCTGCGTCCCCGGCTCTTCTTTGGCTGGAGGGAGGTAGACGTCATTGCACGAACCGAACGGCGACGACGTCGGTGAGGTTGGACGTGCTGCTGCCGTCTGGAAGGGTGTCTCGGTACCAGGTTTGGAAGCGCCACGTTTCGCCGGGGCTCGCGCTCCGTGGGCCCAGTGGCCCCGGAAGTGCGCTTGCGGTTGCCTGGAACTCGACGACGCCGTCGGGGCCTGCGAAGTCGACCTGGTCGATGTAGCGCCCAACGGCACCGCCGATGCAGAAGGTTCCGCTGGACCCTCCGGCGCCTGGCGCGTGGGCGGCCTCGGGGCCTACGACGAGCAACGCGAGGCTCGCGTTCGGCAGGAAGTCGGCGCGCAGCTCAAAAGATGGCGCCGTCACGGAACGATCCCCAAGCGCCACAAGCTCGGCGGCGGAGCCGGTCGAGTTCGGAACGTTGGGGCGGCACTCTGGCGCGAATCCGCAGACTCCGCCGGCGAACCTCCCAGGCGTCCCGACATCGCCCCCCGTGGACGTCACCGAACCGAAGGCGTCGGAAGCCGTCGAGAGGGTCCACGCGTAGACCTGGTCTTGGCCGTGGGCCTCGTTGCATGACTGCAGGCTGGCCCCTTGGCTACGCGGCGTGCCAGGGAAGTCCTGGTCTCCGTAGCGCAGCACATCGCGCAGCCGTCCCTGGGCGTCGAACACGTGGGCCGTGTCGTTGCGCCCAAGCTTGGCGACATCGTTGTCCCCGAGGACGATCGCAGAACTCGGCATCGCCCAGGCGGCACGGAAGTCTGCCGCTGGTGCGTCCGTGATGCACAGGGACCCGCCCACGCTGAGCACACCGGCGCCCGAAAGGTCGAACGCTCCCGGCTCCGCGCTGTCGTCGTCGAAGCTCCAGCCGTTTAGATCGAGCGGGAGGCCGGAGACGTTCGTGAACTCCACGAACTCGCCGTCCCCGGCGGAGTAGCAGAGCTCGGTCACGCGAAGGGGGGAGTCCAGCATCGTCCAAACCGTGGGGATCCGCGGCGCGTTGAACTCACCGGCGAAGGGCCAGATCTCGACCCCGTCCCCGTGCAGAACCGCAGCCGTGGCCGCCTGGGCTTCGACGTAATACTCAACGTCGTCGCCGAAGCGCAGGGCCGCCATGACCGTGGGGGGGATCGTTGCCCCAAAGCGCCCGTCCCCCGGGGCGCCATCCCCGTGCATCCCGTCGTCGAACATCAGCGTCGACTCGAAGGCCCCGCGGGCGCGCGACCAAAGGAGGACGCTGCCCAGCGTCGGGTTGCCCGACGGCCCCGAGATCCCGATCTCTGCTGTAACGACCGGCGCGTCGCTCGGCGCCACCTGAAGCGGCGCGTGCACGACGTTCTGGATCGTGGGTACGTCGTAGTCCGTCCCGTAGAAGTCGGTCAGGAAGCGGTGACGACGTACCACCGCCTGGCGGATTCGGTCGATCATGAAGTCGAGCTGGCCCTGGGTATGGATGAACTCGTGCGGGCTGGCGAGGATGGTCGCGGCGACTCGATCTCGAAGGGCGAGGAGCCGAGGCTCGATGGCCTCCCATCGGAAGGTCGAGTCCATGAGGTGACGCTCGTAGGCCTCGAGTCGCCGGTTCCAAACGTGACTCTCAAGGATGCGCGACAGCGGGCACTCCGCGTAGTCGCCAGGGCCGACGAACATGTCCGGCGGGCTGTTGATCGACTCGTTCAAGAGCGCACGGTCGAGATCCCACGGGATGGGGACGAGCCGCCCGCCATGGAATCGGTCCTCGAAGAAGTAGTAGTTGTTCCCTCGCCAGAGCCCGTCCGCGTTGCGCATCAGTGACTCAAGGGCAAGGGTCCGAACGAACGCGTCCATGTCGGCGTCCAGCGGGAGATCGGCGTGGAGCGTGTCCGCCGGGTCGCTCTCTAGGCGAACGGCCACGTCGCGAACGTCTTCGAAGTCTGTCTCTTCATCGCCGCCTTGCACGACGTAGTCGCTGGCGTAGGGGGCGGCCTCGGTGCCTTGATACATGAACGGGAGCGGCAGGAGCGGGTTGTCCTCGTTCCGGCTGTAGCGGTGCCCGTCCGCGTCGACGAAACGATCGCTGAAGAACTCGCCGTCGACGCGCTCGGTGTTCGTGTAAACGCCCAGGTCCTGCATATCGCCCGCCACTCCCGCGCGAACGTGAATCAGGTTCGCCCGTGGCGCGATCACCATGCCTTCACAGATCCAGAGCGCGACGACCTCGTTGAAGACGCTGGACTGACGGCCGTTATCAAGCGTGATGCGGTCGAACCCTTGGAAGCTCTGGCCGTTGATCACTTCATCGAGGGCAATGCGAAGCGGCTCCCGCAGCGTGATCCCACCGGTGTAGCTTGCGTCGCCCTTGTGGAAGACGCCCACATCGCTCAGCACCTCGCCGTCGATGGTCAGGTTCGCCAGTACCGGCGTGTCCGTGCCGAAGTTGGCCACGAGCTGCTGATGCCAGGCTGCGTCCGTGAAGACCACGTCGATGGACCTGAAGACGTCCTCGTCATAGAAGTCCCCTTGGGGAGCGGCCAGGAGCGGTGCGAGGGCAGCGAGTGCGAAGAGCATGGGGCAGAATGGGCGAGTGGGGGGCTACCACCTGGGAGGCGGCAGGGGCAGGAATCATCACCATCGAAGGGGGATCCGCTCCTTCTCTGTACCGTCAACCCTCGATCTTTCTGGTCTCAAACTGCGAGCTGCCGCTGTTGGCAGAGCAACCCTACGGAGGTCAGGAGGCAGTCTCGTGCGACCCTCCCCGCGACCGTGAAACTGCACTTCGATTCGAAGAGGTGTTGCCGCGTCGCCAAGCTCTTCTGCGAGCGCCTAGCACCTCAGGCGGCCGGCGTCCCCAGCAACATCCCGCTGATGCCTTCCCCGCGATCGGCTTAGAGCCCGACGCCTGGGGCCTGCGCAGGAAGCGGCAAGTCGCTTTCGATTGCCTCAGGTATCCCAGGGGCACTAATTCCCGTTCTAATCGAAGAAAACTCGGTGTTCTTGGCGGGCTGCCAATTCCCCCAGCGTTGACGCCTCTTACATGACCTCTCAACCTACCCCAGAATCTGCTCCACCGCTCGTGTCTGCGATCTACGACGAACTACGCAAGATCGCCGGGTATCAGATGCGCCGTCAACCTCTCGGGCACACCCTTCAAGTGACTGATCTCGTGCACGAGGCTTACGCGCGGCTTGCGAAGGGCAGCGCCGATCAGGTTGAGGACGCTGCGCACTTCCTTGCCTCGGCGGCTGTAGCGATGCGTTGCGTATTGATCGATCACGCACGTAGCAAAGCAAGCTCAAAGCGCCAAGCCCAGGGGAAGCGGGTTCCTTTGGACGACCTGTACGATAGCTTCCAGGAGCGCGCACTGGATCTGGTGGCGCTGGATGACGCATTGACAAAGCTCGCGACATTCGACAAGCCCATGGCCAAGGCTGTGGAGATACGCCTCTTTGCCGGTCTCGAGCTAGAGCGCATCGCGGACATGCTCGGGATTCCCCAGCGAACGTTCGAGCGCCACTGGGCAAGCACTAGGAGTTGGCTGCACAAGGAAGTACAGTGACGCCAGACCAGTGGAAGCGACTGCGTAGCATTGCAGGCGAGCTTCTTCTCGCGCCAGAGGAGGAGCGGCGGGAACGCGTGGGTGCACTCTGCAACGGCGACGAAGAGCTCGAGGCGCAGGTCATGGAGCTCCTCGACGAGCCTGAAGGAAGCTTTCTCGAACCACCACCCTTCGACTTAGGTGCAGTTCACGCGTGGGACCTTGTACCCGGCGCGTCCCTGGGCGAGTTCGAGATCATTGAAGAGATTGGGCGCGGGGGGATGGGGGTGGTCTACCGTGCCCAGCAGGTCTTACTGGACCGAGAAGTCGCCCTCAAGGTTATGGCTGTGCGGAACGCTCAGCCGAGTCAGCAGACCCGGCGATTCGCTCTTGAGGCCGTGACGGCTGCAAGGCTCGACCACCCCAACATCGTAAGGGTCGTCTCAGCGGGAGAGGCTGATGGCTATCGTTACCTCGCAATGGAACTGGTCATCGGCAGCGACCTCCACTCACTGCTCGAGGATGCGCGGGGCGACCAGAGGTCGGCCCATGGTGGGTTGCCCTCCCATTCAGATCCGGGCCGCACTCGCGCCATCGCTGAGTTGGTGCGTGAGATCGCCAACGCTCTGCACTTCGCTCACGGCCACGGCATTGTCCATCGAGACATCAAGCCGCAGAACGTCCTTGTGGACAAGAGCGGTAAGGGGTACGTCGCTGACTTCGGCCTTGCAAAGGACCTTGGCATCGCGGGTATCTCAGCCACCGGTCAGATGATGGGAACCCCCTACTACATGAGTCCCGAGCAAGCGCTCTTGCTGGACTCGCCCGTCGATCACCGGAGTGACGTCTTCTCCTTAGGGTCTACTCTCTACGAGGCGCTGACCCTTGAGAAACCATTTGAAGGGAGCTCCGTTCAAGGGGTGCTGCAGGCGATCACCCATGTGGAGCCAAGGTCCCCAAGACTGTCCAACCCGAGGATCCACCCCGACCTCGAGTTGATTTGCCTCAAGGCGCTTGAGAAGGAGCCCTGCGATCGCTTTCCCGATGCCGCTGCGATGGCGGCTGAACTAGGCCGCTTTTTGGCGCACGAACCACTTGCGATCAAGCCCGTTCCGCGCCTAGTGCGTGCAGGCCGGCGCATCTGGCGGCATCGTCTCGTGGCAAGTTTGGCGCTAGGTTTGCTCGGCGCTCTAGCGCTGTCCCCGATCCTTGTGGGCCGGGTACGAGCCGCAGGCCTCGAACAACGAGTCGAGCTGGCCGAGCAGCAACTGAGCTCGAGCGATGACGGTGAGTGGGTTGCTGCACGGCAGGCGGCG
>CALHGQ010000277.1 GCA_938030175.1 uncultured bacterium | reverse complement strand
AACGGCGAATTCGATGATCTGAAAGAAGGCGAAACGCGAACCACCACTGTCGAGTACACAATCGAAGACGGCGATGGCGGTACCGACACCGCGACGCTATCGGTTGAAGTTGATGGTGTTCACGACCCAGCCGTCGCCGTGGACGACTACCGTCAGACCCCTGTCGAAACACCGATCACTGTCGATGTGTTGGCCAACGAGCAGAATCCCGACGACAGTCCGTTGTCGATCGTGATTCTCTCCGAGGTGGAAACGGACTCATGGAATGACGACGTCGACTACTCAACTCGGATCACGAAGAGCGGGTGGCTGTGGATGAATCACAACCAAGCAGGACACGAGCAGCTCTCCAAGATCCTGAACGAGCTAGCTGAAGCGCCGGACCCAGCGGAGGCGTTGCGGGAGCGCTAGCGACCCGTGCGTGTGCGTGGTCGATCCTGCGCACACCTCGCAGGTGAGAGAGCTCGCCCATGCCCCTCGGCGAGCGAGCATGCTCAACCGCAGGAACAGCGAGAGCGCTACCAACGGGTACCGCACCGCTGTTGACGCTCATGGGGTTCTTGATCCGAGGAGAGACCGCTTGGAGGCGAAGCCACGTTTCCAAGCGGTTCACTCTATCGGAGCTCTCCTAGGCCTCTAGCAGGCGAGTCTAGGCGGAGATGCCCGCCGTAGGGTACCGTCGAGGTCCCGGGCTTCCGTTTCTCGCGGCGGAGGCGAACAACCACATAGAGCCACAACTCCCATGATCGCTTCCCTACTCGCCCTGTCGCTCGCGTCCCCGCCGCTTCCCCAGGATGCGGATCTTTACATCATCGGGCGTCCGAGCCGTATCTGGCACGTCACCGACTGGAACGGATCGAACCCCGTATACGAGTTTCTCTTCGACCTGACGCCTCCCGGCTTCGACCAGATTTGGCGCGGCCTAGAGGTCGATCGCCAGACCGGCGACCTTCTGGTGCTCTCCTCGGCGCTCGATCTGGAACCGCAAAGTCAGTCCTACCTCCAGCGTATCGACAAGACTACCGGGGCCACGCTGGAGTCCTGGGTGATCCCCGTCCCCGGCCTCAGCGGCCTCGAGCAGCGCAGCGACGGCGCGTTGTTCTCCCTCAGCGGCAACACCATCGTGCGGCTTGACGTGGACGCGCAGACAACGACTTCGACGCCGCTTTCCATGCCGCTGACGGAGTCCAACTTCTACGGACTTGCGATGGACGAGACGGGAGTCTTGATGGTTCAGGCCTTTGCGTCGCTCGGCAGTGACGCTAGGTACTCGGTGCATCCAGGGGATGGCACGGTCACAGCAGAATCCACGGAGTCTCGCTCGATTCTCAGCCTGGAGTCGGATGGTCAAGGTCAGACCCTCCTCGGCACCGTTGGGTTCGGGCGCGGCGTGGAGCTTGAGGACCGGGCCACCGGCGCGATCACGATGATGCCTGGATCCATCGTGGTGGACCGCTCCTATGCGCTCGCCCTGGACCAACCCGTAGACGGAGTGGGCGCGCACCCGGTGTGCAGTTCACAGATCAACTCCACGGGCGAGGGAGCGACGCTTGAGCTGACGGGGACGACGGACCTCACCGCTAACGAGCTGGAGTTCTATTCGCGTCTCCTCCCAACCAGTAGCTTCGGTTACTTCCTCACCGGACCCAACCTCGGCTTCCAGGCGGTCGGATCGGGCCTCCTGTGCGTGGGCGCACCCCAGTCACGCTACTCGAACTTCGTGTTGGACAGTGGCTCGAACGGCTTCGTCCGCTTCCAGATCGATGCCTTCAACATCCCGAGCGGCGGAGCGGTGATGCCCGGGCGGACCGACATCTTCCAGTATTGGTTCCGCGACCTCGGTTCCACCTCCAACTTCTCCGAAGCGGTCGCCGTTACTTGGCAGTAGCCGCGGCAAGAAATCAGCAGCCGCCGCGGTGCGACCCTCGGCACCCAGCCGTCAGTAGCTCTCGTTCCTGCCGGAATCGGCAGGAACGAGCCTCACCCCGTACCGCCATGAATTGTCGACAGCTCGCTCTTTCGGTCGCCCTCCTCGCCACCTCCTGCGCTACGACCCAGGTCGCCGAACCCCTGTCGGAGCAGCATGCGTTCTTGCACCGCTTCGTTGGGGACTGGAGCATGACGGGCTGGGGCCTCGCCCAGAACGAGGAAGGACGCGTCCCGTTCTCCGGTACTTTCCGCTGCAAGCCGATCCTTGAGGGGCGGTTCATCCAGATGGAAACCGAAGGCACCCTTGGGGAGGATCCATGGCTCGCCAATGCGATCGTCGGATTCGACCTCGATCGGAAGGTGTTCCAAAGCGTCTCCGTCACCGCGAACGGAACGAGCCTCGCTTCCCAGGCCACGGGTACGTTCAACGACGCTCGCGACGGCTTCGTGGTCTCACGCGAGTCAACGAATCCGGCGACAGGAGAGTCGCGCACCATCCGGTACGAACATCGAGCGCTCGACGACCGATTTGAGCTCTCGATCTTCCGCCAGGCAGACCCGCCGGAGCCAATCGGCTTCTACGAGTGCCGCGCGCGCTAGGGCAGGGCGGTAGCAAGAACAGCTTGGCCTGTGTGGCCGTTTCGCGCAGCTATTCAGCCGCCGAGATGGCCGCGTCTGCTTTAGCACGAAGGTCTGGGTCCTTGATGAGATTCGCGAACGCTTTCGCTTGCTGCAATTCTTGCTCCTTGCGATCTGGGGCCGCTTTTGCTGCCTCCACGTGAGCGATCACACTGTCTAGGTTCTGGCTGTCATTCGGCATAGCTCTTCCAGGGTAAGTGAATCGCGCTCATCCGTGTGATCGCCGCGCTTCGATCGCACTCGGAGCCATCTGGGCTTCGCGGCGACGGGTTGCCGCTAGCTGCGTCGCGAGTCATCACCGATGGGGTAGCACGGACGGAAGATTCGATCGCTCGAAGGGTGGTCCAAGTGGGCGCCGCAGCCGTGAGTCTCTGCGTATACTCATCGGACAGGTCGGTGTCCCCGCACCGCCCAGCAACGACCGTCCCCGACAATATGAATCTCTACTCCGCCTGCGCTTTCGCCTCCTCTCTCCTACTCTTCGCGTGCTCATCAACTGGCGCAGAGCACTCGCTCCCCGCCGAGTCTGGACCCACCGGGCCGCAGTTCTACCGCGTCACCGGCAACGGGGCCACGGCCTACCTCTTTGGGACGGTGCACCTCCACGATGAGCGCACCCAGAAGCTCCCGGTGGCCGTGGATGCTGCGTTCAAAGGCTCGGATTCGCTCTACGTCGAAATTTCGCCTAGCCCTGAAGAGCGCGCGGAGATGCGACAAGCGATTCTCCTCCCGGAAGGCACGACGCTAGATCAGGTCGTTGGAGACGTGACGTGGAAGCGCATGGGGGACCGCTACGAACTATCCGGCCAGCCGAGGGCTGACCTCAATGACGTCAAGTCGATGGCTCCGTGGGTGGTGATGAGCGAGATCCCCTACCTTGAGAGCCGCGCCAACAACAAGCCGGTGCTCGACGTGGACTTCGGCCGTCGTGCGAGGGCCGACGACAAACCCGTCCGCAAGCTAGAGTCGGTCAACGAGCACTTGAGTCTCTTCACTGACATGTCGTTGGACGAGCAGGCTACGTGGTTCGTATCGCTCCTCGACAAGCTCGACGAGTACGACGTGGAAGGGCGCAGCATGACCGAGGAGACCCTGGCGGCTTGGTCTTCTGGCGAGCCGGCGCGGCTCTACGGACTCCTGGATCAGATCCTCTATCCCGACATGGAAGATAGGGAGGGTAAGGAAGCCAAGCTTCTTTGGATTCGAAACGAGAAGTTCGCAGAGCGGCTCGATCGGGCGATGTCCGAGTCCCCAGACGAGGTGGCGTTTGTCGCCATCGGAGCGATGCATCTTCCGACTCCCCCAGGAGTGAACGCCGCGACGGAAGTCGATGTCCCCAAGCCGCGCCGCCTCGGCCTGGCCGACCTGATGCGCTCCCGCGGCTACAACGTGGTGCGGCTGGATGCCGAGACCGGGATCGGCGCGGGGGAGTAGCCGCCGGCCGGGTCCGCAGGCAACGCCAAGACTGCGGCGGTGATCGCTGCGGCCGGGTGCCGCCGAGGTAGGACACGACTGACCTCGATGGGGGAGTTCGGCGGCCGTCCCTTTGAAGGCCGCTGTGCTCGATCTGTGGTGGATCGGGCGGAGAGGCGCCCCAGCTGGACGTGGCGTTCCACTGACTGGCTCCCGGTCTGCCCCATGTGCGTAGGATGACGAGCGCTGCTCGCGTGGCACGAGCCTTGCGCTCGGTCCCACTCTCACGCAATCGCGTTGAGCGCCAAGGAATTCCATGGCGCCATCCCTCCCAAAGCGCCCGAGCCCCATCGGGCTAGCACCATGATGTCACTCACTGCCCTCGCCTGCCTCGCGCCCCTGCTCCCCGCTATTCCACAAGCGTCCCCGGCACCAGCCGCCGACACAGCGGCGATCGAATGGGTTCTGCCCGCTGACTTCGACGAAGCGTTGAAACGCGCCAAGGACGAGAACCGACTGCTCCTGATCAAAGGGGTCTCCTTCGGCATTGATCAAGCGGGAGCCACCTGCGCAACGGCCGGCACCTGGTGACCTGGCGCAGAACCCATGCGAGCCGGGGGCTTCGCAGAACGTCGCGTCATCGATCTCTTCAATCGCCGCTTTGTGGCCTACTACTTCAACCGTAGCGGTATGGGGGAAGGAGGCAGCCAAGCCGCTACCGACTTTGTGAACGGGCAAACCGAGAACCCGTACGCCTACCTCGCAGCCTTCGCGCCCGACGGGAAGATTGTGGGGGAGACCGAGCTCTACGCCGACAAGGACGCTGTGTTCGATTGGGCGCGCAAGCTGCTTGACGACCATCCGGACTACGACGCAGAGCCGACTTCCGAGGCGCTTGTGCGCACCGCGGCTGGGGAGGGGAGCTCCGTCGAGGAGCGCCTGGCGAAATGCCGACTCGATGAAGAGCTCGGGCTGTACGACGCGGCCAAGCGCGGCTACGGCGAGGTCGCGGCCCTGGCTGGCTCCCCGGCATCGGCGACTCTGTCCGCGCAGCTAGGTCTCCTGAGGATTCATCGCTACGAACAGGACTGGAAGGCGCACGAGGCCCTCGAGTTCAAGGCTCGCGAGGGCAAGGGCGCTTCCCCGGGACACGTCATCGAACTCGACATCGAGCGAGGTCGACGCTTCGTCGCGCAGAAGCAGTACGCCCCGGCGCGCGAGTGGCTCCAGGCACTGTCCCGCCGCTCGGTGGGTCACCCGCGCAACGCAGAGGCGCACTACTATGCGGGGGTTGCGTGTTGGTTCACCGGCGATCGCCCTTGGGCGAAGTTCCACTGGTGCTGGGTGCAAGAAAACCTGCCACACGACCGTCTCGCGCGTCGGGCCTACATTGCCGCGGCGGCCGAGGCCATGCCCTACGCGAACGCGGAACTCGGCGGCTACAAGGCGCCCGTCGGCAACATCGGGACGCGCGACATTATCCGCGGCTACCGCGATGCACTCGAGGTCTACCGTTCCCTGGCGCCTCGCTTTGGGGCCGGAGAGAACGAAGGAGGCACGGCTTCGAACGCTCAAGGCGCGACTCCCGTGGATGCATCCTCTGCGGCCGTAGCCGCATCGCCACAAGGGCCCGAAGACGCGTCTGCACTCGTGGCCCACTTCCGGGATGACGAGCTGAAGCTGGACCAAGAGCTTGTGGAGAAGCTCGCGGCCATCGGTGATCCCTCCATCGCGGCGCTGCTTGCACTCGTCGAAGACCCGGAGTTCGCAGGCAGGGGCAAAGCGGCCTTCACCCTCGGTTTGCTGCTCGCACGGCTAGAGAACCCTCCTGCCGATGCGGTTCAGGCACTTGAAGCGGCAGCGGCGTCCGACGAAGAAGGTCCGCTGAAGTCTCTCGCCAAGGCCGGCTTGGACCGTGTACGCCAAGCGGAGGAGAAGCGCGCCGTCGTGCCGGAGGAAGAGCAAGGTCCCGACACCACCAGTCCGCTCTTACTCGTTGCGCTCTTGAAGGACGGCAATGCGTCGGTACCCGCCAACAACGTCATCGTGGACCGGCTAGAGAAGCTGGGGGAGGCGGCCATCCCGTCGCTCATCGCCGCCGTCAAAGACAACGACTTCCCAGGCCGCGGATACGCGGGATGGGCCCTCAGTCAGGTCCTCAAGGCCAATAAGATCGACGATCCCGCCGCGATGGCGGCGCTTCGGCAAGCGCTGCAGGACTCCAACCCATACGTGAGGACGCTGGCGGGATCAGGACTCTCTTCGTTGAGGAGGTAGCGAGCGGTCGTTCAGTCATCACTGCCGGCAGCACCGTGCCACGTTCGTTTCCGCTTCTCGTAGGGGACGGTCACCGCTCCTTGGCACTTGGCCAAGTAGCGGAAACGAACGCGGCGACTTCCTGCCCAGTGAGCTGCGCAGCAGCGTGGCGGTTCTGTACCGCCCACTCCGGTATCGCAGTTAGCCTCCGAACACGAGCGACGCCACGCGCATCGCGACCTCATCGCCGTCGACGCTGACGCGACCGGTGACGGTATCCATCACTCCGCTCTGCGCTCCCGGAACGTTCAGGTTGAAGAGACCTTCCAGTTGGCCTGCGGATACGTCGAAGGTCCGAGAGTCAGAGTAGCCGTCGGTTCCGAGGATCGACATCACGACGGACGAGCCTGTCGGGAGGCAGGACACATCAAGAATGGCAGTGTAGGATTGACCTTCAGCAGGATTGCTTGGATCGAGCGTGAGGGTTCGAATCTGGACGTTGCTTCCAAGGTCGATGGAGAGCTGAACCGGGAAGGAACCGAGGGTGGAGACCACGGATTCCGAGGAGCACACATCTTGCGGCAGCGCAGAAACACACCCAGACACGCGGATCGTGGCAGGCGTCGTCTCGTCTTCAAAGAGTTGATCACACAGCTGACCAGCGATGGACGGTCCGCCGGGGGCGCCAGCCCCAAGGGTCTCGCAGTAGAGAGATAGGGAGGCTACAACGCTTTCACATGCGGCGAGAATGGCCACGAACTCCCCTGTGGGCCCGAAAGCGATGGCATCCAGCGCAGCAGAGATCGAGACGCAGAAGCGCGTCGCCCCGGCGGGTCCCCCAATCCCTTCTAGCGCGGTACAGGAAAGCCCGAGGGTCGATTCGATGGTCTCGCAGACTGTCTGGTCAATGCCTGTCGTGGTCTGACCAATGGGCACCATGGAGGCGTACATCCCATCGCCAACAGACGTCGTCGGGAAGCTACCGATGAACTCGGAGTTGCTTTCATCGAAGACAAGGGTACGTACTCCGAGCCCGTTTCGCGCCAAGCCGCAGTCGAGGACCGTTGTGATGACTGCGCCGCTCCCAGACCCAAGCGGTAGCGACTGGGACGCAATGCCTGCGCCTACGTCCGGCGGCCCCGTGAACGACGTGGATCGAATCCCAGCACGCATCGACGTGTTGGTCACGAGTGGTTCGATAGGCCGTGGCCCTTCCGTGAGTCGAGGCTCAGTGAAGTCAACGAGAGTGCTCACCTGCACCTCCCCAGAGGGAGAGAGGGCGGACACGACAACGCTGGTTCCATTCGGCTGCCATTCGAATTCGAAGCTTGTACCGTTCGTTGCTAGAGCGCGGACGGGGCGTGCGTCAGAGTCCAGTTGAAAGGAGTCCATGTCACCGTTCGTCGTCACGTCAATCGCGGTCAACGCCATGGGCATGCCGACAGCGTCGCGTTCGCCGAAGTAGGTAATGACCTCGTTGCTCGGCGTCGTGACCGTTGCGATCCGTGGGTCTGTCGTGTTGGTGTACACGACCACTTCGTTCTGACTCACCGAAGGGCCGCCCCCGCCACTACCCATGTCGTCATCGCTGCTGCATGCAGTGGTAAGGGCGAGCGTCGCGCCAAAGAGCCACAGAAGCGGCAGAGAGGGAGAATTCATAGAAGAGATACCGTGTGCAGAGGAAGGTTGAGTGCGCCGCGAGGAGAGGGAGCGTCACTTGAGTTGCCGCTCCTTCCAAAGAACGAGGGGGGCTCTGCACATCCGCCACTGATTCGCCGGATTGTTCGTCGGCGGTCCGGAACCGCCACCGAGTCCGCCACCTTGGGGGATCGGCTGAAACGGCTCAAAGAACGGCGCATCAGCTCGCGGTGTCGGTAGCCAGGCGGAGGTGCTCCTCCAGCGGATACGCGAGAGAAGACCGGGCCAGTCCTGGTACTGGAGCGGCGCGCTGGCGGCGGGACGCCGGTGCCGCTACCCTCGAAGAATGACAGTCTCACGTTTCGGGTCTTCGCTGCGACTCGCGGCCATCGTCTCCGTGGTCAGTGGCCTGGTCGGAGGTGCCATTTGGACCCTCGACCTGATGGATCGGTCGGATGGAGACGACCTTCGCTGGGGCTTCTTCCACAACCCATGGATGGGCTTCACCCCCTTTAACGAGGCTTTCCTTGAGGCCTCCATGTCGGTGCTCCTCGCTTGCTCAGCGGCGATCGGTCTCGGAGGGATCCTGCTATTGGCTCGGTGCCAATGGGGCGTCGCGCTGGTCAGTCTCCAGGCGCCCATTTCCATCGCCACCAACACCGTGGTCGTTCTCTTTATCGCCCTGATGATGCTCGGCGTAGTGACGGGGGACTGGACGGGGGAAGCGCTAGCCCTGCGACTGGGATCCATCGCGGTCAACGCCGCCCTCTGGCGATTCCTGAGGAGTAGCGCGGTGACGGAGTCGTTCACCGGCGCGTCAACGGCGGCGCCACCGAACGGTCCAAGCCCCAACGCTACGGCCCGAGAGGCGGGTGGCAGTACGGTACCGTAGTGAATGTCGCCAGTCCGCCGCGGTCGAGTCTGCGGAGGAACCGCTCGATGTTCGCTTCTGCTGCTTGTTGCGGAAGACCGCAGTGATCTGAGCTAGTCGCAGCCCCCCCTAAGCGGTGGCAACGAACGACGTGCCGCCCTGGTCGAACCACGAAGGAGCTCAGCTCCGAGTAGTCGCTCCGACTGAGTACGTTCGGAGGGAGAGGGCGAACCTCGCATCGTGTTCGCCGTCACAGAGCCAACCTGAGTCCAGTATTATCAGGTCGATGGATCAGAAGCACCGAGATCAACTGATTCGGCGAGTTGATGGGCTCGTGGAGCAGGGGAAGAACAGCGAGGCTAGAAACAAGCTCCGCTCCTACGTCGGACAGTTCACGGACGAGGAATGCTTCGCGCTCCGCCTAGGCGATATGCACGCCGTGATCGGAGAGGAGGTCGACGCGGCCCGTTTCTGGGCCATCGGGCTGAGCCAAGAGGCCGAGCATCAACCGATCATCGCAAGCTGGCTCTCATCGCTGGATCTCGATGCGCTGGCGCGAGTGGTGATGCAGGCCCGTCATCGGAGCAAGGTCCTCGATGAACTGTCTCCGGCCATGCGTGAGGAGTTCACAAGGCGCGATGTGTCGCCCGAACAGCTGATCAGGCCGACTCCGCAAGCTAAAACGTCCACAGGCGAATGGCTTGCCGTGATAGGAGGACTCACGGTCGTCGTTGGACCCTGGCTGATCGGCGCATGGGTTGTGATTCGGATGATCTATGGCTGGCTGCGAGGATGACAGCTGAGGCCCGAGGATGGTCATCAGCTGACGAGAACAGACAGTGTGGTGCCATGCTCGACTTTGGCACTCAGTGCCGACGGCCCACCGGCGTTAGAGCTGCGTGTGGTCACAGACGTAGCGGCAATGAGCGCGTCTTCGGCATGCCGCCAGTTCTGTGCAAGTCGGGGCGC
>CALHGQ010000276.1 GCA_938030175.1 uncultured bacterium | reverse complement strand
AGCGCGGGCAACCCGCCGGCCTCCGAGCTGGTCCGAGCCCTCCACAAGGTGATTGAAGTGCCAAAGATGAAATCAAAGGGAGCCGTTAAGAAGCGGTTCCGCATGACCAAGAGCGGCAAGCTCAAGTGCTCCAGGCCCAAGCGTGGCCACCAGCATGCTCCGAAGGACGCCAAGCACAAGCGCAACAAGCGCAAGGCGATCATCATTACGGGCACCTGGGCCTACCTCCTCAAGCGCATGATGGGAGGTGGCTGATCCATGGTACGTGTCACCTACGGCGCACCGCGCCACCAGAAGAAAGTTCGCTGGTTCAACCGTGCGAAGGGCTTCCGCGGAGGCCGTTCCAAGCTTTGGCGCACCGTGCGCGAGTCTGTCGTCCGCGCATGGGCGTACAGCTACCGCGACCGTCGCCAGAAGAAGCGCCAGTTCCGCCGCCTTTGGATCGTCCGCATCAACGCGGCCGCACGCATGCGCGGCATGACGTACAGCCAGTTCATCGCCGGACTCAACCGCGCTCAGATCACCCTGAACCGCAAGCAGCTCTCCGAGCTCGCGATTCACGATCCCAAGGCGTTTGACGCCCTCGTCGATGAGGCGAGGTCCGTCCTCTCCTAGATTCTGATAGCAGATTCTAGAACGCGGGCCGCCAAGCGATGATCATCGCTGGCGGCTCGCTGCATATCGCACCTACATCACCGAACACCCCCGCACTGCCGTGACGGACACCGACGCAACCCTCTCCGACGCCCTGGCGCGCATCGCGACTGCACCCGACGCAGACGCACTACGAGCTATCGAGCGTGAATTCGTAGGCAAGGACGGCGTCGTCGCCTCCATGCTGGGCGCCATTCCCACGCTGCCCCCGGCCGAACGGAAGGGCGCAGGCCAGAGCGCCAACCAGCTCAAGCAGGCCGTGCTTGCAGCGATCGGCGAGCGCGAATCGGCGCTTGAGGGCGCTGCGCTCGAGGACGAGCGCAAGGGCGAGGGCTTTGATGCTTCCCTGCCGCCGCCGCGCATCGATCGCGGCTCGCTGCACCCCGTGGTCCAGGTCACCCGCGAGCTGGAGGACCTCTTCACGTCGATGGGGTACCTCGTGCTCGACGGGCCGGAGGTCGAGCTCGATCACTACAACTTCGAGAAGCTGAACATCCCCGCCGACCACCCCGCGCGGGACACGCAGGACACGTTCTACTGCGACTCGCCTGGTTCGAAGGCAACGCTGCTCCTGCGGACCCACACGAGCCCCGTCCAGGTGCGCGCGATGGAGCGGCTTGAGCCGCCCTTCCGCGCCGTGGTACCCGGCAAGGTCTTCCGCCAAGAGTCCACCGACGCCAGCCACGAGCACACCTTCCACCAGATGGAAGGCCTCGTTATCGATCGCAACGTGTCGGTTGGGCACCTGATCGGCGCCATGAAGACGCTTCTGCGCGGGATCTTCAAGAAGGACATCGAGGTGCGTCTGCGTCCCGGTTACTTCCCGTTCGTCGAGCCCGGCTTCGAGCTCGACGCGCGCTGTCCGTTCTGTACGGACGGATGCAGCGTCTGCAAGAAGACCACGTGGATCGAGCTCCTGCCCTGCGGGCTCGTGCACCCGAACGTGTTGAAAGCTGGCGGGCTCGACCCCGAGGAATGGGGCGGCTTCGCCTTCGGTCTCGGTCTTTCTCGCCTCGTGATGCTGCGCTACGGCATCGATGATGTCCGCCACCTTCTCGGCGGTGACTTGCGTTTCCTGGAGCAGTTCTAATGTTCGTTTCCTACCGCTGGCTGGCACGCCACGTCGACCTCGAAGGCATCACGCCTGAGCAGCTCGGCAACGACCTGACCCTTTCGACCTGCGAGGTGGAGGGCATTGAGCCCTTTGCGCCGCACCTTTCCGCGGTGACCGTGGGGCACGTTCTTGAGCGTGCGCCTCACCCCGACGCCGACAAGCTCGGCGTTTGCAAGGTGGACATCGGCGACGGTGAGCCGCTGCAGATCGTCTGCGGCGCGCCCAACGTAGGCCCGGGCCAGCGCGTGGCGGTCGCCACTATCGGCACCGTGCTGCCTGGCGACGTCAAGATCAAGAAGGGCAAGCTACGCGGGGTGGCGTCCAACGGCATGATCTGCTCGGTGCGCGAGCTCGACCTCGGCGATGAGCACGACGGCATTTGGGTCCTCCCGGAGCCGAACGGCGAGCCCCTGGCTGTTGGTCAGCCCGTGGGCGAAGCCCTTGGGATGGGGGACTGGGTCATTGAGATCGATAACAAGTCCCTGACCCACCGTCCTGACCTTTGGGGCCATCGCGGCATCGCGCGCGAAGTCGCCGCGATCTACGAGCGCAAGCTGAAGCCCCTCGACCTCTCGCTACCTAACCTCGGCGGCACGCCGGCGTTCCCGGTGAAGGTCGACGACGCGGCGTGCAGCCGCTACCTCGGCCTCGGGATCGACGGCGTCCAGAACGGCCAGTCGCCGGATTGGATGCGCCAGCTTCTGCTCGCGGTGGGCCAGCGCCCCATCGACCTCTTCGTCGACCTGTCGAACTTCGTCATGCTCGACCTCGGTCAGCCGAACCACGCCTTCGATCGCACCGCGCTCGACGGCGGCGGGATCGCCGTGCGCAAGGCGAAGGCCGGCGAGACCATGACGACCCTCGACGGCATCGAGCGCGACCTGGAGACTTCGGATCTCCTGATCACTTCCGGCGACGAGCCGGTGGCGCTCGCAGGGATCATGGGGGGCGAAGAGTCTAAGGTGCAAGGCGGCACGTCCAAGCTGCTCCTCGAGTGCGCCGCCTTCGACGCGACCACCGTGCGCCGCACCTCGTCGCGCCTCGCGCTGCGCACCGATTCCTCGGCGCGCTTCGAGAAGAGCCTCGACCCGACGCTGCCCGAGAAGGCGGCGGCCCACTTCGCTCGACTCCTTTCGGAGATCCAGCCAGGCGTTTCGTTTCCGATGATCCTCAGCGACGAGGGGTCGTGGACGGATCCAGCCACCGCGATCCATGTGCGGGGCGACGTCGTTCGCCGCGACCTTGGCGTGACCCTTGCGGACGATGCGATCGCGGCGATTCTCGATCGACTCGAGCTCCACACGACGCCGAAGGACGGGGGCTACGAAGTCGCCATCCCGTCGGCTCGGGCCACGAAGGATCTGACGATGGAGCGCGACCTCGTCGAAGAGGTCGGGCGTATTCATCGGTACGGCAGCGTGCCAGAGGCGCCCCTCATGGGCGCTGTCCTACCGCCCGCGTTCGACCGCCGCCGCGCCGTTGTGCGTGCGCTGGAGGATCGGCTCTCGGGTGCCGCGCGCTTCCACCAGGTCATGGGCTATTCGTTCCAATCGGACGATCTCCTGGCTGCGGTGAACGGCGACAAGGGCGACTTCGTGACGGCGCGCAACCCGGTGGCGCCCGAGATGGCAAAGATTCGCCGCGAGGTGCTCCCGAGCGTGCTCGGGCTCTTGGAGTCCGCGCGCAGGCAGCGCTCCGAGGTCATGATCTTCGAGGTTGGCAAAGGCTACCGACCCGAGGAAGCGGGTGAAGATGGCCTTCCGCGCGAAGTCCACCAGCTCGTGGTCGCGATCGCGCGCGCCAAGGTGTCTGGCGAGAACGGAGCGTTCAACGAAGGTGCGTTCTTCAGGATGCGCGCCGTCATTGACGACGTCGTTCGCGCCGCGGGCGTCACCGTGCCGTGCTGGTCGCCCCACGAGAACCAGCTGCACGCAGCGCTGCACCCCGTGAAGCAGGTCATGGGCCAGTGGACCGCTGACGGCGTTCCCGCAGGCGTGATGGGAGACCTCGACCCCGAGGTGCGCGCACGTCTCGGCCTGGTCGGCGAGCTTGACAGTGACGTGGCCGTGGCCGTGCTGGACATCGATGCTCTGCTCGGTGCCCCGGAGGCTCCGCGGACCTACACGCCGCTGCCGAAGTTCCCGAGCGTCAAGGTCGACGTCGCGTGCGTTGCCCCCGACGATCTTCCGGCTTCGACTTTGGCCCAGGCCATTACCCAGGCGGGCAAGGGCAGCGTGGCGGACATCGAGCTCTTCGACGTGTTCCGGGGCGAGTCCCTCGGTGAGGGCAAGAAGTCCCTCGCTTACCACGTGGTCCTTCAGTCGGCGAACAAGACGCTGACCGACAAGGACGCCGCTAAGTTCCTGAGCCGCTTGGAGCGCACGCTTGAGTCAACGGGCGCGGCCCTACGCAGCTAGCCCTATGGAGGTCGGCCAGAAGCCGCCACCTGATCTTTCCGGTAGCGGACTCTTGCTCCGCGGCTACGAAGGGCAGGTGGCGGCTTTTTGCTCGGCTCCGTATCGCTTGAGGAAATGTGCCACCGCAACGGCGTTGGCGAGCCGTTCCTTCGTGCGGCTCAGCTCCTTCTGATGGCGATCCGCCTCTTCGGCGGTGAGCAGTCCTTCGGCCAGGACGATCTCTTCCAGCATCCCACGCAGGGGACGCAGGTTGCAGTAGGCCGACTTGAGGTAGAGCCGCTCGTCGAGCTCCGGGAGCACGGTCTGTATGTAGGCGAGCGTTCCTCGATTCCAAACGGCGAGCGTGTCGCCAGGACGGCAGAACCCCTTCCATGCGGCGCGCAGCTCTTCGACGGAGACCCGGTTGGCCGCTTCTTCTTGGCTCAGCCGGAGGAACCGCAGCGCTTCGTCGTCAGCGGAGAATGGACTCTCCGTCGGATGATCGAGGGTCGCTTCAAGGCGCTCTCCCGTGGAAGGCCTCTCCGCGGCGAAGGTGAGCAACGGGCGAGGCCCCTTGAATGGGCGAATGTCCCCGCAGCGGATCGGGTTCACTTCCCCGTAGGCCACCACGAGCGAGTCGAACCGATCCACCAGCGCGGCGGGGAGGTGCGGTACCTGTTTGGACTTGTCACGCTTGCGCTTCGTGCGCGGGTTCGGAGAGTGCATCGACGCGAGCTGCATCGTTTGCATCGCCTCGAACGGCCGCAGCAGCGAGTCGAGGTTCGGGGTCTCGGGCTCCAAGCACTTCAGCGCGGAGTGAATCGCTTCTAGCGTCGACAAACAGTACTCCTTCGGCTGCTTGCGAATCTTGAACCCGCTCACTTCCCCGGCGGGGAGCGTGTAGTGGGGCAGGTCGTGGAGTGCTTCGATGTCGCGGTACATGGCGCGCGCGTGGTGCCAAGTCCCGTCGATCACCACGAGTTTCTCCGGCCGCTCTTCGGGGCGCAGCTGGGAGAGGTCCTTGGCACCGGGGCGCGGGTAGAGCAGCCCGCATCCCTTGAGTTCAGCCGCAAGCTCCGCGCTTTCGTTCAGCTTGGGCGCATGATCGACCACGAGCCGCGAGCCAACTAGGCTCCGTTGCGCGAGCCGCGCGGTGTTGAACGGATGAGCCCGTTCACGCGGGTGTTGCAGTATCAAGATGTCGGTCTTGTGCTCGATCGGCGTAACCAAGCTGCAGAGGCAGTGGGCTTCCGGCCGGTAGCAATCAAGACATCGCGCGCGCTCTGACATGGTGGGAGAGCATACGGCGTTGGGCTGTTGCCCAACAGGCTTGTTCCATGTGGGGGCTCTGCTAAGACCGTCCCACGCGTACTTCAGGACGCAGGGGCTCTCGCGCTCCCGCGCGAGGCCCCCGCGAGGCTTGCCCTCGCGGCCCGTGCGGCGAGCACTCGTGGGCTGGCGCTAGCGTTGCGACGAGGCGTCGTGTATCGGCGATCGCTCGGCTGGGCTCCACTTGCATTGGTTGCCGTCATGGCTCACGCCGCCATGACCCACACCGCCCCGTGCGTCCGCAGGACGCTGGGGCTCTCGCGCTCCTGCGCGAGGCCCCCGCGAGGCTCGCCCTCGCGGCCCGTGCGGCGAGCACGCCCCGCCCGGCGAGGGCGGCCCGTCCGGCAGGACGCCTGCGCGGCGAGCGCCAGAGACATAATCGCTATTTCGACGT
>CALHGQ010000275.1 GCA_938030175.1 uncultured bacterium | reverse complement strand
GGATTGTAAACGTCCTGTTGCTCCCAGCACGGGCGCCTCCCGCTCCGCCTCCTTCTGAGCCACCGCCGAGACAAGTCAGCACACGCCCTCTTTATCTCGGGGAGAATATCGGTAAGAATCCCAGGCACACGTTGGCAAGCTCACTTCCCCCGGTGACCTCGGCCAGCGCAACCTCCATGCCCCAGACAGACTGGGTCCACCTCCATGACTCGAATCAACCTCCTCGCTGCATCGGCAGCCGCCCTCGCCCCCGTCGCCCTGGCACAGAACTCCCCGGAACAGATCCAGGTGATCTTCACCGATGTGGCGTCTTCGCCGCTCTCGGAAGTTCCGGGGATGCCAGGGGTGCGATTCACGACCTTTGATCGCCCGAACCTCAGCCCCGATGGCACGCGCTACGTGATGGCGGGTCAGTCGGACCTGCCCACCGACCAGAACGATCTGATCATCACGGATGGAGCCCTCCTCTTGAAAGAAGGCGACACCATCAGCGTCCTCTCCTGCTGGAGTGAGCATCACTCTCTTCGATCAAGGGGCGAACATCAACGACGCCGGTGAGATCGCCATGAGCCTCGACACCAACGCGTCGAGCACCGAAGACGACTACGTTGTCAAGTATGACGGGATGGGGAACTACACGTTGATCGCGGCGGAGAACACCCCGATCGCTGGCGGCCCCGCGGGTTGGGTGCACGACACACTCAACACGTCCGTCATCACGAACACGGGAGCCGTGGCCTTCGAGTCCGACTCCATCGACGGCACCCCCGGTGGCACCGCGGATGACAACGCCATCTTCATCGACTCGATGCCGTTCATCCAAAGAACCGTGGATGCGCCGACCGGCCAGCTCGGTGCCACGACCGAGACCTGGGACAACTTCGACTTCGAAGACTTCTTCATCGACGCGACGGGCACGAACTACATCCTCCAAGGTGACCTCAGCGGTGACTTGGCCATGGACGACGTGGCCGTGGTCAACGGAGTCGTCGTGGCCCAAGAGGGCTTCCCACTGCCCGGTGGCGACCCCGCTGAGATCGTCGACGGAAGTGGCATCTCGAGCGTCTTCATGAGCGCTTCCGGCGACTGGATCGTCGAGGGTGACTTCGACAACACGAACGTTCCGTGGGTCCTCTACAACGGAACCGTGGTCACCCGGGGCCTCACCCCTATCGTCCCGGGCTCCACCGTTTCGTGGACCACGGCCACGCTCTTTGCCTCGACCTGCAACAACGTGGGCGACTACCTCGTGGGCGGCCTTACGGACCACCCCGACCCCGATCTCGCCAGGGCCGTGGTCCTGAACAACGAGCGCGTCCTCATGCGTGAGGGAGATCCCCTGGACCTCGACGGAAACGGCGTCTTCGACGACGACGCGTTCTTCAACTTCTTCAACAGCGACGACATCCGCCTGACCGACGACCTGAAGGTCTACTTCGTGGCGAATCTCCGCGATTCGTCGGGCACGATCTTTGGGGAAGCCTTCTGCGTCCTCGACGCCGATGGTGGGTTCTCGAACTACTGCATGGCGAACCCGAACTCCACGGGAGCGGCCGCGGTCATCTCCGCCACGGGGAGCGCCATCGTTGCGAACAACGACGTGGCCCTGGTGGCCACCAACATGCCGGCGTTTGCCTTCGGATTCTTCCTGGTGAGCTCGGCCCAAGGCTTCGTGGCGAACCCGGCCGGAAGCGCGGGTAACCTCTGTCTCTCCGGCGGCATTGGCCGCTATGTGGGACCCGGCCAGATCCAGCAGGCGGATGCTAGCGGGGCGTTCTCCTTAGCCATCGACCTAGCCAACACCCCCCAGCCCAACGGTTCTATCTCCATCGCTGCGGGCGAGGTCTGGAACTTCCAAGCTTGGCACCGGGACGGAGGCCCTGCAGGCCCGACGTCGAACTTCACCGACGGACTCGAGGTCACCTTCAACTGATCGAAGCAGCACGGCCCCCTCTGTGAGAAGGCTCGTCTGTCAAGAGACGTAGGGCAGAGGGGACCGGGAATGATCGCCGCCACCAATCGGGTGACGCTGCACGCAGCGGCATTCGATCGGTGGCGGCTCTAGTTTCGGTTCGGTACCGCTGTCTAGCGCCGCAGGAAAACGCGCACCATGCCGCTTGTCTCGCCGTTCAATTTCTCGCAGTTGCCCACGAGAAGGTCGAGCTTGCCGTCCCCGTTCCAATCCGACGCGTGAAGGCGCAACCGGTACCCGGGCACAAGCTTGCCCGCCCGCTTGATTCGCTTCGAGGCCGTCAGGTAGCGCTCCTTGGGCTTGACCCTGTGCCCCGTCATCAGCGACACCCCCGGGGCGAATCGCTCTCCGTCGGGCTCCTCTGGCTCGATGCCCCGGAAGAAGGACACGTCACAGGCCTCGTCTCCTACGAGTAGATCCATGATTCCATCGCCGTCCCAATCGATGGGCAGCGCGTCCGACTTCTGAACCACCTTCAGGGGCTCGCCATCCACGAGGATCTCTTTCCGCCCGCTGAACATGGGCTCCGTGGGGGTCCCCTCGTTCTCGGCCAGGAAAACGCGACCATCCACGCTGCCGATGAACAGATCGAAGTCGCCGTCACCGTCGTAGTCGAACGTGTTCGTGGTCGACATCATCGGAGCTCTTTGCCCCGTCTTGGCATCGAGGAGCACTTCACGCTCGCCGAACCGTCCCTGGGCTCCACCGCCCTCGATCCCCCGAAACCAATACACGGTGCCAGGGTTGTAGCGACCCGAGATCACGTCTTGAACGCCATCACCGTCGAGATCCGCAAACTGCGGATCAAAGCCGATGCATCAGCCGGACTCCATCGAGGCGTGTTCATCTTCGGCGAGAAGGTACACGTAGTCCTTGAAGCGGGGCTCCGCGGCGGTGCCGAGGTTGCGGTAGAGCCGACAGCGTCCACCGGTGTACTCCCCCACCGCAAGATCGGGCACACCGTCCCCGTCGAAGTCCGCAACGAAGGGCGCAGCATGCCCACCAGCGGCGGTGATGGGCGCCTCCCCCGCCTCCACGATCACCACCCCCGAGCACCACTCGGCGGCGTGGTGTTTCGAAGTGAGGTCTCCGGAGAGGTTCAACGCCCACAACGGGGCAGGGTCGGGCGCGAGGCACGCCATCAGAGCCAAGAGAGGGCCAGCGAGATGAGTGGGGTCAAGCATGGTACGCCTAGTACGACGGTCTTCTGAAGTTGCCCATTTTCGCAGAACGCTTGCCCGCACCGGAGCACAGCGCCAACCGGAGGCGGGGATACCGAGCGCTTGGGAGTGATCCACGATACCGTCGA
The DNA here is from genome assembly GCA_938030175.1 of uncultured bacterium. Classification (GTDB taxonomy): domain Bacteria; phylum Planctomycetota; class UBA1135; order UBA1135; genus Saltatorellus. Next base: position 2,747 of record CALHGQ010000275.1, on the reverse strand, counting down.
AGTTCATCTCTTTCGACTCCTCCATGTCGAGGTGCAGTGCGTACGTAAACAGCGCTGACTTCAACGCGGTTCGCGGTAGCCCGGGTCGCCTCTGTCTCTTGGGCAGACCGAATCGCGTTCCATCAGTCACTGTGACGGAACGCTTCCTTGATATGGTCATGCCGAGCCTGAAAGGACCACCTACGCGGGTCGCCAGCTGTGCTCTTCACTTCAATCTCGTAGCGCGAACTCATTGAGCTGAAACTCTTCGTGCGTGGCCCTCTACGGAGGATGGGGGCCGCCGGGTGATGGACCTTCCAGGTAGGCCGGTACGAGCCCACTGCTGGTACATGGAGCGTCCATTCAGTTTCGCCTGCCTGAACGATCAGCTCCTCTCTCCAAAGCCGCGCCTCTAACCTGCGCCCCCTTCGCTCTCTCCGGTCGCGAATCGCACTTGGAAGCCAATCCTGACTGCTCCGGTCGAGGCAGATGGTCAGCTCTGCCCCCTCAGGAAGCGCGGGCAGGTCGGTCTCGATCGCCACTCGGACGGGAATACCGCGCAGCAGCTCGACTTCCTTCGGAAGCGCGCCGGCATGGAGGATCGTTGGTAAGTGCCCAGGCGCTACAACGAGCATCTCGTCATCCTCCTCAGCTTTCGCAAGCGCATCGACGCGGCCGCCTTCGACTGCGAACACCTGCGAGCCGTAGGCCACGAGTCCGGTCGTGGCGGGTGCACCATCTGCGAGCAGAACGTCGAAGGCCATGTATCGCAGCTCCTCACGGAGGTCCCAGGGATTGATCTCACTTGGAAACTCCTCGGCGCTATCGGTGGGAAGGATCTCGTCCAAGGTGGCGAGCTCTTGCCTTTCCTCGCCGTACTGGAGCGTCAGACGGACAGCGGGCTCTCGCAGGCCTGTGATCGTGAACTGACCGGTGGTGGAAGCGCCACTGATGAAGCTGATGTAGGTTCTCTCCTCTCGCGTGGCATCGGGCACGTTGGCAACGATTCTGCACTGGTCCGGATTCACACCGCTGGGAAGCAAGAGCCTTCCATTGAGGAAGCGCTGCGGAGAAACGTGAAGCAGAAGGTCCCGCTGCCCGGAGAGGAACCTCACTGCACTTCGAACCACGTAGCCCTTCAGTCTCGCGCTGATCGCGTACTCGCCGGGGGGCAGATCTGCAGCCACCTGGAATCGCCCTTTTGAGTCCGTACGGTGGTACGGCACAGGGGCGAAGCTCCATCCAAAGTTCTCAGGGTCTGCCCGCTGATTGAACTTGGTGTAGATACTGATCTGCGCTCCCTCGACTGGATGACCGGCATCGTCAACGACGGTTCCTGACGCGAAGACAGGTGCCTCCTGCATCACCACGTCCCCTACGTCTGCGGGCGCCTCCACGGATGGGACGGCCGTGTCGAACTCGCCGGTGAGCGTCGGACCTCCCCCGTAAGCCCCATCAGCCCCAGGCAACTGGACCATGAGTCGTACGGTGACACGGGCTCCGTGGTCGAAACTCTTCTTGGAGAGCACCAGCCGGAAGGATCCGTCCGGCTCGAGCTCTACACGCGACGTTAGGACGGGCCCAGACTTCACGTTCAAGAAGCGGGCTTCCACCGGATCGCCGCTCGGTAGAACCACGCGGCCGACGACGTAGGGCAGCGGCCCGTCGACGACGAGCTTCGCGGTTCTGCGCTCGCCTGGAGTAAGCGCTTCAATCTCCTCGTGCGCGGAGGAGTAACGGCCGTGCTGTTGAACTCCCAGGCGCAGCTTCAGACCCGACTGGACGACAGGAAACGTCACCTCGGAAGCGCCTTCGGTTTGCGCGCTGAACCGCTCTCCGCGATGGAGGTAGCCTGGATGCGAGGGCTTCTCGAAGAGCGGGGTCACATGAATCCAGTGCCGCCCACTGACCGGAGATCCAGCGACATCCACGATCCGCACCTTCAGCACACCAGAGCTGGGAGCGATCAAGCGCAGGGCCTTGTCGGGCCACTCTGCCAGATCCACGTCGACACGCTGAAGGTCGAGCCCCGGCACGTCAAGGCCCACTTGAAAACGGCTACCCGGGCTAAACCGTGCACGCTCCGCAAGCGCCTCCGCAGCACCCGAAAATGTCGCGAGCCCACTGCCCTCCGCCGTGACGGCCGTGAGCGGTGCCATGCGAGACGATTTCGTGATTTGGTGGGTGGCAAGGGGCACGCCCCCTAGAGGATCACCAGCTTCGTCGACGACGTAGACGAGCAGGTCGCCCCTACGTGGCTCGTCCTCGGGCGAGGGATCCGCTTCACGCCACGTGACTTGCTCTCGCTGGGGCTCACTCGACGTCGCCGAAGCCTCCGTGGCCTTCTCGCCAAGCACTGGGACAAGTTCTTCACTCGCCGAAGGGTGAGTCGCCGCCTCGTCAGGATGGACGGCCGTCACATCAGCGCCCCCTGGGAAGAGCGAAGGCGTGCCAAGCAGGGCGGCAAGCAACACAGCAACGAACACAAGAAGGGCGAGGATCTTCATCGGTGGCAGTCCGATTGGTTGTTAGCGGCGCTGGAAACGCGGCGAGGAATGGGCCCACGCTACATGGCGGTGAGGCGCGCGCGCACCCGCGCCAGGAAGCCGCGCCAGTCGAAGGCGGGGCCTGGATCGATCTTGCGCTTCGACACGTGGTAGTGCCCGACGATGCCGCCGAACTCTAGCTCTTCAGCCTCGTCCATCCGGACCGTGAGGACGCGTCCCTGGGCGTCGCGCGGCGCATCCGGTTTGATCCTGGGGAAGTGG
>CALHGQ010000274.1 GCA_938030175.1 uncultured bacterium | reverse complement strand
GCTCGTGGCGCTAGTCGTGCCGATCGTGTCGAAGTCGCACTGGACGAATTCACGGTAGCGCCCACGCTGTGATTTTTCGCCGCGCCAGACCAGCCCCACGTGATAGCGCTTGAACGGCGTGCCAAGCTGGCCGATGTGCTGCGCTGCGAAACGAGCGAAGGGGATCGTCAGGTCAAACCTCATCCCGACATCGCGCCCGCCATTGTCCTCGAAGCGGTACATCTGCTTGTCGGTCTCGTCGCCGCCCTTACCGAGCAAGATCTCGGTGTACTCCAGCGTAGGCGTGTCGATGGGGCTGAACCCGAACGAGCGGTAGACCGCCTTCGCTCGGTCGATGAGCCGCTCACGCGGAATCATCATGGCGGGCGTGTGGTCGCGGAACCCTCGGAGGGTGCGGGGCTGGATCAGTGAATCGTTCTTCGGCATGGCTGTGGCCCACAGCCTAACCAGCGCGGAGAGATGGGTTCGCGCCGTCCGCCCAGGATCTTTGGATCTACTTCTTGGGCTCGGCTCCCCCGCCGACGTCCTTCACGCAGCGAAAGCCGATATTGTCGTTCCCGTTGCTGATCGGGCTCCACTCAGAGCTTGAGACCCGGTAGCCCTTGCAGGCGTGGTAGCCAAGCGCCGCGTTCTCGCGGCAGAGAAAGCTCCCGCCCCGCTTCTCGGCGACCTGGTCCTCGGGACCATCGCCCAGGCTCGTGCGCTCCGCGAGCCACTCCCAGACGTTGCCGGCGACGTCGTACAGACCAAAGGCATTCGGGGGGAACGACCCCACCGGCGACGTCCCTCGATACCCGTCTTGCGCCAGGTCCTCGACCGGGAAGACCCCCTGCCAGCAGTTCATCATGTACTGGCGCTTGGGCTGCAGCTCGTTGCCCCAGGGGTAGAGGGCTCCGTCGACTCCGGCAGACGCGGCGCGGATCCACTCGTTGCGGGTCGCGAGGCGCTTGCCGCACCACGCGGCGTAAGCGGTGGCGTCGTTCCAGGAGATGTGGACGGCGGGGTGATCGGACTTGCCGATGAGGTCGGACTCGGGGCCCGCTGGGTGGCGCCACGAGGCTCCCCGGAGGACGTCGAAGGGCCGGAGGCCGCTGGCCGCGTTGCCGTGGACGAAGACCACCGAGTTGCCGATGCGCTCTGCCTCGGTGATGAAGCCGGTGTCCAAGACGAACGCCTCGAACTCGGCGTTGGTCACCTCGTACTTGTCCATCAAGAAGGCCGGGACGCGCACGAAAGAACCTTCGAACACGATGCCGCCTTCGGGGATCTCCACCATTCGCTGGGTCGAACGCGCGGCCTTGACCCGACGGTTGAGCTGGGCCGAACGGGGCGCCCGCTTGGATCCAGCGCCCGTGCTCGGTGGCTCGCCCGCGATCGATGAGGCCGGAGAACCTGTCGTGCTTCCCGCTGCATCTACCGAGCCGCTGCAAGCAGCCGCCGCGAGGCAGGCAGCACCGAGCAAGAGAGCGCCGATGGGGAGAGTCGTCATGTTGCGTGCTTCGGATGAGCGCTTCGCTGGAAGACAGTCGCACCGTCTTTCACGACGGCACAAACGGGGGAACGACCCAGCTCGTACGTAAGGTGGTGGAAGTTTGGAAGATCCGTGATCACGAGGTCGGCCCGTTTCCCGGGCTCGATGGTGCCGCGATCGTCAGCCAGGCCGAGGGTCGCTGCGGCGTTGAGGGTAGCCGCGGTGAGGGCTTCGGTGGCGGAGAATCCATACCTGAGAGCGGCCCAGCTCATGACCTCGAACAAGCTCATGCAATAGCACGATCCCGGATTGAAGTCCGTCGAGAGGGCGGGCGCGCAGCCAAAGTCCACCATAGCGCGCGCAGGGGCCTCTTGCGTCTCGCGAAGGAACAGTGGCACCATCGGACAGAGCACCGGTTGAACGCCGCTTTCGGCGAGTGCGCGCATGCCGCTTTCCGAGACATGTTCCAAATGGTCGGCGCTGGCAGCCCCCAGCTCCGCCGCGAGCTCGGCGCCGCCGAGCGACGTCAGCTGGTCGACGTGCATACGTAGTCCAAACCCGAGGTCCTTGGCGGCCTGCATCATCCGGCGCGAGTCCTCGAGCCCGAAGACGTGGCTCTCGGTGAAGACGTCCGCGAACGCCGCCTTGCCCTGGGCTGCAGGCCAAAGCTCCTGCACCACCACATCGATCCAAGCCTCCTTGCGTCCGTCGAACTCCGGCGGCACGTCGTGTCCCCCGAGGCAGGTGGCCACGAGATCAACGGGGTGGTTACGGTTCGCCGAGTGGATCGCGTCGAGCCCCTTGAGCTCGTCCGCCACCGTCAATCCGTAGCCCGTCTTCGCCTCGACGGTGGTCGTGCCCAGCGACAAGAAGCGGTCCATGCGGCCCAGCAGGCCAACGGTGAGTTCCTGCTCGCTGCTCGCGCGGACCCCGCGCAGGCTCGACCGAATGCCGCCGCCCTGCGCCGCGATCTCGACGTAGCTCGTCCCCCCCACTCGGGCCTCAAACTCCCCTTCGCGGGTCCCGGCGAAAACGGGGTGCGTGTGGGAATCTACGAGGCCCGGAATCACGAGCCCCCCTTCGGCGTCTAGGACCGATTCGGCCTCGTACTTGCGCTGGAGATCCTGATCATCCCCGACGGCCACGATGCGGCCCTTGGTGCAGGCCACCGCCACGCGCTCTTGCGTCGAGACCTCGCCAAGGCGACTCCCGGCGAGCGCCACGTTTCCCTTGGGCGTCGCCAGCTGGCCGATTCCCACCACGAGGAGGTCGACCCGTTCACGCTGTCCTTCATCGGCATTCATAGCCGCTGATCTTACGTCGCCTCAAGCTGCGCCCCACCCCGTGGTGCAACGGAAGTCGAAGCGACCAGGGGTGCTAGCAGCCCGTTGAAAAAGGCCGCACGATCGGGCAGCGCCCCTCGAAGCCCTGACTGCGTTGCTTGAAGGGCCCCGAATAGCTAGGCCGCCACGACCGCTTGGCTGCTGGCAGCGAGACCACGGCTTCCACGGACGCCCACAACCGGGGCGACGGAGCTCGACGCGCCCTCGGCGGCCTGGCTGAAGGCGGCGATCCGAGCGCGCAGTCGCTGGCGCGCGCGGAACACAATCATCTTGGTGTTGGACGGCCCGACCTTGAGGCGAGCCCCCACCTGTGCGTAGTTGAGCCCCTCCACCTCCACCATGGTGAGGGCCTCTTGATCGCGGGGCTTCAATGATTCGTACGCCTGGGCGTACTGGAGAAGCATGAGGCCGTAGGCCTTGCGCAGGTCCACGATCGCCTCCTTGGACTGGGCCGCAGCCGACGGTCCGGAGGACGCATCCATCGGGTCCGGGAGCACGGTGTCTTCGAGCTCGCTGAAGAGAACACCCAGCGAACGCGGCCGCCTCCTAGCACGGCGCAGGGCGTTCGACGCGATCGTCCGAACCCAGGCCCGGAACCCACCCGCAGCGGACGGGCGGAACGAACCGGCGTAGCGATAGACGTTGACGAAGGTGTCCTGAACGGCGTCCATCGGGTCCCCCACGTGGCGACCTTGGGCATACAGCGACTCGATCCAGTGGAGCAGCGCCGGGGCCGTGGCGCGGTAGAGCGCCTCGAAGGCCTCGGCGGTTCGGCTCTCCTGAAACGCTCTCATCAGCGATGTCTCTTGCTCGCGGGACAGCTGAATCTGGGAGGAGGCGAGGGGGGCGGCTGCGTAGTTCATGCTCGTAGGGTCGCGGGGAAGGAGGTGGCCCTTGGGGACGTGCGACGGAAGCGACTGCCGTGCCAGCCGGGGAGTCGACCGAAACAAAAATGACATAAAGTCAACGATAGCAACGACTTACGATCACCACAGAGCGTAGCCCGAACGACCCCACCGGCCCTACCGTTCCGATCGCGTAACAAGGTGCCCCCACTTGCCCCGGCGCGCAGCCCCCCGCCTCTGAAACCCAAGCTGGCCCCCTTCGGTGGGCCTCGGGGCCCCCTAGCAGCCCGTTGAAGAAGTCCGCGCTAACCAACTGCGTCCATCGGAGTCCTGACAAGGCGCTTGAAGCCCCCCATAG
>CALHGQ010000273.1 GCA_938030175.1 uncultured bacterium | reverse complement strand
CACGACGGAACCTTCGAGGACAACCTCGCGAAGAGCCTTCCGACCCCGACGCCAAGCGGCTGGCAGAAGCTAGAGAACAAGGCCTTGCCCAAGGGCTTGATGAAGCGGGGATCCGCCAAGAAGGAAAAGGTGCGCAAGCCCAGCAAGCGGGTGGAGTACACCCTCGAGCTGACCTTTCCGAAGGACTGGACCCACGAGCCTGACGAGGTGATCGAAGCCGTCTACATGGCGGAGGACTTCGATAGAGAGACCTTCTTGAAGGGCAAGGGCTCGGTGCTTGGCCCGGGGAACATCGACGCGAACGCCGCAGATGCCCTTTGGATCCGGGGTGATGACTGGATCGCGCGGGTTCCACCGGAGGCGTCGACGCTCGTGGAGGGTGCGAAGCGAACGGTCGAGCTGAAGCTGAGCGAACGGCGCGTGCGATTCCTCTTGGACGGTGCGCCGGTCGCGAAGAAGCGGATCAACCTGCAGGTGCTGCCGATGCGATTCTCAGGGAACCCGCGCGGTGGGAGCTTCGAAACGGATGCGGACGGCTGGGCCACGGTGCGGCTCGGCGCCCTTCCGAAGGACGAGACCTACGTCTTCAGCATCCACTCCATGGATCCGAAGATCTTCCTCATCTTCGCCGAGTCCCCATGGCCCAACCCGAGTGGAGATCCAACCGACGGGACGCTGAGCTTGACGTTCAAGTAGTCGCTCCGCTGGGAGCCCGCCATTCGGCGGCGGGTTCCCAGCCCACGCTTTTTTCGCAGCGAACGAGAGACTCGTCGAGGCAGAAGCGCCTTGGGCGCGTCGATGTAGGTGCCCGCCTTCGGCTCGACGACTGCACCGCCAGGCCCAGGAGCGAGCTTGTTAGGAGAGCCCGGCTTCTGCGATCGCCTGCTCCAGCAGCTCGGGATCGATGTCGCGGCTGTTCTCGCGCAGTGCGTCGGCGAGGCCTTCCTCTTCCGTACCCATGTCGGGCTCCATCAGCGCCTGCTCGAGGTACTGCGGCAGGACGTTGTAGGGTGTCACCCGGGTCTGGTTGCCGAAGTGGGCCTCCATACCGAGGACAATGCGCACCGCCCCCTTCTCGATCGGCTCGCCGGACTGCTTGCACTTGGAGCGGTTGGAGGGCGCGCACTCCGCGTAGGGAATGGTCTTCTTCGCCTTCTCCTTCTTCTCGCGCTCAACCGACGCCTTCTCGGCGACCGCCCGTAGCTTCTCAAGGGTCGGTAGCTCGTCTGGGTCGGGCGGGACCTTGGCGTTCTCCCATGCCTCCATGGCATAGGCCTCCTCCACCTGGTCGAGCATGCGTTTGGCACCACAGTTGAGGTGGTGCCACATGTAGCCTTGGCCGAATCGGCCGTCCACCAGCACGCCGAAGCGGAGGACATCCGCATCGATCTTGCGCTGGCAGGTCTTGCACTTCGAGCGCCCCGAGCGGGCGTTCTCGATTACGTAGGGTGGGAGCTCAACGGGCTCCTCTTCGGGTTCGGCAGAGTCTTCGTTCGACATGTCAGGGGCCAATGTACAGCCGATGGGCCCCCGTTTCGACTCTACTCGTGCCGGAGCGCCTCGACGGGGTCCATGTTGGCTGCCCGCCATGCGGGATAGAGGCCAAAGACGATGCCCACGAGCACACTGATGGCAAAAGCGAGGATCGGGGCCGCGGGGGTCACGATCGTTTCAAGCTCTGCCGTGCGCTCGACGATCCACGGGATCAGGAGTCCGATGCCCACTCCAAGAAGGCCGCCGGCGCCCGAGAGGACCATGGTCTCGACCAGGAACTGGGTCACGATGTGCTTGCGCTTGGCCCCGAGGGCCCGGCGGATCCCGATCTCCCGGGTGCGCTCCGTCACCGTGGCGAGCATCACGTTCATGATGCCGATGCCGCCGACGAGGAGCGAGATGCCCGCGATGCTGCCGAGGACGACGTTGAAGATGCGCTTCGTTTCCTTGGCCTGCTGCAGAAGCTCCTGGGGAACGATCACCTCGTAGTCCTTGTCAGAGTGCTCGCGGCTGAGCATGGCACGGCAGGCCTGGGCCACCGTCAGCACGTCGTTGTCGCGCTTTGCCTCCACGACGATCTCGTGGAGCTGCACCTCTTGGATATCCATCGACCCGGAGCGAATCTGGGTCTGGCGCTCGCCGTAGAACGCGCGTCCCGTGGAGATGGGCATGAACACTTCTCCGCCTGCCTCGCTGCTCGGGTCGAGCATGACGCTGCCGACCGGCGTGCGCGAGCCGAGCACGCCGATGCACTCGAAGTAGTGCTCCCCCACCTTCACGCGCTTCTCGAGCGCAGTCTCAAAGGGGAAGAGGAAGCGCGCGACCTCGTAGCTCAGGACGCAAACGAGGCCGCGGGAGGCTTCGTCCTGGGCCGAGAGGAAGCGCCCGGAGAAAAGTTCGCGCTGGGTGACATCCTTGTACGAGGGCGGCGTGCAAAGAACGCGCGGCCGGCACACGTTGTCGCTAAAGCGGACCTCCGCCGGGGTCTGAAGCATCGGGACGGCGCGCTTGACGCCTGGAAACGTCTCAGAGATGCGATCGAAGTCGTCACGGGTCAAGCCGTAGGACAACACGCGCATCTCGGAGTCCGTGTCCCCTTGTTCCTGGGGTTTGACGCTGCGCAGGATGACGTTGCGGCTGCCGAGCTTACGGATCTGCTCCTGGGCTTCGGCGCTGGCGCCCTCGCCCACCGCGAGCATCGCGATCACCGACGCCACCCCAAAGAGCACGCCGAGGGTGGTCAGGAAGCTGCGAAGCTTGTGCAGCAGAAGGCTAGAGACCCCGAGGCGTACCGCCCGGAAGAATGAGCTCTGACGCTTGGCCATCAGGCTTTGCCCCCAGTAGACGGTCCAGAAGAGGGCCCAGAGACAGACCCAGAAACGGACCCAGAGACGGACGCAGACCCAGCGCCAGGACGAGTCGCGGCCGCCGTCGAGGGCGTCGAGGCTTCGAAGAGCTCTGTCGCGCCGCTTTGTCCGCGGCGGCCACGGTGCACCGACTCCACGAGGCCGTCCTTCAGGCGCAGGATGTTCTCGGCGCGCTCGCCAACTTCTTGCTCGTGGGTCACCAGAAGAATCGTGGTGCCCTCGTCGTGGAGTTCGTCGAACAGCTCGAGGATCTCGTCGGCCGTCCGGCTGTCCAGGTTGCCGGTCGCCTCGTCCGCAAGGAGCAGCGCAGGATCGTTGATCAGCGAGCGCGCGATCGCGACCCGCTGCTGCTGGCCACCGGAAAGCTGCGTCGGCCGGTGGTGCAGTCGACCGCCGAGCCCGACCCGCTCCGCCAGGTGAAGCGCGCGGTCTTCGATGCCTTCAGGCACCTCGTCCTGGTACATGACGGGCATGAGGATGTTCTCGAGCACGTCGAGCTGAGGCAGCAGGTTGTACGACTGAAAGATGAATCCGAGTTCCTTGCCGCGGAACGTAGAGAGCGTGTCGTCGTCCATCGAAGCGACCTCTCGGCCGCGGATCTTGTAAGAGCCGCTCGTCGGGCGGTCGATGCAGCCCAGCAAGTTCAACAGGGTCGACTTGCCGCTACCGGAGCTACCCATGATCGCCCAGTACTCGCCGCGGTGAAAAGTAAAGCTGAAGGACGAGAGCGCGTTCACTAACTCGTCCCCCATCTTGTAGGTCCGAGTGACGTCGTTGAGTTCCGCTACCGGCTCCTTGCCGGGCTGCGGGGCAGTGTCGTTCACGGCTTCGAGTCCTTGTCCACCTTAGCCGTGGTGCTCGAATCTCCGTCCGGGCGTCCCTTCCCGTAGCTACCTTGCGGGCGTCCGCCCGCTGAGACCGAAGCACCGGACCGGCCGCCCTTCGATCCGCCAGAACGTCCCCCTTCGGAGCGGGCGCCTTCGGGCCGTCCCGTTTGGCCACCACCGCGCATGCCGCCGGCGGCGCCACCGGCTGCGGCCGGGCTCGACTCCGATCCGGCGGGCCCGAAGCTCGCCTTGTCCCCATCGGGAACCGGCGCGGGTTCAAAGTCCGCGGGCGGGGCAAGCGCCACGATCTCCCCCTCCGTGAGGCCCTCCTCCACAGAGACCCACTTCGAGTTGTCGAGACCCACCTTGACCTTGCGGCGCTCGGTCTTGCCTCCGTTGACGACAAAGACGATCGTCTCGCCGCCATCGAGCAGCACGCATTGGCGGGGCACGTAGTGCACGTCCTCGAGATCCATGACCAGGATCTCCACGCTGCATGACATGCCGGGGCGCATGTCCTTGGTGGGGTTTGTGAGGCTGATATCTGCTTTGTAGAGACGCTGATTCGGGTTGCTGCGCCAGCTTCCAGAATCCGCCATGACGGCGACGAAGCCCACGTTGCCTTCGAACGTTGCACCCGGGAACGCGTCGACGCTCACGATGCAGGGAAGACCCGTCTTGACCTTCTTTAGCTTCGTCTCGTGGATGCTCGCCTGCACCGTCATCCCACCGGCCCGGGGGATCGTGCAGAGTTCCTGGCGTTCGCGCACCTCGTCGCCTTCCTTGACGACGTCGCCCTGCCCCCAGCGGCTCTTCTCGCGTGCGTAAACGAGAAGGCCCCCCTCGGGGGCATAGATCTTGGCCTTGGCGAGCTGATCGACCAGCTCTTCCTTCTGCGAACGCTCACGCTCCAGCTTGTACCCGGCAGAGTCGCGCTCGGCTTCGAAGTCCGCGAGGCGAGCGTTCGCTTGCTTCTTCACCTTCTCAATGTCGCGCTTGCGGGTCTGAATGTCAGCCTTGAGCTCCTTGAGCGTCCGCAAGTAGCTGAACTGCCGCATGAGCTTGAGATCGCGGCGGGCCTGGGTCAGCTGGATCTCGTTGCGCTGCTTCTCCAGCTTCTTGGCCTCGTTCTCGCTCTCCGTCACAAAGCCCTTCGCGAGAAGCTTGTTCGACCACTCCAGCTCGGTGGCGGCGCGCTTGACGTCCTCCTCCTTCAGGAGAACCGCCTCCTCCGCCCGGGACTCCTCGTTCCGGTACTCGCCCTCCGGCTGCTCCTCCGTCCCCTCGTATTTGGCGAGGTCGAGCTCGGCGAGCTCCAGCGCCAAGGCGGCGTCGGCGAGGTCGCTGACGTTCTGAATGACCTGGATGTCGTACTGTTCCTTCGCTTTGGTGAACGCTGCCTCAGCGTTCTTGACCTCGATCTCCTGACGCACGAGCTCGTCTTCCATCACCGACGAGTCGAGCTCGATGATGAGCTGGCCAGCCTCTACGGTCGACCCCTCCTCCTCGAGGAAGATGATGGTCGAACGACCCTCGAGCTCCGACTTGACGCTCACGCTGTCGGTCGCCTCCAGGTTGCCGCGCACGACCTCGGAGATGCGCAGGTCACCGCGACGAACCTCGGCCCCTTCGATGACGACCTCTTCTTTCTCCCCAAAGAGGGACTCGAACATGCCGAGCTTCCACGCTCCGGCGGCCGCCCCAAGGATGATGACGAGGAAGAGCAGAATGCCGCCGCGACGTTGATTCGGAGCGCAGGTGAAGTGGGAGTAGGGTTGCTTCATGGGATCAATCGCGTGTCCTGATGCGGTCGGCGGGGTTCAGCGCGTGCGGGTGAAGGGGTCATTCACTGCGCCAACCGTGAATGCAGCTCGGCGGAGAGTTGTTCGTCGTAGTAGATACCGGTCTCATCCACCCTCAGGATCTCTAGCTCGAGCCAGAGATCGAGGAGGGAGAGCGTGAAGCTGATCCGTGCCGAGGTCGCGGCATCGCGGGCCTGGCGCAGATCGGCCTGGGATTCCAGCACGTCTCGCGTCGTAGCGAGGCCCGCGGAGAGGCTGAGCTGAGAGCCCTCCACTCGGCGGATGGCCAGCTGAACAGCGTTCTGCTGGATCTCGAAGCTGTCGTAGGAGTTCCGGGCGTTCCGCAGGGCACTGCGGACGTTGACGGTCACGTTGTCGAGGAACCGGGCGTAGGTCCGCTTCGAATCCACCAGGGCGATCTCCGCGCTGCGCCAAGCGTTCCGAGCGGGCAGAAGATCCACCGGAAGGTCCAGGTCGACGCCCGCGCTCCAGTCCACCTCGCCCAGTCGGAAACCGAGGGGCTTCGATCCCGGAGTGGAAGAGTCCAGTGCGCCACTGACCCCGAGCCCTACCCGGAGTGCGTCGCGGGCAATGGCCTCGCGCCGGGTCGCGTCCTGGACCTGGTCGAACGCGGTCATCACGTCGAGGCGATGCTCGATCGCAAACTCCACGGCAACGTCTTCGTCGAGACCGCTCAGAAACGAGTTGTCGGACGCCAGGGTTCCCAGGAGTCCCGGCTCGAACTCCAAGCCCACGGAAACGGGGAGGCCGAGGAAGACCTTAAAGCTATCGGTGGTGAACTCCAGGTCCCCTTGGAGCACGACGAGCTGATTCTTCGACCCCAGTTCCTGCTGCCTCGCCTGGTCCGCCTGGATCTCGGTCTGCTGGCCTGCCTCCGCAAGAGCCTCGTTGCGGTCCGTCAGCAGCTCGAGGTTGTTGAAGTTGAGCTGCTCGTTGTTGAGGCGGTCGTAGGCCTGGAGCACGCGATAAACGCGGCTCGCCACGTCCACCGCGTAGGTGCGGCGGAATCGTTCGTAGGCGCGAACGCTGTAAATCAGGTTCCGCTCGCTCTGGCGCAGGGGCTCCAGCGTGATCAGCCGGCCGGTTCCGCGCAGCAGCGGCTGGGTGACGCTCAGCCCGATGTTGGAAACGGCGTCGAGGCCGTCCCCGGTGGAGACGAAGCGGAAGAGGTTCGTGCCGACGTCGGCGAGGATGACCGCGCCCGTTCCGAGTATCCGTGTCACCCCAGCCCCGAAGCCGGCGTTGAGGCTCGTGGCCTCACCGTCGATCTGCCCGGCCAGATCCCCGGAGCCGCTCGCATCGTAGCGGTACCCGAAGGACCATCGGTCCTGGGTCAGGTCAAGGGCCGCGAGGTAGAGGCTCTCGCGTTCCTCCTGGACCTCTTGGCTGTCCTCCGAGGCGATCTTCAGTGCCCCCACGACGTTCAGGGGCCCCACGCGGTCGAGCAAGCCGCTCAGGACCCGCTCGCGGGTCGTCCACTCGGATTCAGGTCGGGCCGCGCGGCCGAAGGAGGCGGTGGCAGCGGGCAGCGAAAACGGGCCGGTGTCGCCGAAGAGCTCAGCGCGTCGCTGGTCCACCAGGGCCAAGGCGTCACGGTCCGCGCGGTCCCGCAGCTCGGGCGGCGAGTAGCAGCCGGTGGAAGCCAGCACGAGGACTAGAAGCGCCCCCAGGGGGGCTAGGCGCGACGGGTGGAGAGCTGTGAGGGGTGCGGTCACGGGTGCAGAATCAAACAGGGCATCGGTTGGACCCTGAAGTGTTCCTCACCGGCTCTGGATTTCGACCACAAACTCCGTTCGGATTCCCGAACCCGACAGCACTTACGCGGTGCGAACAGCTGTCGCACCTTGGGATGGAGCCACCCCCTATCGACGCCTCGGAATCCGGGCCAGCACAGCATCGTAAGGACGCTGTGATTCCACGGTCCAGCGTCGGCTGAGGCGATCGAATTCCGCGCGGCCAATCCGCTCGGCGACGGTGGGTCGATCGCTCATTCGGAGGGCCGTGAAGGTCCCCGCTTCCGGCGCTGAACTCACCGTGGACCCTTCAGGTGCGGCGGTGACCATGTCGGCGCCCATCACCAGAGACCCATCGGGTCGCCGGAGGTCGAGGGCCACTCCCGCGACCGTGTCGGTCGATGGGACCTCGGCCCGCTCCACCTGAACGATCGAAGCCGTAGCAGGATCGATCATCCCCACCGTGCCGGAGGCTTCCCCGCAGGGAAGCGAACCAGCGCGCGTTCCATAGAGGAGCTCGAGCGGTCCATAGAGCGTCGAGTCCGCCGCGTCCCCCTCCATCACCTGTTCGTGCATCGGGCGGTTCCACCCGTAGCCGAGGGAGTGGGCAGGGGCCCCGCGCAGCCCAGCGGTCCAGTCCGCGACCCAGGTGCGCGACTCCTTGGGGAGGAACTCCCGCCAAACCAAGCGGCGCGCCGAACCGGCTCCGGACTCCGTGTGGCGGACGCGCAGCCCACCGGACGCGAAGATCACTTCGCGCTCCAGGAGAAAGTGGACGTCCTCGGGCCTGGCGCCTTTCGAGAGGTCGCCGCCTGAATGGTCGATGCTTCGAAGCGCTACGACAGCGATAGGCGCCCCCTCGGAGTCGTCGGTGCCAGCCACCTCCTCGCTGATCAGGAAGTACTCAGCGGTGGCCGTCGGACCGCTCTCCGCCGCCACGAGCCCGCTGGTAGAACCGGAGGCGGGGTCAGTGGCTGGGTCAACGGCCGGGCCAAGGGCTAAAGGACCGTGGAAAGCGAGCGGAGCAAGCGCGGCAACGAGCGAGGTGAGCGTCATGTCTGGGGGGTCGACCGATCTCGCCCCAAGCTTGAGCCCGGAAATTCTTTCTCGATGGGACGTCTGCTAAGAGTCTGTAGACGGCGCCACGTAGACGCTGACCTCAGCGCCCTGGAACACTTCCTCCGCCCCCACTCTGACCAGGACATCATCGACCCCCCGTGGACCCGTGCCGCGATCCGTGGTCGAGCGACGATCGGCCTCGGTGACGATGAAGAGCAGCGTGTGACCGTCGGCCCGCAGCGCATCGAGGGTACGCCCGTAGCGCGGCTCCCACTTCAGCTCGTACTCAAACAGCTTGTTGAGTAGCTCGCGACGCTCCAGCGGCGTGTCGCCGAGATCGGTGCGCAGCTCCTTGCGCGGCGGCGCGAGGGCCCTGGACTGATCCGTCCCCGGTGAGTGCGCGCGCCCCCCGAAGAGCGAGAGCCCCGTCAGGATCGGGGCGACCGACAAGGGCTCCGTGCGCGGCACCGGCCCGACGGCCCCGGGCTCTCGAAAGAGAATGGTGGACGCGTCCTGGGCATAGGCCGACGTCCGCACGAACTCCAGCGCCTCGATGAGGCCAGTCTGCAGCGGAACCTCTTTCGCCAACGTGAGGTAGCCCGGGTGCTCCTCGAAGGGGACCTGGGGTGGGGATACGGAGCTGAGCACTCGATACGCCGGGAGCCCTACGCCTGCGAGCAAAGCCGCCGCCCAGAGAAGGGAGGCCCGCCCTAAGGGAACGAGTTGCGCGGCCCGCCCCACCGAAAGGCTCGCCACCAGGAGCGCGGCTGCCATCAGCCCCGCGCCCTCCCCGCGGGCGTCGCCTGGTAGGAGCGCCGCGACGGAGATCGCGGCGAGCACGAGAAGCAGCGCGAAGGCGGCGCCAAAGCGCGCAGCGGCGCGGTCGACCGGGTCCGCCGCGCCCCAGCCCCCCTTGAGGAGGAGCACGACAACGGCCAGCGTGCCGAGCACGATGGGCGCCAAGGCCAGGGGCATCATCCAGGTGGGCCCCGCGGAGAGGTCGCCGAGCCGACCGAAGAACTGGCCGAGCTGTCCGCCGATCCCATCCGGGATGGAGTTGGGCCCGGCATAGGGCACCGCTTGCTCGAGGCTAAAGCCCCCGAACGAGCGACCCAGGACAAAGCCCGGCAGCAGAGCGAGCGCAGCCAGCGGCGGAAGCAGCGCTCGCCGCGCGATCACAGCCGCGACGGCGAGGGCCACCCAGCACGCAGCCGCCAGCCATGGGTGCAGCAGCCCGAGCACGCCGAGGAGGCAGGCGCTCAAGCCGGGCCACGGGCGCGCTCCGCGGCGCACCGCGTGCAAGGCCGCCACCATGAAGGTCAGGGTGTAGGCCATGGAGAGCCAGCGGTGGACGGACGCTCGGCCGCCATCCAGGGCCAACGCCATCAGCAGGACTGCGAGCGCAGCCGAGCTATCCCGGAGTCCGGCGCGTGCGCCGCCGGTCTCGCGGAAGAGCGCCGCGGAAGCGAGGTAGCCCGCGATACTGACCACCGCGGCACACCACGCGATGACAAATCCAAGGCAGTAGAGCGGCAGCAGCTGGGCTGGGCCCGCTGCGGCGACCAACAGAGCCGCCACGCTCGGCCGCAGCTCCAGCGGCAGCCCTATGACCCACGGATTCTCCACCGGTACGCCCCCTTGAAGCGCTTGGGCGAAGGCGGCCTGGGCGATGGTCGCGCTGGAGCTCAACCGAGCCCCCAGCCCTGCGTCCGACCACACGGCCGCCGCGATCAAGCCGGCGACCAGCAGGGAAGCCGCGCAAACGAACCCCGCCGCCCGACCGGCGGGCGCTGCGCTCAGCCGCCGACCCGCGCCGAGAAGGGCCAGCGCCCCCACCGCAGCGAACGTCCCGGCCCAGGCTTGATGAACCGGGAGTCCGAGTCCGATGGCGAGCCCGTACCAAAGGAGGGCCACCAAGACCGGCGAGAGCGCGCTGGAGAAGAGGCCAAGCTTGAGGGGCGAAGGCTCCACAACGGGCGTCGCGCGGAGCAGCGGGCCGAAGGCCGCGCCTCCCCCCAGAACCAAGGGGAGCGAGAGAATCGAGAGGAGCCAGACATGCCAATCGGGTCGGTCCACGCCACTCCCGAAACCTAGGAGGGCCAGGGCCGCCAACGTAAAGGCGAGCGCGGCAATGACGAGCACCGTAGGGAGCGCACTCCGGGAGCGGCTCGGCTCGGCACCATCGGCGCCCGTGGTTTCCGTCGAGTCAAACATGTGCTTAGCGTGGGGTGTCCGCGGGTGGATCCTGCTGAATCGCCCACTCAGGTGTGCTCATCTGAACGCCGAGCCGATCCGCGGCCCAGAGCTCGAACACGAGAACGATCAGGCCCACCATGAGCAAGTTCAGTACCAAGCCGGCCCGGGCCATGACGGGGACCGGGATGCGTCGCGTCGCGAAGACCACCGCGTTGGGCGGCGTCGCGACGGGCATCATGAAGGCGGCGGAGGCCGCCAGGGTCGCGGGCAGCATGAGCACCAAGGGATCGAGCCCCGCGGCCACACCGGCGGCGGCCATGACCGGGAGCAGTACCGCCGTCGTCGCGGTGTTCGATGTGACCTCCGTGAGGAAGCTCACCGAGAGTGCCACCACCAGGGCCACAGCCCAGCGGGGTTGGCCCCCGAGGAGCGGCGCGAGCGCTTCACCGAACACGACGTCGAGCCCGCTGAGTTTGAACCCGTGGGCGAGGCAAAAGCCGCCGCCCAGGAGGAGCAGCACTTCCCACGGCAATCCAGCCGCCGTGCGCCAGTTCATGAGGTGGCTTCCGCCGGACGCCGCGTCTTGGGCCGTTGGCGCTGACCCCGGGTGACCGTTCCCCAAGGGTGCGTCGGTAGCCCCCCCAGCTGGCTCCCCAGCCGGCCCGTCAGCCGGCCCGTCAGCTGGCCCGGCATCTGGTCCGTCAATTGGCCCGTCAACTGGCCTGGCCGGGACCTCTGCCGCAGGCTCCGCCTTGGGGCCGCCGGCCGGTATCACAAACATCAACACCGCCATCGCGACGGCAACCGTCGCATCGCTGATGTCGTTCTTGTGGGCCGCATACCAAACCGGATCGGCGGCCTCGGGCCCCATGAGCAGCCGCGACCACCCGGGCACGGTCCACCCACCCAGGACGAGATCCGCACGGAAGACCCAAAGGCAAGCCGTCCCCACGAAGACCGCCGCCATCCGCTTCTCGGGCGTCCTCCAAGGACCGAGGGCCCGCTGCTGCTCGCGGATCACCGAGCTGGCTGCGCCGCGTACGTCCTCGAACCGGTAGACGACGCGGGTCAGGACGAGCCAGCCGAGCGGCACGAACAATAGAACGAGCGGGCCGAACGCCAAGAACCAGTCGCCAAACGTGAGCCTGGGCCCGTCCGGGAAGAGCGCAGCGAACTGGCCGAGGAACTCCTGGTTGGGCGCCGTCCCAACCGGTGTTCCCATGCCTCCCACGGATGCCGCGTAGGCCGTCCCGAGCAGGAGGCACCAGGCGAATCGCGGATCCGTCTTCGAAAGCCCGCGCGCTCGGTCTTCCTCCTCGACGCGCAACAGAACGGCGCTCACGATGGGCAGCATCAGGAGCGTCGTCGCCGTGTTGTTGATCCAAAGCGATAGGAACGCCGAGGCCGTCATGAAGCCCAGGACGAGTCTGCGACGCGAGGACCCGACCGCATGGATCACAGCGAGAGCCATGCGCCGGTGCACCCCCCAGCGCTCGAGTCCAAGGGCAACAACGAACGCCCCGAGGAAGAGCATGACCAAGTCGCGCAGATAGATCGGTGCCACTTCCTTGGCGGGCAGAACCCCAAGGAGCGGAAACAGCGCCGCTGGCAAAAGGGACGCGGCGCCCACCGGGATAGCAACGGTCAGCCAAAAGGTGGCCGTCAGCGCCGACACCGCCGCCACCTTCCGCTGCATCCCGTCGAGGGGCAGGCCCGGGGCCCAAAGAAGCGCGACAAAGAGCGAGAAACCCACCACGAGCCCGAACGTCCGGGCCGTGCGGCCGCCCCGTTCCGGCGGCCCTTGTTCGCGATGCTGTGGGTCGGGCTCAGCCACGTCAGCTAGGAGAAACTCTGCGGACGGATCGCACGCTACTTTCCGAGGGCGAGTCGGCGCGCGAGGATCTCATGCAAGGACCCCGTCGCGAGGATCTTGTCCATCGTCGCGCGATAGTCATATGCGACGCGGTGCCAGGTCACAGCCTCGTCCGTCACCACCGCATAGCAGGCACGGTTGTCCCCGTCGCGGGGCTGCCCCACGGAGCCGACGTTGACGATGTGCTTTTGGCCCTCGGGGAGCGCCACGGTGAGCTCATCGGCCCCCTCCAAACCTTGGAAGCGCAGATCCTCCGAGTGGATGCCCGGATGATGGGTGTGGCCGCAAAAAGCGACCCCCTCGAAGGAGTCAAAGATCCCGCGGAGCTTTGACGGGTTCAGGAATCCGTCGGTGGACAGCACGTACTCGCGGACCGGATCCCGCGTCGAGCCGTGGACGAACGAGTAGCGCCCGATCTTGTGGGTGTGCGGCAGCTGCGAGAGCCAACGCCAGCGGCTCTTGCGCTCGGAGGAACTCCACCACCTGGGCCGAAGCTTGTCGCGGGTCCAGTCGATCGCGAGCCGGGCGTGGGGATTGAAGTCGGCAGCGTCGTGGAACAGGGCCTCGTCGTGGTTGCCCAGGACAGTGACCTCGGCGTGGCCACGCACGAGGTCGACGCAGTGCTCGGGGTCTGGGCCGTAGCCGACGATGTCCCCGAGGCAGACCATCGTCTGGATGCCCTGCGCCCTAATGTGGGCGAACACGGCGTCCGCAGCCTCCTTGTTGGAGTGAAGGTCTGAAACGAGGGCGAGCTTCAAGGCAGATCAGGAACGAAGTTGGCGGGCTGCGTCGGCGGCCGTCCTTGGGGACTGCCGACGTTCTTCCGTATAAGCGAGGCGAGCGAGGGCGGCTTCGACGAGCTGAAGCCGTGCATCCGCGAGGGACAATTCGAGCGTGGCGCCAGCGGCTTTGGCATGGCCCCCTCCGCCGAACGATGCAGCGAGCTGCTGCACGTTGAAGGCTCCCTTGGACCGCGCAGAGAGTTTGCAGCGAGTGGGGCTCACCTCGCGCACAACCAGTGCGACCGCGACGGCCTCGACTGAGCGAACGATGTCCAGAGCGACGTCGGAGTCCGCGTCCATCGGGCGACCATCTCGTCCGAGGGGAAGGTCGAGGACAGCCAACTGTCCATCTGCGTAGTAGGTGGTCCGAGCAAGCGCACCGGACAGCTGCAGGGGATGCGCCATCGGTTGGCGCTGGAAGAGATCGCCATAGACCTCAGCGGGGCGCACGCCCAAACCGATCATCTCCGCTGCGATGCGCAGCGTCTCTTCGTCGGTGTTCGAGTACCTAAACCAGCCGGTGTCCGTGACGAGCGTGGTGAAGATCGCGCGCGCTGACTCCACGTCCAAGTCGGCGCCAAGGTGCGAAGCGAGACGGCGAACGAGGACTCCTGTCGCGGATGCGGTCGTGTCGACGAAGGCGGCGTCCCACCAGGCGTCTCCGTCATGAAGGTGGTGATCGACCACGAGCTTCTTCGCATCGGAGGCCGCGAGCCGATCGTAGAGCTGACCGGTTCGGGTGAGATCGCCGCCGTCGAGCATCACCACGAGGTCATGGGGCGGGAGCGCCGAGCCATCGTCCACATGGAAATCCGCGAACTCAAGGAGCTCGCCGTACACGGACGCGGGCGCGTCCACGTTGAGCACAAAGGCCGATTGCCCTGCCCTCGCCAGTGCACGGGCGAGGGCCGCTTGGGATCCGACGCAGTCACCGTCGGGACGTTCATGTCCCGTAAGCAGGATCCGCTTGGAGTTCGCAAGGAGCTCGATGGCGCGGCTCTGCGCTTCGGTTGGTGTGGGCGGCTGGTACATGAAGACTTGGCGTTGATCGGGCGGGAGCTACTTCTGTGGCGCGTAAGAAGAGATCCGACCGCCGCCGTGGGGCCCCACCATAGTGGCAAAGAGCCCCTATCCATAGGAGCCTGTCGGGGTTTGGCACGCTCCGGGCCAGGCGGGTCCCGATGGGGATCACGGATTCTTCCCTCGGGGACGCTCTATGGTAAAGCCCATGCTGGGAGTGGGGCCCACCTGCACCGATCTGCCGCACGTCACCTGACAGCTGAGTCAACATTGAGATCGGCTCCGCCGACCCACACCTTACGGATCTCCACTGCGGAGCTCGTCAGCGTCTCGAGTGCCGACGCCGCCACCGCCCCAAGTTCGAGGCCATCGAGGGAGCGCGGGCGTCGGAACGCAACGAGGTCCGCCGAGGATCCTTCCGCAATCGTGCCTGTGACCATCGCGTCCGGAATGGTGGACGCGCCGTGCTCGGTGGCCATCCGCCAAACGGTGGGTGCATCGAGGCCCAGCGTCTCCCGGGCCAAGTGCATCTCACGCCGCATGTCCAACGCGTCGTTGCTCGCCCAAGAATCCGTCCCCAGGGCCAACCGCACGCCCGCCCGCTGGTAGCGCTCCACCGGAAAACGCGGGCGCCCAAAGAACCGGTGACATCCAGGGCAGTGAACGAGCGTGGCATCTGCCGCGGCCAAGCGCTCGGGCTCACCGGGCTGGGGATCGTTCCCATGGATCAAGGTGGCGCCCCGAAGAAGTCCCGCAAGAGCGAGGCGCTCGGTGCCGAGCTGGCCAGAGCTAGGGCCAAGCCACGCCGCGAACGGCCCTTCTCCGTGTAGGAGCCACTGGGTTTCCTCAGGTGTCTCGGCCCAGTGAACGGCCAAGGGCACACGGGGCTGCTGGCCCTCCGCGAGGAGCGCTCCGAGATCTGCTAGGAGCGCGTCCCCTACCGTGTGCGTTGCGTGGGGTGACAAGCCGTGGCCGGCCCTCACCGCCTGGCGCGCGAGCTCATACGCCGCTTCACTCCGCGCTGAGCGCCCCTGGGGCGACCCATCTAGGATCTCACGGAGGAGGAGGATGCGCGGCAGCGCGCCCTGGACCTCCTCCGACAGACTGGACGGCGTGCTCGAGAGGGCGGCCGCGGTGGATCCCATCGAGTCGATGTCGAGCAGGGTCGTGGTGCCCGTGCGCAGCGCCTCCCACGCGGACGCCCTCACTCCCGTAGCGATCTCCTCCGGGAAGAGTCCCTCCCGCGCCGCGACCAGCTCCCCCACCCAAGCGAGGAAGCCCCCCGAGCCTGGGACCGCGCCTTTGAGCGCCCCGAGGTCTAGGTGCGTGTGAGCGTTGATCAACCCGGGCGTCAGGATCGTGGCACGTTCCTCGTCGGAGAGCGAGCCTTCGGGGACGGTCTCCCAGCCGACGATGGCCCCGCCACGGACCGCGACGGAAACGCTGGAAACAACGCTGGACGCAGACAGCACGGCGACGCCTGCGCGAATCCGTTCCTCGATTCCATCCGTGCCTGCAGCGCGGTTCATTGGTGAAGCTCCATTCTTCTACGAGAAGCCCAGTCCCTGTGCGAACCCAGTCCCTGTGCGAAAAAGGAGCGGCCCACCCGAAACTCGAGGTTTCGGATGGGCCGGCTCATGTCAGGGCGATCGCCTGATCAAGGGACGCCGATCAGCGCGGGTCTGCCTCGATGCGAAGGTTGTCGACGCCGAGAACGCCCTCGTTGATGAGGATCTGCCCAGGCGTGTCGCTGTTCACCGCGTCGTTCGTCTTGTCGAAGATCACCATGTAGCGAATCATCGTCGGCGCGAACGGAGCACCTGCCGAGTTCAACAGAAGCTCGAGGTCAGCGGGGTGAGCCACCCAAGGCGTCACGGAACCGGGGACGACCTCTAGGATCGGATCCTCATCGAGGTTGATGTTGCAGGGGTTCGTGAGCGTCTGCCCGTCGGAGCGAGCTCCCTGGAAGCGAACCACGATCGGCGAAGCGACTTCACCCAACCCGAGGTCGTAGCCAAGGAGGTTGCCGTACTGCTCTTCCCAGCTCGGGCTGGCATCGTCCGACCCGCGGAAGGGGCGAGTCGCGCCACCGGCGAGGACCACATCCATGGTCCAGCCCTTCGACTCGACGGTGTTCACCCCGTCCTCGTCCGGACGAGCGCCGATCGACTGGAACGGGCCCGGGGGACGGATCCAGCACGACGTGGCACCACTGATGGAGTCGGGGCGAAGCACGACCAGCGAGCTCTCATCCACGAAGCCCGGAGCCACGCTCAGGAAATCGAGTGGGGTCCCGCCGGAGGGGAAAACGCGGGTAGCGATGGTCGCGAAGTCGATGGTCCCGCTCCCGTCCTCAATCCGAATGAGGCCCGGGCTGCCAGCGCCGCCCGCCGTCTCCACGCCCATGGCAAAGTTGGTCCAGGCTGCGCTGCCACCGTCTCCGCCGCTGATGTTGATGGAGCCAGAGATCGTCAGATCGATCTCGGGGGCGCGGAGGCGCACGGCACCGCCGGAACCACCGCCGCCAGGCATGGCCAAGGAGCCAGCCGTCATCTGCTGTGCGATGGAGCTGCCGCCGTCGCCGCCGGAGGCATCGATGCCTCCACTCAGGACCATGCTGCGACCTGCGACGATCTCAATCGCGCCGCCGCCGCCGCCGCCCGAACCAGCACTGTGGTCGAACCATGCGGTCAGGAGGTCGAAGGCGCTCAGCGGCTGACACGTCGCCACGTCCACCATCGATGCCTGCGTGCCGAAGGTGTGGTTTCCGCCGCCACCGCCGCTGGAGCCGCCGCGGAGATCGCCGGTGTCCCAACGAAGGAGTCGAGTGGTGTAGTTCGTGTTGTTCGCGTCCGGCGCCGCAAGGCCGACGGTGCCGTTGCTGTTCGTTTGGCCCGGCTGGGTTCCACGGACAGGGAACAGGGTCTGCGGGACAGGGGGCGTCGCAATGCCGGCACCACCCTGGAGGGCGTAGCCGCCGCCGCTGCCGACGCCGCCCATCTGGGGCGACAAGCAGATGTCGGGGCCGTTGGTGAACGGGTCATCCGTCCCGATGAGACCGACACCCATCAGGTTGGCCTCGGTCAGAGAGTTGTTCATCGGCAGGCCGACGGGGAACTGCGCTCCGCCGTTGCCTCGACCCAAGGTGCCCACTCCGCCGATGCCGCCACCCGGGCGTCCGTTGCGCTCGGAGTTCGGGTTCTCGATGCCTCCGAAGGCGCCGACGAGACCGACGGAGCCCGTCAGGTCTGCGCGGTCGCCGCCAAGGCCGCCGTCGGAAGCGTTCGGACCGCCTGCGGGGAAGAGATCCTCGTTGCCGGGCTCCGCGAAGAAGTCGTCGTTGTCGGCGAGCAGCGAGTCTTGGACCGGCGCTGAGCGACCCGAGACGTCAATGAGCGTGTTCGGGGCCACGTTGACCTCGCCGCGAACAAGGATCCGCGCGGCCTGCGATCCCGTGATGATCAGCTGGCCTTGGGGAGCAATCTCCAGCGTGGAGAACTCGAAGACGCCGCCCGTCTCCGTGAGGGTTCGCGGGTAGTCCATCGTCAGGGCATCCTGGTTGCCAACGACGTTGGAGGCCACGGTCGAATCGAGGGGGAAGTCCTGGCTATCCGTGTTGAGGATGACGGTCTGGGCCGATGCGATTCGCAGCGAGCCGTGACGTCCCGTGCCGCCGGTGAGCCCCGGGGCGAGGATTCCACCGCCCCAAAGAGCGCCGGTTTCATTGCCAGACTCCAAGGAGCCCAGGTTGCCCGCGGAGATGTCGAAGGTCTCGCCGTCCTCACTGGGGATCAAGATCTCGTCGAAGTCGATGCGTTGCGCGATGGCCACAAGCGAGCCGCCGCCCGTGTCCGTGGTCACCGGGTTCTCAGCGATGTCGCGCACCGTGGACGGAATCCGAACCACGATGAGCGCCGGCGTGTCATCCCCGGCACCGGCCGCCGGGAAGCCACCCGTCGGCACAAAGAGGAGCGACGTCGTCAGCAGCTGCTGATCCACGGTCACCGTGTACGAGCCACTGATGGGCGTGCGGTCCGCGCCGCCCGTGGCCAGGTTGCCGTCACCGTCGAGCTCGACGGCGATGAACGGCGCCGACATAAACTCGTTGTTGGCGACCGTCGGCAGGTTCATGAGTTCGTTGAACTCAAAGTAGATGTTCGACGTCAGGAAGACGTCCTCTACCGGCACCGAAGTGTCCGTGCCGAGCTGCGTCCGGGTCAGAATCGGGTCGCCGTTGATGTCGAGGACGGGGTCGCCGTTGGCATCGAGGGTGACGACGTCGGCGAACACTTGCACGGCCGGGTCCCCTGCGACCGTGTCGGCGACGCCTTGGGACGTCAGGACGGTGCAGAGCAGACGGCTCTGGTTCGCGCTCCCTGCGACGCTGCGAATGAACGGCCCCGCATCGCCCTGGGCGGCACCTGGCACGAGAATCTCGTAGCTGCGGTTGCGCAGGAAGGAGAAGTTGACCCCCGTCTGGAAGGACACCGTCGGGCGGAAGACCACGCGGCGGGGATCGAGCGGATCCACAAAGCGCAGACCGTCGGGCGTCGTGCCGTTGTCCACGTCGATGACCTGGAGCGAGGACGCGTTCACGGAGGAGGGATCGATCGGCTCGGAGAAGAGCATCGAGATCTCCTGGTTCTCGGTCACGTCGACGATCGAGCAGACCACCTGAGATCCACCTGCACCGTCGGTGCACGCCAGGGAGCAAGACTCAATGAAGAGTTCGCCACCAAACTCGGAGGAGGCGGAGCCACTACAGCCCACGAGGCTTGCTACACCCAGGAGGAGGACGGAGGTCCGAAGTACGGCGGGACGCGTCAATCGCATGGTCATTCTAGAGGGAGATAGCCCGGGCGATTCGATGGGGCGATGCCGATCGAGCCACGCGGGGCACTGGTTTTCTAAGGCCAGATATGAGAAGAAGCAGCAGGCCGTGGCGACGAGGGCCGGAGCGCCTGCGCCAACTCCCTGGGAGGGTGAAGGCACTGATCAGTCCGGTACAGGTGCACAGGCCGGGGGGGGAACTGGCGGGCGCTACCCGCTCCGTCGGGGAAGACTACTTATCTTCACCGGGAACGGGGGACGGTCCAGAGGTCCGGAAGTGCGGTCGGGGGGATGCTGTTTCCGTTGGGGGGCCTACATAGTGCGACGGGGAGAGCGGCTTTGCCAAGTCCCTTGTCCCCTCCTGCGCCCGATGGCGGTAGAAGTTTTAGCTGACGCCCTCATCCGCGGGCGGTCCCTGAGCCCTCGGCCCCCCAAGCGACGACCCGACACGATGCTCCCGACCTACGTTTCGACCTCGACCTGTGCGACATCGCACACTCCCCCAGCGCTGATCGTGAGCGCGGCTTGCCTCACCCTCGGCGCTTTGCTGACCAGCTGTGGTGGCGCCCCAGATACGGAAGGGGCTTCGTCGACGTCGGGCCAAGCGACCTCCACCGCGACCGGATCCGGCCAGGAAGCGTCCGGGGGCGCGCCCGACGACGGCAACCTCGCCCCCAAGATCCAGATGGGCGCCCCTGTGCCGCGGCGCGACCGCCCGCGTCCCCAGGCAATCCCCGAGGCAGATTGGGAGGCGATCAAGGAGCTCCCCCCCTCGCGATCGGGATCGGACGCGGTGCTCTTTCCCCCGGGCGACAACAACCTGATGGAGCCCATTGTCGGGACCAAGGAGTTCAGCGACGAGGCGATCGAGATCAACCCCTACGAGCTCATGCCCCGCGACCTCAACATCACGGACGCGCACCGGGCCGAGATCTACGAGCTTCTGGTCGAGCTGCAGCCACTGCGCCTCGACCTCACGAGCGATCACCACGACCGCCAGTTCATCCTGAACAAGCGGCGCGTCGAGGCCTTGGAGCAGGACGATCGACCCGAGGTGGGCTGGGCTGCGCTGCACGCGTTCACGAATTACAAGGGCGAGGACTTCCAATCTCGGCGCACCCTCCTCCGCATTGGCGCCCGGGTCTCCCCCGACGCAGCGTCGGCGATCCTGAAGACCCTCGCATTCGAGTACGGGCATCGCATGGGAGATCGGGCTGAGTCGTTGCTGCTGCTCGCCGAGACCGACCCAGAGGCACTGCTCGAAGGCGCGCGCCCCTACCTCGAGCGCACGGGACGTCGGTTTCAGACCGCGCCCAGCGACGAGTTCTTCGCACGCGCATGGGTGAAGGCCTGCAAGAACACCGACAAGAGCCCGGTCCCGATGATGGCGGACGTGGCGATGAACATCGCCCTCGAGCCGATTGCGCGCTACGTCGCGATCGATGCGCTCGGGGAACACGGGAACGACCCCCTGGCGCAGGCCACTCTCCAGGAGGCCATCGTCGAGTCCACGGGAGACGGCTACTTCCGTCGCAAGGCGGCCCAGGCGATCATCGCGAGCTTCCCCGGCGAGCGTGCCTGCGTGCTGCTCGCGGAAGTCCTGAGCAACGAGGCCGACGTGAACATGGCGCGTTTCCTTGACGACATGATCCAGACCAACTGTCGATGAGCCAGCCCGCCTCCCCCGCCCTGCGGCTGTTCGACTCCCACTGCCACGTCTTCCGCGAGGAGTTCGACGGCGACTTCGACGACACCCTGGCCCGCGCCCATGGCGCGGGCGTCGAGGGGATGATCGTCGTTGGCACCACTGCGGCGACGTCGCGGACCGCCCTCGACCTGGCGGCGTCCAAGGGGACGGGTGCGGTGCGCCTGTTCGGGACCGCGGGCCTGCACCCCCACGAAGCCGCGGGCTTCCACGACGACGAGGCCGCCAAGATCCGCGAGCTGTGCGAGCGGGAAGACTGCGTCGCCGTTGGCGAAACCGGCCTCGACTGGTTCAAGGAATGGGCGCCGAGGGAGGCGCAACTGGCGTCGTTCCGGTGGCACCTATCCCTAGCGCGCGAGCTGGACAAGCCGGTGATCATTCACAGCCGAGACGCCCACGAGGACACGCTCGCCCTAGTGCGTGAGTTCCCAGGCGTCCGCGGGGTCATGCACTGCTTTGTGATGGGCGAGGCCGAGATGGAGCCGTACCTAGAGTGCGGGCTCTCCATCTCGTTCAGCGGCATCGTGACGTTCAAAGGGAGCCAGCTGAATCAAGCGGCGGCCCGGGCCTGCCCAGAGGAGCGGCTACTCGTCGAGACGGACGCGCCTTTCCTGGCCCCGATCCCCCATCGCGGACAGCGCAACGAGCCAGCGTTCTGCTCCGACACCCTGCGATTCGTCGCGGGCCTGCGCCAGGACGACCCGGTTCGGCTTGGCGCTTCGACACTGCAGAACACGGCTCGGCTCTTCGGGCTGGCCGAGTACGCGATCTAGGGCGCCCACAAAAAAACTCGGGCGCCCCCCGCAGATGCGAAGGGCGCCCAAGCGCTAGGCCGCTAGGCGGCCATGACAGCAGTCAAGCAATCAGTTGCCGACCGGCGTCCAGGTACGTGCGTCCTGAGCGGCGAGACCAACGGTCGTCAGTGCCGGCTCCGAACCCATGTCAGCTGCTGCCGAGAAGGCGGCGTCGAACGTCGGGATCGTAGCAGCGGCAAGACCGTTGTACGGAAGCACAGCACCAGCTGCCTGGTTCTGCGTTGCGATGACGTCACCAGCTTGGTTGATCATGAACGCGCGGTTGCCCGTCTTCGTTGCCTGAACAGGCCAAGCGTAGCAGCACCACATGATCTCCGAGTTGGAGCCACCCGGAAGAGCACCACCGGTGTTACCACCAGCGGGGTTCTCGCCGACAGCGCCGATCGGGTTCGTCACGGCGTTGTCCGGGAGCCACATCTTGTAGTAGTAGCCCTGACGCTCGACGATGCCGTTGCCGCCACCGTCTGCCACCACGTTGCCGAAAGCAACGGGGAGGTACGTCGGGTCAAGCGTCACGGCGCTGATGGCCGGGGCGCCCGCGACGAAGCCGCGGATCGGGTTGCTACCGGCGAGCTCGCCGAAGAAGCCGTGCTCACCGCCGCCGTCAGCATCGGTGTCGATGGCTGCCGAGGACTGAAGCTGCTGCTGTGCTGCAGCGATCGAGCGAAGCGTTGCGACTGCTGCGTTCTCGTTAGCCGAGATGCGTGCACTCACGAGCTTCGGGATCGCGACTGCTGCGATAATTGCGATAATGGCGACGACGATCATCAGCTCGATGAGCGTAAAGCCTGCTTTGTTGTTGTTGCGGTTCATCTTCTCCAAGATTCCCTAATTGCGGAAGGCAAGCCTTCCTGGGCCCCGCGGAGGGGTCCCTCAATTGGTAAGTTCGTTACGAACGTGGCGGTCCCCTCCGCGGAGACCATCACGGTGGCTAGCTGGTTAGGCCAGCCGCCACGGGTGATATCGGCGACGTGTGGCGCTCGTCTTGAGGAAGCCGATCGTGAAACTCGGAGAAAACAGGCGAGTCAGCCACAAATGCGTCTTCCCCGTTTCCAGGGTCATAAACGGAGGCGACCACGCCTCCCAGTACTGGGAGGCG
>CALHGQ010000272.1 GCA_938030175.1 uncultured bacterium | reverse complement strand
CGCTACCGCCTCGACGCCGTGCTAGGCGGTGGTTCTTTTGGCACCGTCTACCGCGGCGTAGATCAGCTGACCGATGAATCGGTCGCCGTCAAGGTCCCGCGCGTCGCTCCGCTCTCCCGCGCAGCACTGGAGCGTGAAGCCGCATGCCTGCGCCGACTTGAGCACGGGGTCGCCCGTCTGCGCGACCAAGGGGTCTTCGTGCACGAGTCAGTAGGGGAGTATCACTATCTCGTTTTCGACTTGATCGACGGGTCTCCCTTCCCGGGGCATGGCTGTCCGGTCCGAGCCTTCTCTTCACTCGTACGAAGCGTCGCTGCGGTTCACTCGCGCGGCGTCGTGCACCGCGACTTGAAGCCGGAGAACGTCCTGGTGAACGCCGATCAGATGGCGTTCCTTGTGGACTTTGGCATCGCCCACGGACCCGCGTTCGGCGCCGAGCGGGCGGGGCGAGATCTTTCCGTCGGTACGGAGGCGTACGCAGCGCCGGAGCAGCTCGACGGGGAAATGGGTGACGCAGGGAGCGACGTGTACTCGTGCGCTCTCATGGGGCTTCGGGCACTGACCGGGATGTCGGCCCTCGAGCTACGGAGCGCAAGCGCTGCGCCGCCCCTGGATCCGGTCAACGAGCTCCTCTGCCTGAGATTGCTGAGGATCGTGAGCGGCCCCCGCGGGCAGCGACCTCGCCATGCCCAAGAGCTAGAGGCTAACCTCGAGCTTCCGGACTCTGCACAAGGGGCTCAGCCGTTGGACCTGCCGTCGGGAGCGGGCGCAGAGCTGGAGTCCCTCGTGGAGAGTGCCCTGTCCCAGCGGAGCGCGGACGGGGCGACCCCGTGGGAGTGGCTCTTCACGGGCATCGAGCCAATACTCCACCTGCGGTCCGGCTCTGCGAGGGAGCTTGCACGTCGTTGCGGGACGAATCGCGTAGCAGCGACACGCGAGCTAAGGGAGTGGATCGAGCGCGGCGTGGCCTTCTGGAGTGACGACCGGATCGAACTCCACGCATCGGGTCTGGCGGCGCTACGGAGCGAGCCTGTGGGGACTGTGCCCGCGGGCGCAGAGAAGGCAGAGGCTGACGCGAGCGTTGAGCTTGATGCGGCGGCGAAGAGTGCCTGGGTCCATGGCGTGGTGGCCGAGGTCAGGAGTCTGGACGATGGCGGGTGGAGGGAGCAGGCAAGCTCCGTGCTCGTGCGTTCGCTGGCTCGGGTGCGCACGTGGCCCTTGGGGAGCGCCTCGGCAGAGCGCCGTTTGCTTCCCATGCTCGTGCGGCTCGCGATGGAAGACGGCAAGCTTCTCGCGCTTGACCGTGCGGCTTTCGAGCTGGCGCGGAGCCGTAGCCATGGCGTGTTCAGAGAGTGCCTCGATCACGGGGTCCAGGTCGCGCGATCCAGCGCGCTTGGCGACAACCTACGCGCGGCCCGCGGCGTGGAGGCTGTCGTTTCACCCGTGGACGTGGCCTCCCAGGATGATGGCCATGGGAGTCAGAACGAGTGGGATCGAATCACGGCGCACGCTCTCTCCATTCACTACCACGGTTCACTCTCCCTCGAACGTGCGAAGGGTCGAGCGGTAAGGCGCGCGGTGGTTCTCCGCGCCAGGGAGGTTGCGGGCGATCGGCGCCAAGGGGGGGCGTTGCGTGCGGCTCGGTTCCGCTGGTTGGCGCTCCGGGCTTACAGCCGCGGATGCTTCGATCGTTCAGCCAGGCTCTATCGAGCTTCCGCTCGGGCGACGGAGTCCAAGTACACCGTGGCGAGCTGCCTCTTGAGCGCAGCGTCGGCCGCGATGGAGGCGTGGGCATTCGCCGCCGCGCTGGCCGACGTGGAGAGAGCGCGCGACGCCATCGAAGCCCTTCCCTTTCCGGAGCTCGAAGCGCGCACGATCTGGACCATGAGGACGCTGCGTTTTCGGATGGGGGAGCTGCCCGCGCCTGATGCCGAATTGGACGCCGGTTACGAAGCGCTCAACTCCGTGCGACTCTCCGCGCTGCACGGCCTCACCGAGGCCGCGATCGCACGCGTTCGAGGAGATGAGGCGCGGTACCGTGCCATGGCGGAGCTCTCGTTCCGCTCGTTCGAAACGCTGGGTCAGCCAGAGTCGACGGCATTGGCGCGGGCATTGATGATCGATGCGGGCGGGGAAGCGTGGGACGGCGACGCCGATCTGTTCGGGTCTCTCACCGCTGGGAGCGATCCCGGCGTCGCGCTCCAAGTGTTGGCCCTCGCGCCCGCAGCCAGGGTCATTTGCGAACCCCTTGTCGCCGGATGGCTTAAGTCGTACGAGCCTGGTCCGCCCGGGCGACGCCTGGACGTGCTCGACGCCCATGAAATCGAAACTTGGCTCGAATTGACTCCCTTTTGGGACGGGCAGGCGCCGATCCCTTGAGGTGGGCGCAGCGCCCTGCTGCGTCCCCCCTCGCGGCCCCTCCTTGGACCGCGGTTGCCCCCCCTGCCAATACGCTCGTCTTGCGAGCGGGGAAAAATCTGCCATGTCTGGATCCTCAAGTGCTTT
The DNA here is from genome assembly GCA_938030175.1 of uncultured bacterium. Taxonomy (GTDB): domain Bacteria; phylum Planctomycetota; class UBA1135; order UBA1135; genus Saltatorellus. The sequence goes on along the minus strand of CALHGQ010000272.1, from coordinate 3,363 downwards.
CGCATTCAATCCCTCCGATGACACTGCGTCGCAGCCGTCGAACCTCGATGCACGCTTCGCTGTCAACCAGTCGATGCAATTCAGCCAAGTGGGCGAAGCGCGCGCCTTTGGCTTTAGCTACATCGATGACTCGTCCGGTCGCCAAGTGACCGAATGGGTTTTCCAGCCCGCCTACGTGCCGCCGCCCGCCCTCGAGGCAACCGCGGAGGCTCCCTCCGATCCCGCCCACGTCTTCACCTCCCTTGATCAGTGGAAGGCGGCGCTGGAAGCCACTGGCCCCGATGCCATCTGGCAGCCCGGCTCTACGTTCAACCGCTCTTGGGTCGCCACGTTCCGCGGCGTGCCCTCCAAAGACCCCGCGTTCTACGCGCCGTACGAGCAATGGCCGACCGTGCCCGTCGCGCCCGCTGCTGGCGATGTCGTGGATCAGGTCGACCCGGGCTCGGCCCACGCGCCCGCTGGTCCGGTCGAGGACGTGAACAGCATGACGGCGAAGGCTGCCCTTCGGGTGGTGACAGCCGCTGGCGCCGGGCACCCGGAGCGCGGCGACACGAACGCGTACACCGTGGAGTTCTGGGCGATGTTCAATAACTACGTGGAGCCGACCAGTCAGGATCTCCCCGTTGTTCCTGGGCCGCCGGTAGGTGTTCCGCCCCAGTCACTCTCGGAGTACCTTGAGTTCTGGAACAGCGCCGACGCACCGGCGACCGTCGACACGTTGGCCGTCGTGACATGCTCGCGTTCGCGGGTGAATCCTTACGGGGCGTAATTCGTTTCCGCTTGGGTGGGCGCGCCGGCCCCTTGCTTCGTTGCAGGGGACCGGCGCGCTTTTTCGTGCCCGGTGTGGAAGTTCGGATGTTTCCACCAGAATTCGCGGCGGATGACGCCGGAGCCTGTCGGTACGGCTCCGTCGCGGAAGTAGCCGCGGCGTCTGAGCCCCTCCCCAGGATTCCATGCAGCAGACTTTGAGCCCGAACCGCGTTCTATCCACCGACAGATCCGCTATCCATCAGCTCGAGCTAGATGCTGGCCACTGCTTCGGGATGTGCCTCGACATGGCCAAGGTCCTGTTGCAGCTCAACCATTACGGCAAGCCCAACCAGCTCCCGAAGTTCACTGACCTTAGCCCAGCCGGATGGGAGGTGGTGCGTGCGCACTACCAGCCCGGTGATGCCCACGGGAATCGCTCGCTCATCAAGGCGTGCGGGATGGCGGTGTCGGCGAGCCTGCCCTTGACCGGGTTCGGAGCCCAGTTCCTCCAGCTCGCGTACAACCTGATCGATCGCGTCGGGACGTCGGTCCTCGGTCTCGTGGGCTACGACGGATCCCACGAGGTGCTCTGGCACCGCGACGACGAGAATGGGATGTGGCTCTTCTTCGACCCGTTCAGCGGGCTCTGGCAGTTCGATTCGATGGTGGGGGTGGCTCCTCGCCTGGCCTCGGAGCTCCAGGCCCGCTATGACGCTCTGGGGCAGCTCTACCGCGTCTCCACCCTCCGGCTGAAGTGAGCCCTTCGCCTGTCGCGCATAGCTGAGTTCGCGTAGTGCGTGCCCAATTCCGGTGGGCTGCGTTGCCCTAAGACCCCAGTGACTAGGCTCCTAGGAGCCATCCAAGTGGGGACGAAGCCCCAGAATCTGGAGCTTCCGCCGCGGTCTTTTGTCCACCTCACGCCGGCCCGCCCCATGAGCGTTGCCTCAGGAAGCGGCAACCTAGGCCGCTGAGGGCTTCCTTTGCGCGGGGGTTGGATCAAGGTGAGATTGACTAGGGGTCCAACCCCCGTCCAGGTCGATAGAACTCAATCAGCACCTGTTTGCAGCCCATTTCCTAGCGCGTATGCTTGGGGGGTATCCGTCCGGGCGCTTCAGGCCCGTTTTTCGGCCGCGTAGCGCCTGCGTATTTGGCTGTCCCCCGCCGCAACTAGACTCATCGATGCAAAAGACTCTTCTCACCTACGTCAAGCCACACGTCCAAGAGGATCCGCTGTCCATGATCCTGGGCATTGGCTACCTCGGCGCGATGATGGAGCGCGAAAAGCTCCCCATCGCCCTGCACGACGAGCGGGTCGGCAATGACCAAGAGATGAAGGCGGCGATCGATGCCAACGACATCATCGGCTTCAGCGCGCTCACCCCGAACATTCGCCGGGCCATCGCCTGGGCGAAGTACGCCAAGGAGCAAGGCAAGACCACCATCATGGGTGGCCCGCACGCTTCCGTGGACCAGGGGGTCTTCCTCGACTCAGGTCACTTCGACTACGTCCTGAAGGGCGAGGCCGAGCACACGCTTCCGCAGCTCGTGCGCGCCATCGAAGGCAAGGACGACAACGCGCTTGAGGAGATCGCCGGACTCGCGTCCATGCGCGACGGCGAGCTTTGGGTGGACAACCCCGCGCCGCCGCTCATCAAGAAGCTCGACGAGCTTCCGATTCCCGCACGGCACCTGCTGCCGATGGAGTCGTACTTCAAGAACAACCCTGAGCACCTCGTCTACATCTTCACGACGCGTGGTTGCCCCTTCAAGTGCATCTTCTGCCAGAAGGAGCTCACCGGACGCGGCTTCCGCGTTCGCTCCACCGAGGCGATCGTCGACGAGCTTGAGCACATCATCAAGACCTACGATCCGGGCGTGATCCTCTTCGTGGATGAGATCCTGACCCTTCGTAAGAAGCGGATCCATGAGATGTGCGACGAGATCATTCGCCGCGGCCTGAAGTTCGAGTGGGTGGCCAACACCCGCGCCGACTGCGTGGACTACCCGCTGCTCAAGCACATGCACCGTGCTGGCTGCCGCCGTATCTACTACGGATGGGAGTCTGGCTCACAGCGCATGCTCGACGTGCTCAAGAAGGACCTCACCCCCGAGGTGATCGTCAACGCCGCCAAGATGACCCGCCGCGCGGGCATCTGGGCCAAGGTCTACCTGATCGTGGGCTCGCCCGGCGAGACGCCCCAGGACATCGAGGAGACCGAGAAGGTCCTGCGCCTCGCTGGCCCCGACCTGATCCGCATCTCGGTGTTCAACCCTCTGATCGGCACGGAGTCCTGGGACAACTACCAGGCGTCCATTGACATCTCCGACCTCTCCGAGAACTACGTCTCGTCGAACCGCTCGGGCTACAAGCACGAGCACTTCACGCAGATCGAGCTGGAGGAGCTGCGCAAGCGCATGGTGCGCTCCTACGAGAAGTGGTACTACGCGATGCCCCAGCGCCTGCGTCGTGTCTACGAGCGCGCGCTCTACTACATCGAGAACCCGCAGCACGGCAAGAAGCGAGTGGGCCGAGCCATCGGCCTGGTCCCGCCGCCGCAGCGCCACGTGGTCACGAACCACCACTGATCCTCAGCGCTGCCCAGCCCTTACCGC
>CALHGQ010000271.1 GCA_938030175.1 uncultured bacterium | reverse complement strand
GCACGCTCTGCTTGGGCCTGCCCCTCGGGCGCTACGCCGGCAACGTGTTGAACTCCGGGGCGATGGGCACCTACCAGATGCCCGTGGACCTGAGCGCCATCCCGCAGCCCAACGGCTCGGTGTCAGCGACGATTGGCCAGACCTGGCGCTTCCAGGCTTGGTACCGGGACACGTTCCTCGGCATTCCGACGTCGAACTTCTCGAACGGTCTCGCGGTGACGCTCCAGTAGTCGCGCCCGACCGGAATCGTTGAATGAAGAGAGCGCAGTCCGCGATGGACTGCGCTCTCTTTTTTCGTCTCGAGCCCCCTTAGCTTCGGAGATCTCTCGCAGCCCGGGCCGCTACAGGCTCGCGAAGTCGGAGTCGCTCGGAAGCTTGCGATCGGACTTCCGCCGCTTCGCCTGGAAGTCGTAGCCGCTCGGCACGACGACGATCCCGCTGTCGGTGACCGTGAACCGCTTGCGGTCCTCTTCGAGGTTGACGCCAATCTGCGTGCCAGAGGGAATCTTCACCCACTTGTCGACGATGACCTTCTTGAGCACCACGTGGTCTCCCACTTCGACGCCGCTCATGATGATGCTGTCCTCGATGTCTGTGTCTTCGCCCGTGTAGACGCGGTTCGAGAGGATCGAGCGACGCACGCGGCTGCCCGACACGATCGAGCCGTTGCAGAGCATCGAGTCCACCACGTGGGCCGTGCGCCCCTGGGGCTCGGCGAACACGGTCTTCGCCGGCGGGTCGTTGTGCCAGAGCGTGTAGATCGGCCAGTTGCGGTCGTACAGGTTGAACTTCGGCGTGACCGAGCAAAGGTCGAGGTTCGCGTCGTAGTACGCGTCGATCGTGCCGACGTCGCGCCAGTACGGCGGTGCGTCGGTGGCCTTGGCTCCGGGGGCGACGACCTCGCGGAACGAGTGTGAGATCACCTTCGTTCCGTCGGCGACCATGGCGGGAAGGACGTCGTTGCCGAAGTCGTGGCTGGTGCCGCTCGTCTTCGCCAAGTCCTCCTCCAACCTTTTGATCAGCTCATCCTTCTCGAAGATATAGATGCCCATCGACCCGAGGCACTTCCCGGGCTTGCCCGGGATCTCGGTGGCCCCTGACTCGGGCTTCTCCTGGAAGCCCGTGACGCGGGAGTCGTTGTCGATCTCCAGGATGCCGAAGCGCGAGGCTTCTTCGCTGGTGATTTCGACGGCACCGATGGTGCACTTGGCGCCGGCGGCCACGTGATCCATCAGCATGTCGCCGTAGTCCATCTTGTAGATGTGGTCGCCGGAAAGGATCAGGACGTGCTCGCACTGCTCTTGCTCGATGAGCTCAAGGTTCTGGGCGATCGCATCCGCCGTGCCCCGGTACCAAGCCCCCGTGCCGCCGTGCTGGGGGGGGCGCGGAACGATGAACTGGGCCAGTCGGCGCGGCAGGAAGTTCCAGGCGTAGCGCAGGTGCTCCTCCAGTGAGTACGCCTGGTACTGGGTGAGGACAAAGACGCGCCGAAGGCCGGAGTGGATGGTGTTCGACAGGGTGAAGTCGATGATCCGGTAGGCCCCTCCAAACGGAACGGCTGGCTTGGCGCGCCCCTCGGTCAGCGGGCTCAGCCGCTGGCCTCGGCCACCGGCGAGAACGAAAGTCAGTGTGGCTTTCTGGTGCTGGGCTCTGTTCAAGCTGCTGGGCATGGATGGCACTTCGTGAGGGACAGTGGCGGGTAGTTTCGGGTCGCTGACCCCATAAGAACAGACGCGGCCCAGGGAGAACAGAAATGGCGCTGAGAAGCGTAGCCCTATTGCCTTTGAACCGGCCCTCGGCGATCTCTACGGTGGGGCCCAAAGCTGCCCTCGCAGAACATGCCTTCTCCCCCGGGTCCCGTCGGATTCGCCCTCACTTCATGATCCTCTCCCTTCTCGAACACCTGGAACAGCAGGGCGGGAGCACCGAATGGCGCGTTGGCGGCCTGCGGGCAAGCGTTTCGGCGGGTGAGCCTGGTGGACGTCATGGCGGACGGTGGTTCGCGGATGCACAGCAGGGGGAACCCAACGTTCGGTCCCAGCGAAGCGAGGCCGCCACGGCCGCAGCGGCCCAGGATCTCCTCGCAGCCTCCACGGCCTCCAGCAGTGGCCGAATCATGTCTCCATCGACCCTCGTCGCGGAGCGCACGGACGACGGTGTGTTCGTGGCTCCCCTCAAGTCCGGGGCGAAGGAGCGCATCGTTTGGGTCGGGGATCTGGAGCTCAACGCCGTCGAGCCTTTTGGTGGGAAGCTCGCTCGCCCCGGGTTCCAGCTCCACGCAGACGGGATGGGGCTCGACCTCACTTGGGCCATCGCGCCGTCGCGCGCCCATGGGGCAGGCGGTGGGGAGCCTTTGCCCCGGTCTTTGCAGATGCGCCTGAGCCTCCCGTGCCGGCCGGCCGGGGACGTGACCTTCACCAACGATCAGCTCGATCCAGAAGTTTGGCTCATGTCCCACACTACAGGTAAAATATATTAAATACATGTGTCACTGAGTGTGTTTCTCTCATCTATGTCTTTTTGCAACCTCACTTTCCTCCCATATTTGGAAAACATATACTATTCAAAATTAGGTGTGTCGCTTATTGGTAATAGAGATATGTATAAATGTTTAAAACCTTCGGAATTTCAATTGGAAATCTTTTGATCATTTTTGCACAAACGTGATATCGCAAAAAAGAGCATCAAAATTATTACCTAACTTTAGGACAGAATATGATTTAATGGGTAAGATTTTTGGTTTATAATTAATTCACTTATTAATTTCCAGTTGCTTTTTTAATTT
>CALHGQ010000270.1 GCA_938030175.1 uncultured bacterium | reverse complement strand
GTACAGCCCACCGCGCTCGCCAGCCGCCTGGTGGACAGCGACGTATACCCCTGCTCCTCAAGGACGCGCCTGGCTTCGTCCAAGATGGCTTGCTTCAGGTCGGTGCCTGTGGCTCGCTGGGGTTCGGGCATAGGAAGTTGCAACTGCCTCGGTGAGGCTGGTGGGCGGGACTAGCGGATACGGATCGACCCACGGGAAACGGGGGCCGCTCGGTCCTCTTAGAACATCGGTCAATCGTGGTTGACGCTGTAAACTCTAAGAGTGGTTCTGGTCCACTTTTGTTCTCCGAGTTCCCTGTCGACCCCTTCAGTGTTGCTCTAGGGCTCACCCCATAGCGCCTGGGTGTGACTTTTTGTCTTCTGGGCCGCCCAATGACCAAGCCAACTTCGCCCGCGCCATCGCCCCCGGGCGGGCATCCCTCAGCATATCCCTGCGCGCACGGTCGCCTGGAGCTGCGCGTCCGGCATCGAGGCGTCGCTCGACGAGACGGCAAGCAGCCATCACCCCATGGGAGGGGCGCCGGTAGGAGTTTGTTGATGTCGCGGTCGCGGGTTGAACTCGCAATGGGTATTCGTTGGCTTCCGTCGTACCTCAGGCGGTCTAGGTCGCAGTCCGCGTGGCGTGGGGGGGGGTGGCGAAACCTGCGAAGCCCAGCGTCCATGGTGCTTCGGCCGACTGCCAGCTTGGACCATCGATCCCTCCGGGCCCCGTGAGTGCTGATCGCTTGATCTGCGCACCGGCCCACTTCCCATTGGCCCCGATACTTCCCGTACCGACACCTCGCTACGCCCTCGCAACCGCGCCGCGTCCCCTCGCCTTCGGCTTGCTTCAAGATCCCAGTGATCTAGGTCTCTGTGAATCGACTCTTTCGCAGATCGCCTTCCTGGACGGTTGTACACCGTCCTCCCAAGAACTGCCGGAGAGGTCTATTGGGGCATGGTCAGTCGCCCTCGTGAACTGCGACGGTCAAGGCCCAGCCGCCTATGTGCTTGCTGAAGTTCTGCGAGCCGAGCTTCGAACGGACAAGTGGGATGAGAAGGCCAGCCCGTAGTTTTTCACCGGTCAGCCGAGGCACTGACGGTACCTTGAAGGCTGACATCCTGCTCGTAGGGTGAACGACTGCCTCCCGCTACGCCCCTTGTTCTTGACTGCGATTGGCTGGGTCAGCCGCGAGCAGCAGGGCACGATCGAGTACCTGTCAGATTCGTGAGCGATACGCTCTGCCCATCCACTGAGGACCCCGTGACCACGATTCACACTGCCCTTTTTGGCCTATGACCGCTGACTTGAATCCCGCCAAAACTCCGTCTTTGGCCCCTGCCGGGAGCCCATCGACTCCGGCGCTGCAGGCTGCTAGGCCTGCTGGAATGGGGCGACACCTCGCGCTCTTGAGCGTCGTCGTGTTCCTGATCGTGCTCGACCTCTGGTCGAAGTCCGCCGTCTTCTCCTGGCTGGGGGCTCCGGGGGCCGGTGCTGAGGTGGGCTATTCGGAGCGCGGTCACGTGCGTTACTCCATCCTCGGGGACTGGCTTGGGTTCATGCTGAACCTGAACTACGGCGCAGCCTTCGGGAATGCCGCGGGCTTCCCGTGGCTCTTGATCTCCGGGCGGTGCGTCGCTTGCGTCTTCCTCGCCTGGCTCATCTTCAAGGCGCCCCGGGGGCAGCGGGTCTACCTGGCCGGCCTCGTCTTCATACTGGCTGGCGCCCTCGGGAACCTGCACGACAACTTCTTCAACGTCCCGAACCCTGGTTGGCCGGGTGTGATCGCCGATCGACCGTTCGGACCTGTGCGCGATTTTGTCGACGTGTACTTTTTCGGGTGGGACTGGCACTTCCCGACGTTCAACGTCGCCGATTCGTGTGTCACCGTTGGGGCGGCCCTACTCCTACTGTCGGGTTTCTTCGCCCCGAAGGAACCCGCGCCTGCGTCCTAGCGTCCAGCGTTAGATCCACACTGCTGCATTTGCCCTTGGCTTTCCCCCGGGCCTGCCGTTGGGCGCTTCCACCTAGCCCGTTCTTCTTGTGGCCCCGTCCGATGAAGCTCTTGAGCTGACTCCGGCCCACGTGCGCCAGGTCATCGCGATCTACGTGGATCTCGCATAGCCTGAGGACATCTCGGGCCCGCCGAATGCGATTCTTGACGGGCTAGGCGAGCGGCCCCCCTTCGGCCTCCAAGGGGGCCGCGGGGCGGTCTAGAATACGGTCCGCGGGCGTGCGGGGAGTCTGTTGCGGTACGCAGCGCTGCCACGCGTCCGTGGCGCTCCGGCCGACTGCCAGCTTGGCCTACCTATGGATGGCTACGTCACTGGCCCAGAAGGCTGTGCACTCCCTCGTCGATACCTACCTCGATTCACGGTTCGAAGCGAAGGGCGGAGCGACGGTGAGTACCGTGCCGCTTCAATCGAGCATCGCAAACTCCACGGGAGAGGAAGCACGGGCGGGGAAGAAGGGATCGCAGCCGTTGTCGTGGACGCCAGCGACGAGGCGGTCCTACGGGAGGTACCGCGCTCTTAACCGGAATCTAGAAACCGACAGTCGCCGCAGTGGAGAAGTTGGACGTGGGCGCACCAGCGGAGTCCGTATCCCGATGCCACGCTTGAAAGTTCCAAGACTCGCCGGGGAGGATGGCAACGCTACCCAGACTCGGTGTTGGGATGTGGGCAACATCCACACCGAGCTCGTAGGTGCCACTGGAACCAGCGAGTTGTATCTCGGAAGGAGCGATGAAGCGTCCAATGGGGCCACCCAGGCAAAGGCGCCCCTCGGATCCTGGAACTACCGGACTGTCTCCCTGCACCTGACTGGTCAGGAAGAACCCGAAGGAGCCCGGCGGTACGTTCTCGACGTTCAACGTGAGTCGGTTCAAGGATAGGTTCGTCGAACCATTCTCGCTCAGGACTGAATTCACGCCCGTGGAGTTGGGCACAGCCGGCCCGCAGTACGCCTCGCCGATGTCGTTCAGCGTCTCGTTGAAGAATGCGGCTAGGCGGCCGTTCCCGATCTGGAATAGGAAGTCGATGTCTCCATCGCCATCCAAGTCGGTCGTCCGGAGCTCACGGACGGAACGATCGAACTCAAAAGTCCTTGTGGGAACGCGGATCTCACTAGTGAAATCCGCACCAGTGCCACGGTTCTGGAAGTAGGCCGCAGCGAGGAAGTCACTGTTACCAACACCGCGATTGATTCCGACCAAGTCGACGTCACCGTCAAGGTCCAAATCTACCGCCCTGACGTCGAGTACGAAGCTGTTGACCAGGGAGAGCGG
>CALHGQ010000269.1 GCA_938030175.1 uncultured bacterium | reverse complement strand
ATGGCAGGCGAGACGCGCTACTTCCAGGCTTGGCACCGCGATGCCATCCTCGGATTCGCCACGTCGAACTTCTCGGACGGCGTCCGCGTGACGTTCCCGTAGTGGAGAACTGCTGTGGGAACTGAGGCCTAACGGCCTCGCTCCCCCACGGACCTCTAGGCCGCGGGAGTGCCCGCGCCACCCTTGGTGGCGCTGACGCTCCCGCGGCTTTTTCGTCGCCGCTCGGCCGCGCGCCCGACGACGCCACGGCCCTAGTACGTGGCGACTTCCGCGGTAAAGCTCGCCTTCATGGCCGAAGTCACTTCGGCGTCTCCTGGGTTGGGCAACGAGGCCTCGCCCACTAAGCGAACGACGGACTGGGCCAACGCGTCTGCGGTCTTGTCGCCGTTCACAGCGCTCGCGATCTGCAGCGCGGCCCCCAGGGCCGCCGTTTCCGTCTCTTCGACGAGATGCACCGGGCAATCGAAGATCGAGGCGAGGATAGAGCGCCACAGCGTGTTGCCGGCTGCGCCACCCACGAGCCGGACTTGGTCGATCGCCATCCCGAGCGAGCGCATGCGATCGAGGCCCACCCCGAGGCTCAGCGAGACGCCCTCGAGCGCCGAGCGGTACAGGGCTGCGGCGCTCCACTCCGTCGAAAGCCCCACGAGCCGGCCGCGAGCGTTCGGAAGATCCGGGACGCGCTCCCCCACCATGTAGGGCACGAAGAGCATGCCGTTCGATCCCATGGGGACGTCACGCGCCGCCAACTGGGTGAGCTCGTCGTGGGACTGTCCGGTGAGCTCACAGACCTGATTCAGAACGCTGGTGCAGTTCATGATGCAAAGGAGCGGCAGGTGCCCTGGCTCGACGCCGGCCCCTTCGCTTGAGCTTCGGAAGGCAGCGATCGCCCCCGTCGGATCCACCAGCGGATCCGTGGCGAAGCCAAACACGGTACCCGACGTTCCGAGGCTGCAGGTCACCACGCCCGGTCGGGTCGCCCCCGAACCGATGGCGCTCATCATGTTGTCGCCGCCACCCGCAGAAACGGGGATGCCCGGCGTCAGGCCAAGGGTCTCCGCGGCGGCGCCCCGCAGCGCTCCGGCCACGGAGTTGGAAGGAACGAGGTTCGGGACCCGCTCGGCGAGCCCCGGCGCGACCGAGTCAAGGTCCGCGCGGTAGGCGGGGGCCGTCCCCTGAAGGTTCCCTGCGGCCAGGTAGCCAGTCCCCGAAGCGTCGCCGGCCTCCGTGAACAGCTCCCCCGTGAGCCACGCGTTGACAAAGTCGTGGGGTAGCACGACGTGGCGCGTACGCTCCCAGACCTCTGGCTCGTGCCGCGCCACGAACCGGAGCTTCGGCGCGGTGAAACCGGCTGGTATCGCCTGACCAAACTCCTCTGAGAGCTCGGCCGCTTCCCTGGCAGTGGACGTGTCGCACCAGAGCTTCGCCGAGCGCACAGGCTGGTGGTTGCCATCGAGGAGAACGGCCCCGTGCTGCTGGCCAGAGACGCCGATCCCCCTGACGCGCGCGGCGACGTTCTGTCCGGCGTTTCCTGCCACTCCTGCGGCGGCGTCTTGGAGAGCCGCGCTCACGGCTTCCTCGATCGCGGCGAGCCACGTCGAGGGGTGCTGCTCCATATGGCCAGCGGGCAGATCCTCGATCAGTCCGTAGTGGGAAGCGCCACGCCCCAACACGTGCCCCTCTCCTTCTGCGTCGAGGAGCAGGGCCTTCGTGCCTTGGGTGCCTACGTCGAGGCCTAGCCAAAGGGACTCTGGCAGGCTTCGACTTGCCTGGGGTGCGGCGGGACTCATCGGGGCTCTCCAGCTGCGCTAGAGCGGCTTCGGGGGAGCGACACGGGACTTGGACGATGGTCGGGGCGGATAGGGATGTTCACCGCCGCATTCTGCACCATGGCGCACACCGCGCTCCCATGGCGGGCCCCCATTCCGAGCTGGTCCCCATCGCTGGGCATCCAGATGTCCAACGCCGCTGCAGATCAGAACTCCGGCTGTGCTGGGGGCTCTACAGGGGGCCCTACTGCGAGCCCTACTGGGGGGCTCTGTACGCCGTGCTCGGGCGATGAGCGGCGCAAGGACGGCCGCAGCAAGAGGTTTCGATGCGCCGTGCCCAGCGTCGGGGACCAGCTGGCTCCCAATCTGGGGCTCGGCGCTGGGTCTCCGACCTGGGCCTCCATTTGGGGCCTCCACCAAGCTCGCCCGCGAAGCGGAGCTCGTTAAGCATGCGCAGCCTCCCTTGCGCGCCCACGAGCAGCCTTTCCGGGGCGAGCCCCAGCTGCGAGGCTGGGTATTACCGGACGGTTCTGTTCGCGGTAGCCACAAAGGAGGCTCCGACTCTTCTCCCTCGGGTCGATGAGCGCGGCCCCTGAGCCGACTAATGTCGGGCCTGGGTCCGAGTCTCGCTGGATCGGGGCTTTCCGATCGTTCGAGGCACCATGGCGCTCCCACGCCTGGCACTTATGGAGTGTCGCCCGAGGCCATTTTCGTCTCGGGAATCTGCAGAAAAGCCCCCCCACAACAAAAGAAAACCCGCCCTGGCACAGCCAGGGCGGGTTCTCTCAGCAAGGGATGATGCCCGCGCAGCGACCTGCCTTTACACAGG
>CALHGQ010000268.1 GCA_938030175.1 uncultured bacterium | reverse complement strand
GCCCACCGGGATTGGGCGCGTGCTACGCGGATTCAGCTATGCGCGACTGACTCCTAAGGCGCTAGCCTCAACGTATGCCTATTCCACGAAGAGACATTCTGACCGCGGCTTTCGGCGCCACTCTCCTAGGACCGTCGAAGGCTTTCGCCATTCCACACCAGGAAAAGGCTCCATCCGAGACAGGGTCCCAGGGCGCGGAGTCCCAGGAGACAGAGTCCCTTGAGACCGAGACCCAGGAGACCGAGCCCCAAGAGACCGAGCCGAAGGTCGAAGCCGGATGGAAGCGCGTCGCCGCCCAAGACCTAGGCATCGAAGGACGAGGCTGGTCGGACGTCGAAGGGGTCTTCGAACGCCTGCCTGCGCGGGCCAAGGACACGGTGCGCGAGCCCGTTTGGCACCTTTCAAAGGAGACCTCCGGTCTCTTGGTTTCCTTCGAGTCCGACGCCACCGAGATGCGCTTCGATGCGGAGGTGACCAGCGAGTACCTCGAGATGTATCACATGCCAGCCACGGGCGTCAGCGGGCTGGATCTGTACGCCCGCGAAGGGGACGGTCCGTGGCGCTGGGCCGCCGCGTCGATCCCCCAAGAGTCGCCCTATGTCATTTCCGTGGTGGGACTGCGACCGGGCAGGCGCCAATACCGGCTCTACCTGCCTCTCTACAACGGCGTCCGGAGGCTCGGCGTCAGCGTGCCCGAGGCCGCGACGCTGGAGGCAATCGCCCCGCGCAAAGCGAAGCCCATCGTCTACTACGGCACGTCCATCGCCCAGGGTGCGTGCGCCTCGCGTCCCGGCATGGCCTTCGTCAACATCCTCGGACGGCGCCTCGATGTGCCGATGATCAACCTCGGCTTCAGCGGCAACGGACGACTGGAGCTAGAGGTCGCCGAGCTGATCGCCGAGCTCGACGCGCGCGTCTTTGTCCTCGATTGCTTGCCCAACCTCGGCCCGGACCAGGTCGCGGAGCGGACCGTGCCCGTTGTCGAGCTCCTTCGATCGAAGTGGCCGGACACCCCCATCGTGATGGTGGAGGACCGCACCAACCCCAACGCGCCGTTTCTTCCCGTGCGTGAGCAGTTTCACAAGGACAACCACAGCGCGTTCAGAAAGTGCTACGAGGACCTCCTCGAGGCGGGCGTGGGCGGACTCACCTACGTCCCGGACGCGCCCTTCCTTGGCGAGGACGGCGAGGCGACCGTGGACGGATCTCACCCGACGGACCTCGGCATGGTGCGCTACGCGGACGCGCTGGAGCCGGTGCTTCGCCGCCTTCTTTAGTGGACCGCCATCGGCTGAACGATCTCGTCCAACAGCTAGGTGGCGCCGTCGACGCGTCGGACGCTGCGCGCCGACGGCCGGTTAGAGGTGCTGGGTGGGACGTTTAGCCCTCGCCGGGGGCCTGCTCGGCAGGCGGCTCGCGGGCTGTTCCTGCTAGGCGAGGATCTCTGCGACGATTCTTGGGCCGTTCGCGGGGCCGATGAGGCGTTGCTGTAGGCCTTGGTAGGGGAAGCGGAACTTCTCTGGGTCAAAGCCCAGGAGATGGAGCACCGTAGCTTGGAGGTCGCGGACGGAGACCGGGTCCTCGTGGACCGCGGCGCCGAGGTCATCGGTCGAGCCGTGGACGTGGCCGGCTTTGATGCCGCCGCCTGCGAGCCACATGGAGAAGCACTCCGGCTGATGGTCGCGGCCGAGGAGCTTGGAGCCCCCGCGCGCCTCTAGCATGGGCGTACGGCCAAACTCGCCTCCGCACACGACGAGCGTGTCCTCCAGGAGCCCGGTGCGTTTGAGATCGGCCATGAGGGCGGCGATGGGACGATCGATCTCCTGGCACTTCTTGGGGAAGTGGGTGGCGAGGTCGTCCGTGGCACTCGTTCCGTGGATGTCCCAGCCCCAGTCGTAGAGCTGGACGAATCGGACGCCCTCCCGGAGGAGGTTGCGGGCGAGCAGGCAGTTGTTGGCAAAGGATCCTTTGCCGGGCTCGGCGCCGTAGCCGTCCAGGGTCTCTTGGTTTTCGAGACTCAGGTCGGTGACCTCGGGGACCGCGACTTGCATGCGGTACGCGAGCTCGTACTGGGCGATGCGCGCGAGCGTCTCTGGGTCGCCGTGGCGCTCGGCGTCGTTCACGTTCAGGTCTCGTAGCGCGTCGAGCATGCGCCTGCGCATCGGCCTCGACAGCCCTTTCGGATCCGAGACGTACAGCACGGGATCGCCGCCGGAGCGCAGACGGACTCCCTGGTACTCGGAGGGTAGGAAGCCGCTGGACCAGAGGCTCTTGCCCCCGGTGGGATCGCTGCCGCCGGAAACCAGCACCACGAATCCCGGGAGGTTCGCGTTGAGGGATCCGAGTCCCCACGTGGCCCACGCTCCGATCGAAGGCTTGCCGACGTTTTGGTTGCCCGTGTAAAGGAGCATTTCCGCCGGCGCGTGATTGAACTGGTCCGTGTGCATGGACCGGATGAGGGTGACGTCCGCCGCGTACTCGCGGAACCCTGGGAGTAGATCGGTGACGCTCGTGCCGAGCGGGTCGACGACGGAGGACTTGTGGGGCGAACCTAGCAGCTTGGGGCGGCCCTTGATGAAGGCGAGCCGCTTGCCCTCGAACAGGGCGTCAGGGCAGTCGGTGCCGTTGAGTTCGTCGAGCTTGGGCTTGGGGTCGAACGTGTCGTGCTGAGGCGGCGCCCCGGACAGGGAGATGTAGAGGACCCGCTTGGCCTTGGCGGGGAGCGGAGGGTCCTTGGGGTCCAGGGGCGAACTCACCGGAGAACTCGGTGTGCTTTCCTGTGCCCCGGCCGCGCTCGCGCCAATGGCCAGGGCCCCCAGGCCTAGACCCTGCGTGAGGAACGTCCGTCGAGTCGACTCGCGAAGAGAGTGCATGGCGAGTCGTTGATGAAGAGGATGCATGGGGTCGTTACTCCTTCGTCAGAACGGAATCGAGGTTGAGCACGGCGCTGGCCACGAGCGTCCAGGCTGCCAGCTCGGGGGCGGGGACCTCCAGCTCGTCCGGCGCAGTGAATCCGAACTCCAGCGCCGCGTCCGGGTCGCTCGCGAATGAGTCGCGGGCGTCCTCGAAGAGGGCTAGGGCTAGGTTCACCTGGGAGGCTTCGGGCGCGCGGCTCACGCCGCACCAAAGCATCTCCTCGACCACACGCTGTGCCGATGCCCCCTCCCCGTGATGGCGCTCCGCGCGGAGCAGCGCACGCTGCGCCAACGCCTGACTCGCCTCCACGAACACGGGGTCGTTCAGCGTGACAAAGGCCTGGAGCGGCGTGTTGGTGGGAATCCTGCGCACCGTGCAGGTCTCTCGGCTCGGCGCGTCGAACGTCGCGAGCATGGGGTACGGGATCGTTCGGCGCAGGAACACGTAGAGGCCGCGGCGGTAGCGGTCCTCCCCCATGCTCTCCGACCAATCACGCTGGTTGTTGAAGGCCGCCTTCCAAAGTCCCTCGGGCTGGGGCGGGAAGACCGATGGACCGAAGCGCTTCCTCGACAGAAGACCCGACACTTCGAGGGCAGTGTCCCGCACCATCTCGGCCTCGAGCCGCTGGCGCGGAAAACGTGAGAGCCAAACGGCCTCGGGGTCAGCGGAGGCGCTGGCCCCCTGGAAGTTCGAGGACTGCCGATACGTGCGCGAGGTCACGATCGTTCGCAGGAGCGCTTTGTGATCCCATCCGTCCCGCTGGAATTTGACGCTGAGCCAGTCGAGCAGACGCGGGTGGGTCGGAAGGTCCCCCTGGGATCCGAAGTCCCCTTCCGTGCGCACGAGACCCCGTCCAAAGAGACGCGCCCAGACTCGATTCACCGTCACGCGCGCCGTCAACGGATGGCCCTCCGACACCAGCCACTTGGCCAGCGCGAGCCGATCGGGCTCAACGCCGTCGGGGAGCGGCGGGAAGGCAGCGGGAACCGCAGCGTTTACTTCCTCCGCCTTCTGGAGGAAGTTGCCGCGCGTCAGGACGTGGGTGGCTCGCCGCTGGTCTGCGGGAAGCTCCACCATCACCGGCGTCGTCGTGGCCTTGAAGCTCTTCACGCTCTCGGCCGCGGCATCGCGGGCCTTCTGCAGCGCCTTCAAGGCCGAGTTGAAGCTCCGATGCGCATCTAGGACCGCACGGAACTCATCCGGCGAGCGATCCTCCGACGCTTTCGCCAAGGCGACCTGCGCCATGGGCGTCAAAGCGTGGGGCGTCTTGTCGATCTGCGCGGTCGAAAGCTGCCAGCGCCCGAGGAGGTGACGGTCGCCAAAGTCCTGCCGCAGCGTCGCCGTGAAGCGCCAGCCGCCCGGGCCAGCGGCACTCGACGTGACCTCGGGCAGCGCCAAGACCGCCACCTGATCGCGGCCCTCAGCGCCCCCTACGCCCCAGCCACTCATGGTCGAGCGCAGACCATCGACCGCCGCGGGCCCTTCGAACTCCCGCTGGCCGTGGGAAGCGTTGGTGAATCCGAGAAGAAGAGGCTCGCCGGCTACCGGGCCGACGTCCAGCCAGGGAGCGTCCGGGCCTCGCGACCCGTTGGACTCTGGATCTCCGGACTCTGGGTCTCCGTCTCGGTCGCCGCTGCCCGGAGGCGCCGGCGCCAGAGCGGACCGCCACAGCTCGTTGCCATCACCATCGAGCAGCCTCACTCGGAACCCGTGCGTGCGCTCCTCAAGGGAGCCGTCCGTCCGCGGCCAAACGCGTACGCCAGCGACTGCCTGCGGCGACGCAAGGGTCCCCTCCCACCACGGGTCGGACTCCGTTTCCGAATGGGTCACGGAGGCGTTGCCGTACTCACCGGAGGTGATGCCGTCGATCGCTCGGTCGGGCGAGCCGTTGTACGCGGTGCTGGACTGGGTCGCCGAGCGAAAGGCCCCGGGAATCACCGCGCCCCCGGCATCGATGAGCTCGACCTCCGCGAGGGAGAGAATCTTCTCATCGCCGGGGAGCTCCAGCCGGACGGTCGCTGCCTCGATCGGAGCAGCTCCGATCCGGGCCGCCCGAAGGTTCAGCTCGGTGAGCACGAAGTTTCCGTTGGGCTCCGATTGGCCCGGTCCTTTGACGTCCCCCTTCCCCGGCATCGACGGGTCAGTGAGGGCGTCGAGCCGCAGCGCCGTGGGGAACGGTCCGGCCGACTGTTCCCATGAGACGGTCTGCTGTGCCACCTCCGCGTCGGCCTCAGCGTCCGGGAGGACGAGCGGTCCGGGTGTCCAGTCGACGGCGCCGGCGCGGGCCAAGAGCTCGAGCTCCTTCTCACGCAGGGCCATCGGGTCCGCGCTGGAGAAGTAGCCGGCGAGCTCAGCCTCCGCAGCGTCGAGCTTGGCCTCCAGCTCCGCGAGCAGCGCTGTCTCCAGAACCGAAGGCGTCGCTAGCCTGGGCCGATCGTCGTTCTTGTCCGTGTCCGCCGTCTGATTGAAGATGTCGAAGAGCTGGTAATACTCTTCGTGGCTGATCGGATCGAACTTGTGGCTGTGGCACTCCGCACACCCGGCGGTGAGTCCCATCCAGACCGACATGGTCGTGTTCACGCGATCCTTCACGGCGAGGACGCGGAACTCTTCATCGTCGGTGCCGCCCTCCGTGTTGGTCATCGTGTTGCGATGGAACGCGGTAGCCAGCCTCGTGTTGTCGGTCGCGTCGGGAAGGAGATCACCGGCCAACTGGTGCACGGTGAACTCATCGAAGGGCATGTTCTTGTCGAACGCCTCGATGACCCAGTCCCGGTAGCGCCAGATCGTGCGCAGGGGATCCGAGCCGTGGCCGGAGGAATCCGCGTAGCGGGCGAGGTCCAGCCAAACGGCCGTCCAGCGCTCGGCGTAGGCCGGCGAATCGAGCAGCTCATCCACGGCCTTCGTGAACTTCAGCGGGTCCGTGGAGGCTGCGTAGGCCTGCGCGGCTTCGGGCGTCGGCGGAAGCCCGGTCAGGTCGAGGCTGATGCGACGGAAGAGCGTGAAGTCGTCCGCCTCAGGGGACCAGGTCAACCCGCGGGCAGCATGCTGCGCCGCGACGAGGGCGTCGATGGGCTCCACCCCTGCGACCGCCTCGACGGCGGGACTCAACGGCGGCGTAAAGGCCCAGTGCGGCGCGTACTCCGCGCCGCTGTTGATCCAGCGCGTGAGGACATCGACCTCCGCCTCGGTGAGCGGGTCGCCCGTTTCCTCCGGCGGCATGGGGTCAAACTCGTCGGTCACCCGCAGGATCAACTCGGAGTCGTGGGCCTTCCCGGGGACGATCGCCGGGAATCCGTCACGATCGAGGGTCGCCTCGGCAAAGCTGTCGAGCCGCAGCCCGGCCTCACGAGTTTCCTCGTCGTTGCCGTGGCACGCAAAGCAGCGACGTGCCAGAAGCGGGCGCACCTCGGTGGCGAAGTCGGGAGTCTCGGGGCGCGGCGTTCCCTGGGCGATCTCGCTTGCCTCGCTCGATTCCCCCGTCTGAGGAGAGCCAAGGGTAAGGATCAAAGCTGCGCTGAGAAGGAAGGCCATCCCCCACAGGCTAGAGTTCCGCCCATCGTTCAGCAACGCAGGCATCGCGCCAAAGGCGCGAATCTATCTGGCCCGAGTTCCGATCCGAGGCTCCGTTCCAGGACGACGTCTAGGCGCGTGCCAGGACGTCCTCGTAAACGCGGAGTGTCTCATCCACCATCACGTCCAACCCAAAGTGCTCGATCACCCGTGCGTGGCCGGCGGTCCCCATTCGCTCCCGTAGCTCCGGGGAACTTGCCAGGTGGACCATGGCCGCCGCCATCGCCGCAGGGTCGTCGGGGGGGACGAGGCAGCCGGTCGCACCGTCCTCGACGACCTCGGGAATCGCCGAGACGGTCGTGGAGAGAACAGGGCGCGACGTCGCCATCGCCTCCAGGAAGACGAGGCCTAGGCCCTCCCAGCGCGACGCCATAACAAACACGTCGGCGGCCGCCATGAGGGTTGGTACGTCACGCCGGATGCCGGCGAAGACCGCGTCGCCTCGCCCATGGGCATCGGTCAAGCCTAGCTCCACTCCGACGGCTAGCGCCTTCTCGCGTTCGTCACCGAAGGGATCGTCACCGACGAGCAAGAGCTTGATGGCAGGGTTCGACGCGCGAGCCTCCGCGGTCGCGGCGAGGAGCACCTCGTGGGCCTTCTGCCGCGCGAACCTCGCGACGCAGATGAACACCACGTCGTCCTGACCGAAGCCAAACTCCGCCAGCACGGCGGCGCGATCCACCGTTCGGGACGCCTCTTCGAACGGCGCGGGGTCGAGACCGTAGTACACCCGTGACTGCTTGGACCGAGGCACGCGACCCTTCTCCTCGATGAATCGCCCCACGTGGTCGGAGAGCACGATGGTGCGTGCCGGGACGCGGCCGATCCATCCATGGACGCGGCTGACCATCGGTCGGTGCAGCGCCTGCTCGTCGTTGTGCTTCCCGCTCAGGTAGTGGCGACGCTTGCCCGCGACAAGGGCCGCGACGGAGGTCAGCGCGTCCGCTTTCAACAGGTGGGAGTGAACGATGTCGCACCAGCCCAGCCAACCGCGCAGGCGCAGTGGGAAGAGCGGCCCCCCAGGGACGTGACGAACGTCGGAAGCACCCGCCGCGCGGAAGTCGGGCTCCAGCGTGCCTTGGCCCTTGAGGTAGGCAACGCGCACATCGTGACCTCGGTCCACCTGGCCACGCACCTGCTTGAGCACGTGCATCTCGGCGCCGCCCACGTCGAGGGTGGTGAGCACGTGGACGATCTTCATGGCTTCGCTTCCGCCTGGGCGGTTCCGGAGTTCTCGGCCTCGGCGCGGGGAGCCCCCACCCCGAGGGTCCCGCCCCCAAGGGCCTCCTCGTACACGGAGCTCAGCCCGGCCACCATCGAATCGATCGTGTAGGCCCCTTGAAGCCGAGCGCGCCCCGCTTGACCCAGCACGTCCCGGCGGGACTTGCCGGCCATGAGCGCGCGATAGAGCGCGTCGCCGATGGCCTCAGCGGAGATCGACTCTGCGAGAAAGCCGGTCACATCGTCTACGACGAGATCGGCGGCGCCGTCCACCGGCGTCGCCACCACCGTTAGGCTCGCGGCCATCGCCTCTAGCACGACGTACGGCATCCCTTCCCAGCGCGACGGCAAGAGGAGCCAGTCGACGCTGGCTAAGACCGCCGGGACGTCGTCGCGCGCTCCGGTGAACGCGACGCGACGGGTCAACCCCAGCGCGCTCGCTCGCTCTTCGAGCGCGCTCGTGTCGCCGGGACCGACGAACAGAAGCTGAAGCCCTTTGAGGTCCTCCCGGGCTAGCGCATCAAGGGCGAGGTCCTGCCCCTTCGCGCTGTACACGAGCCCGATGACCGCCGCGATGGGCCTCGAAGGATCCAAACCGAACTGCGTCACGTCGAGCGGCGCGGCCCCTTCGATGCGCTTTGGGTCGAGCCCGTTCGGCACCACCCTAACGATGCCCTCGGGAACCACGCCGGAGCGCTCCATCGTTTGCGCCTCGCTCTCCGAGACGGCGACGATGCGGTGGGTACTCTTGGAGAGCCCACGCTCGATCGAGCGAATCAGCGCCCGCTTACCCCTGCCAAAGAGCGCTCCGAAGAGAAACGCGAACGTGTGAGGAGTGTGCACCCGGACGCCCACTCCCGTGGACATGGACGCGCGTCGGCCGATCACCCCGGCTTTCGAGCTGTGGGTGTGGACGACGTCTGGATTGCGCTCCTTAAGGACGCGGGCGATCTGGCGCAGATGCTTGAAGTCCGTCAGCGGACGAATCTCGCGCACCATGGGAATCCGGGTGACGTGAATCCCCTCCTCCTCCAGGCGGTCCAGATCCGCTGGGAAACCTGGGTCGCGGAGGGTCGAGGCGATCACGGAGACCTGTAGCCCTGCGCGGTGCTGACCGCGCGCTACGTCGACGAGGTGACGGCGGGTGCCGCCGATCGTCGACTCCATGACGTGGAGAACGTGCATGGAGAGATGCTAGAAAGCGCCGGTGCCCTTTGCGACGGCGAATCCCGTCAGGGCGACAATCACGAGGTCGAGAAGGAACGAACGGTTCTCGATGTAGTAGAGGTCGTAGTCGAGATTGTTGTGAATCGAGTCCTGGCGGGCGTAGGAGATCTGCCAAAGGCCGGTGATGCCAGGCTTCGCCCGCAAGCGCTCGCGATCCACCGCGTTGTAGGTCTCCACGATGAAGGGCATCTCTGGCCGGGGCCCGACCACGCTCATCTCGCCCTTGAGGACGTTGAGGAAGTTGGGCAGCTCGTCCAAGGAGTAGCGACGTAGGATCCTGCCCACCTTGGTCACCCTGGGATCGTTCTCGCTCTGGGGTGCCACGGCGTCCTCGCAGTTCGCGACGTGCATCGTCCGAAACTTCATCATGTCGAACGGGCGGCCGCCTTGGCCGATCCGGGTCTGACGGAAGAAGACGGGGCCATCGGACTCGCGGCGGATCACAATGGCGATCCCGAGCAGGAGGGGCGCTGTGAGCAGCAGCACCGTCAGGCTCACGACGATGTCGAAAATTCGCTTCACGGCCAGCGACAGGAGCGACTCTCGGCGCTCCGTCCGGGTGATGAGCGGGATCGAGTCCAAGTTCTCGATCCGCACGTTGTACGACATGAGGTGGTAGAAGCGCGGCACCACGTAGTAGGGGGTGCCAAGGGCGTCGAGCTGGGCGCAGAGCTCGATGATCTTGCTCTCCTTCGACTCCGGCAGCGAGATGAAGACCTCCCCCACCTTATGCACACCGAGCGTGTGCTTGAGGTTCTCCGTTGTGCCGAGCACCTGCCCCCGGCCGATCCACGAGCCGGTCAGCTCGGGGTCCTCGTCGAGGAAGCCGACGAAGTTGAGCCCCAGTGTCGGCACGTGCAGGAACTTCTCCTGGAGCTTGCGTCCCGTCCAGCCTGCGCCGATGACGAGCACGTTCCGGTTGCCGATGCCGCGCTGGTGCAAGCGCTGGATGACACGGAACGACATGAAGCGGCTGACGATCATCAAGCCGAGGATGAAGACGAAGGACAAGAGCAGCGTCAGGCGACTCAGCTCGTCCGGCTCCACGGCCAGGTCCACGGCGCTGTGCAACCAGAGCAGCGGCTCGTAGATGCCGCGCACGTCTTCCGCGGGCAGCGCCGCGTCGCGCAGGAAGAACAGGAGCACGAGCACAACAAAGAACGCGAAGACGCTGCTCTTGGCCACTGCCTTGTACTCCTCGACGTTGAGGAGGCTCTTACTCGGGCTGTAGAGACCGAAGCTGTGGAAGCAAACGAGGCAGACCGCCGCGGTGATGGAGAACACCTCTCGATAGAACGAGAGGGGCGTCGAATACTTGGGCGCGCCCTTCAGGTTGTTGGCCGCCTCCGGGTCCATCGGTCCCGTGCCGAGCTGGGGATCGTTGGCGATGGCCTCCGAAGCGGTGCGCGCCATGTCGGCGACGGGCCCCATGACCTCGCTGGCGATCAACGTCTCGCGCAGCCACCATGCCAACAGGCAGGCGAACACCACGACGATGAGGTCGATGACCACCTGGATCGAGAGCACCAGCGGCTCGAAGTTCCGGCGGAGGATGGTCCCTGCTAGCGTCACGCCGCCCCACTCCTCGCCTCGGACCCGGAGGTCGCGAGCGCGCGGTAAGACTCACATCGGGGATGTCGGGTGATGACAGGCATGGTTGGGCATCGCCGCGTGGCCCGGGGACCCGCCCGTCTCAATACGTGACTGGAGAGCGGTAGGCTAGCGGCGTGGGGGGAGCTTGCTCCACAGTCTATCTCGGCTGGGCCACTGAGGTAGGTAGAGACGCATTCATGAAGTCGATGGGCGGAAGTACCCTCGGGAGCACCCCTCCAGTCTAGAACGGCGCAAAGCACGTCCGGAGCCACTCGGAAAACCCCATAGATTTCCCAAGGCTCATCCCTGTCTCACGGAGAACCAGGCGGGGAGGGGTCCAGTGCGGGCGAGGGGGAGAGCCAATCCCAGAGGCCTTGGGCGGGCCTGCCTGCCTGGGCCTTGTAGTTCACCTCGAACGATGAGGCACCCCGGCTTCGGCGGAGAACGCGCTCCCCGACCGACCGCTGGGCGTCCGAAATGACCCGTAGCCCGGCCCAGGGCACCTCTGCGCGCTCGGCCACCGCCCCCACAGCGGCTGTCTCCATGTCCGCCACCGGGAGCCCATGCTCCCCGTGCAGGCCCCGCACCGCGCGTGCCCGGCGCCAGCGGGAGACCCAGCGAATCGCCGGGCGATCCGCCGTGAGCGTCCACCCCGCCCCTCCACCGGTCTCGCGCTGCCAAGCCTCCGAAAGCCCGCGATGGGCCACGACGTCCCTGCCCTCCCGCGCGCTCAGGTCCCACTGCACCGCCCGAAAAAGGTGCACGAAATCTCCCACGGCGTGCCGTGGAGAGAGCCCGCCACAGGTCCCGACGACAAAGATCGCGTCGACACCGCGCGCCACGAGCGCGGAGGCCGCGTGCGCCGCAGCGACCTTGCCGATGCCCGAAACCACGCAGCTCACCTCCGGCGCGCCGTCTGGCAGCGAAGGCGAGCGGACTTGCACGCCCAGCTCGGATCCCACGGGCGCTCCTTGGGCGGAGGACCGGGCACTGCTAAGGAACGGTCCGAGCTCTCCCGGCAAGGCCGCGAGGACGCCTACGTGGCGCAGATCGAGGCCACCGAAGGGACTCGAACCGGGACGGGATGGGCGGTCTTGTGCCGAAGCGTCTTGGACGTACATAGGGTCCTGGGCGAGGCTGCCACGATCAGTGGAGGACTCCTCCGTCAGAAAGGGTAGTCTTTTGGCGCGTCCGCTGCCCCCCCAACGCTTTCTACCCCATGCTCATCGCTGTCACAGGATCCACCGGATTCATCGGTCAATACATCGTCAAGCGGCTCCTGGCCGATGGGCACGAAGTGCGAGCGTTCGTCCGCGCGGGACGCAGCCACGTCCTCAGTGACCAGAACTTCCCGGGCGCCACCGAGAGACTCCAATTCCACGAGGGCGATCTCGTCAAAAAGGAGAGCATCTCGGGCTTCCTCAAGGACGTCGATTTCCTCGTGCACCTCGCGAGTGCCCACGACCACCTCGGCGACGAAGTGATGCAGGCAGTCAACGTAGCCGGCACCGAGTACCTCGTCGCCGACGCCGAAGAACACGCCGCTGAGAACTTCCAGTTCATCAACGTCTCCTCCGCCGTCATCGGTGTTCCTGTCTACAGCTACTACCGAGATTCGAAGCGCGTCCAAGAGAAGATCGTGCGGGGCTCTAGCCTTCGCTGGGCTTCGTTCCGTCCGACGCTCGTTTACGGGCGGGGCGACTACCGACACACCGCGCCGCTGCTGCGCAAGTGCGGCGCCGACAAAGGCAACTTCTGGGTGTACCACGAGGGCCTTTCCAAGCTGAACCCCGTCCACGTCGACGACGTCGTGGAAGCCGTCGTAAGATCATTCACCTATGACCGCGGCAGGGAGGACTTCAGGATCTTCGAGATCGCAGGGCCGGAAGGAATTTCCTTCAACGACTTTGTGGACCTCACCATCGAGGCGACGGGCGGCCAAGTGCGTCGAAGAAACATCCCCCGCCGCTGGGTGGAACGGGCCATCCTCGTCAAGGGACTGTTCAAGGATGTCACCAAAGAGCGCCGTGGAGCGGGCTACTTCTCACTCCACCACGATCACGACATCACGGCCGCCAGAGAAGAGCTGAAGTGGGAGCCACGTCACTACTCCCAGGGTGTGAAGGACATCACCCAGGACGACTGGTGGCGCGATGACCGCGCCGCAACGGGACACACTGAGAATTTGGGAATCTAAGAATCGGTCGAGCGCGGGAGCGGGTGACTTTCTCTCCGTAGCCCCTGCACCGGGCGCTTGGCGCAGGAAACTGCACTAGAGCGGCTTTCGACCGTCCCGGCGAACAGAGTTCTCTCGTGGAATTTCGCAACAACCCGTAGCTGGCTGAAAAATCTTCTGCCCCCCGATTCCTTACGTTCACTCCAGAAGCCTGCCAGACAACGTCGATCCGTTGGGTACCGCCCTTTGGCGAGCCCCATGCAGGACCCAGTCGAACAGAACATCATCGAGCTTCTCAGCCAGGTTGCTGAGATTAAGACGCGGCTGAGGCAGATCGCGACCGCTCGTCAGATGGCTCCTGGTTCCGATGCCTCCTCTGCGGACCAGCCGAGCCCCTCCGCGATCAATCGGGCGCAGAAGCACCTGGAAATGGCGCTCGAGACGCTCGGAACTTCGTCCTGGGGGTTCGCCTCGACGCCCGCAAGCTCGCTCAAGATCACGGGGTTCCACACGCCGGACATCTACAAGGCGCTGAAGGACATCCGCTCTCGCACCCGCGGCGACGCATCCGACACGACCGCGCAGGAGTCGGACGCAGGCCAAAGTGAGTCCGCCGAGGAGAGAAGCGACCGGGCCGAACAGCGCAGCAACGCGTCCGGCCGCAGAAAGTCCGATCGCGTATCGCAGCCATGGGCGTCCGCGGCAAAGCGCGCCAAGAAGGGCAAGAAGTCCAACAAGCCCAGGAACGCCAAGCCGGACGCGCGGAAGGAAGAGAAGCCCGCAGCACCGGTTGAGACTGCGGCTGAAGTCGCCGCTAACCTGACCTCTGAGCCCGTCGGCGTAGCGGAGGGGGGCGACAACTCCAGCGTCTGGGTCCAGCACCGTGTGGACGAGATCCAGCGCGCGCTGACCGCGGCCTTTGGCGACGACGAGTTCCTGACGGAAGAAGAGCCGGCTCCCAAGCCCCTCGCCGCACCGGAGTTCATCGGCAACACCGACGCCCTGTCGGTGCCGGAGCTGATCGGGTTCTTCCAACTGCAAGGGAAGACCGGAGTGCTCACGGTGGACGCGCGACAGGAGCAGTTCACCCTTGAATACCTGCGCGGCGAGCTGATCCACGCGGGGAGCTCAAGCTCACCGGACGGGCAACGCCTCGGCGAAGTCCTTGTCAAACTGGGACACCTCACGCAGTCCAAGCTCGAGCGGCTCCTCGCAGGCAAGAGCGACGCGGAGCGTCTCGGAGATGCGCTTCGCCGCGGTGAAGTCGTGGCGGAAGAGGCCCTCGCTGAGGCCCTTCAGTATCAGATCCAGAACATCTTCTACCGCCTCTTCGACCTCGGCGGCTGTCGCTTCACCTTCCGCGAGGGCCTCGACGGAGAGCCCAAGGCACGTGTGCGCTACAACGTGACGCGTCTCCTCCTGGAGACCGCGCGCCACCGCGACGAGCTCGAAGGCGAGTCGGAACGCCGCGCTAGCTGAGAGTGACCTCTCAGCGGGCGCTAGGCGTCCGGACCGACGCGCCGCGTCACTTCGCTCGACGAATGAGCGTGTAGTAGGCTTCCGGATGAAGCAGACCGAAACCCTCGCGCGCGCTCTTCACTCCGTCTAGGTGAAGCTCGTGGACGTAGCCTTCCCTGAGGCCAGAGACGAGAAGGTCAACCCCCTTGCCGTCGTCGTGGGGCTCAGCCCCCTTGAGGGTCAAGTCCCGTTGATCCAGCTCTGCGCTCCCGTAGCGCTCCGAAGCTTCGTAGGTGTAGCTGCTCAGCTCGTAGCTCGAGAGGTCCTTGACGCTGTCGAGGTTGACCGCTTGGGTAAAGCGGAGCCGGAACCCCGTGCCGTCATCGATGAGGCGCATCGACAGCGTCTCGAAGGGCACGGTTCCCGAGAAGTCGATGCGTTGGATTCCATCGGTCAACGGCCCCTTGGAGCCCCAGCCGCGATCCGTTTCGCCGACGATCATCGCGCCACCTGGCGTGAATGCGAGGCGGAGCGCCCCCGCGGCAAGCCCGTCTCGGAACCGGAAGCACGCTCCCTGCCAGTGACCGCGAACGCGCTCTAGGTCGACGCGGAAAACAGCCGACTCGTACTGGTCCGCCACGAAAATCTGGCCGCCGAATGGACCAAACTTCCCGCCGGTTTGATCCCACACGAAGCCGGCCGGACTGCGCCCCATCTTGTCGTAGGGAAACCAAACGGCGGGCAGCTGCAGCTTCGGATGCTCGCCAGCCTGGGCGATCGCCGGGTAGAGCTCCCCTTCAGGCAGGGCCTTCGGCTCCTTGAACGTCCACTCCTTGAGCTTGGTGGATTCGATTCCGTGGGGATGCCCGTGGTAGCTGCCGGGGCGCAACAGACTGAGCTTCCCCATCCCGCACCACTCGCCTTGATTGTCCGTGTAGAACGCTTCTCCCCAGGGCGAGGTCTCAATGCCTGCGGGCGAACGAAGCCCGGCGCACATGGGCTTGACTCGACCGTCGGGGAGAACCTTCAGCGCGAACCCGCGCCACGTCACCTTGCCAAACGGCTGGTCGCCGAACGGCTTGTTGGTCGTAATCCAGTAGCTACCATCGATCCCGCGCGTCGGCCCGAAGTTGTACTCGTGGTAGTTGCCGCTGATCTTCCACCAGTCGCTAATCGTCTCTACGGTCTCGTAGAGGAAGTCCTTGTCCGCGTCGACTAGCCGAACGAGCTGACCGCGGCAGGCCGCCGCGATCGACCCGTCGGACTCGGGCAGAAGGCCGAGCGGCTCGTGGAGACCTTCGGCGACCTTGGTGAACACCGGTGACGACTCAGGCTGTTTCCCAGCGAAGCCGTCGATGCCCCAAACCTCACCGCGTCGGGTGGCGGCCAACACGCGGGAGCCGCTCGGTCCGGGCACAATGGCCAGCCCTCCGACCTCCAAAGTGATGTCCTCTGGAACCTCGAGTAGCGTCATCGGGTAGCTGAGCTCTTCCCGAACGCGCTTGAGCTGTCCGGCTTCCTGCAGGGGAGCCGCATGCAGCGGAACCGAGGCGAAGAGACTGAGGAGCGCCGCCGCGCTCCCCCACGGCAGGAGATTGATCGAGCGAAATTTCTCTGACTGGGGTTCCCACATTCGAATTCGAGGTGCGCAAGAGTTCCGCCCGTTGAGCGGGGCTTCAGGAATGGATGGGACCATAGGAGTGGCCTGGCGCTGTGCGCGGTTGGGACGGGCTACCACGCGTAGCTCCATGAGAAAGTACCGACAAGATCCTCGGTGCCATCGTCGGCGGGGACCATCAACACGGGGATGCGAAGCTCCGTCAACCCGAGTGACTTCTCACCCCTTCGAAGGACCTCACGGCTATTGCCGCGATGCCTTCCGTCAACGCTCGGGCGGGCGGAGCCGGAGTCTCCGAAGTTGCCCTGGACGTGCTCCTTCGGCTCAACCAGCTTGACCGTTCGAACGCTGTCCTTGTCGACGGTGTAGACCGGCCACTGCCGACCGTTCACGCGCCACTTGCCGGTGCCGGCTCGATCGAAGAGGCGTGCAGCCGCCACACGGGCCACGACGGACTCCCCGACACCGCTGCGCGGCATCCTGACCTTGAAGACCCGCTCGACACCGAGTCGCGTCTCTGGCTCCTCTTGCTTGGAGATGCGCACGCCGACCCTCGTCGGGCGGAGCGTCTCCGAAATCTCGAGCCTTCCGACGGTGTAGCGCATCGTGACGGCGCCGTCTGGGTGCACAGTCCGACCGAGGGAGCGCGTCGTCAGTCCGCCTGGGTTGATCGGGCTGTAGGCCCCTGGCCAGGGAGAATTGAGACGCTCGATGGGAGCGACCGCGAATCCATCGAGCAGATCCACGACGTCCTTGGAGCCCGGTGACTCAAGGGCACCAGCACGGCCCTTCCAGGTGCCCATCGCGTTGAGGAAGCGGCCGCGCCAAGCCTTCGCCAAGCGGCTGTTCTCGACGTCGAACGCCATGTGGAGGCCCGTGGGCGATCCAATGCAAAGCACGCTCGGCGAGACGTCCTTCATGAACACCGAGACGAGTCGCTGCTCGGCGCTCGGGTCGACCTCGAAGGCCCAGGGCCCCGTGTCAAGGCCGGGGGGCGGAGCCATGACCTC
>CALHGQ010000267.1 GCA_938030175.1 uncultured bacterium | reverse complement strand
TCAACAAGGGCACCGAGTATCCGGGAACGGGGGCTCTGCTCAGCAACAAGCGCGAGGGCACCTACCTGTGCCGTCAGTGCAACGCCGCCCTTTACACCTCGGACGACAAGTTCGAAAGCCACTGCGGCTGGCCGAGCTTCGACGACAACATCGAGGGTCGCGTCAAGCGCGTAACCGACGCAGACGGCCGCCGCACGGAGATCCTTTGCATGAACTGCGACGGACACCTCGGCCACGTCTTCCAAGGCGAGCGCATGACGGTGAAGAACACCCGTCACTGCGTCAACTCCGTCTCGATGACCTTCATCCCCGAGGGCGAGAAGCTCCCGGCGATGATCCAGCTAGAAGATCTCGACTAGACGCTGCAAGCCCAACGGCTTCAAAGTCCGGCGGTGGAATGGTTGCGATGCAACCGTTCCACCGCCGGCTCTCGTTGGGGCGATTGCACCGTCAGCCGAATGAGTTCGACTTGAGTCCAAACTCAGCTCTCGGCGGGCTCGTAATCAATCCCCAAGAAGTTGTCTCGATCGCAGCGCTCCGCAGTCCAACGGCTGGTGCGGCACTTCAACGACTTCTCTCGGCGTGGCACCGCCGTACTGCTTCCCCCCTCGCCGACATTTTCCCGCGTCCAAATCCAATGCTGGCCGCTCCGAGAAGCGGAAGGCCAACGCATGGCGAGCGCGGGCGGTAACCAACTATGACCCAAAACTTCGCAAGATGTGCAGCTCTGCTGGCGTCGCTCTCACTGAGCGCTAGCGCCCTCGCAGCGCCCGTTCAAATTCCGGTCCCCCCTGGATATACGAATCCGGGGACCTTCAACCCAGACTACGAGCTCGACAAGCTCATCGACGTACGCAACGTCGTCAATCACCCCGTCTACGACGCTGTGCAATCGATCAATGCAAAGATCGCCGCCGGAACGATCGTTGCGGGCGACCACGTCGGGGTCATTATGAGCCCCAACACGTACGAGTCCTTTGGTTTCGGCCCTGGAAGCCTCGTCAATGGAGGTACTACGAGCTCGCTCTGGCGGAACATGTCCATCGATGAGGACGTCCACGTGCACCTAATGGCGCCGAAGACCTCGCCGCTCTCGCAGAGCGCCCGCGACGTCACCTTTGCCCCATCCACCTATACCTCTGGAAGCGGCGCTAACGTCGAGTTAGGCCTCGACTACAGCAAAGACTGGGAGGGGCACCTGTACTTCTGGTACTGCGACTTCAAGTCCCAAGGGCAATACAACTTCTTTGTTGGAACGATCCCTCGCGACAACATTAGCTCAATCCCTGGGCCACTCTTGGTTCCCCCGAGCACCTCCCCCAAGCTAACCCGCCCGTTTCAGAAGTCGTTCTGGTACGGATGCCGCTTCCTCGACAACGACGCCGCAACGGAGGGAGCGACTAGCTTCTGGACGATCCAGGCCTACAGAACCTCGCTCGAGCTCCACAAGTGCCGCGTGGATCAAGAGTGGAGCCAGGAGCACTTCGTGTACCTGCATGGCACCTACGCTGGCGCTGAAAACGTGATGTCTGACTGCCGCATTGACAACTGTGGCGGACAGGTATGGCAACAGACTTCCCGGAACTCCGAGCATCCTTCGAACTTGAACTTCGACGGGACCTACGACGGCCGTTCTACGACGAAGATCCTCGGCACGTCCGGCGGCGGCTTCGGCCGCAACGCTGGCAAGGGCGCGAGCGTTGTCACCTGGTACTCAACGGGCGCTGACCTCGTGATCCGCAACTGCTTCTTCTACAAGGAAACCGGCTACCAGTTGGCGGGCGACTTTCTCGTTGACCCCGAGAACGATCCGGATGATCACTCGATCAAGGGCCCTGGTTTCTTGACGGCCAACGCCCCGTGTTCTTTCACAGCTTTCTACGGCGCACCCGTCTTCGACTCAGCTGGTGTGCTCTTCCCGACAGGTCTCTGCGCAGAGAAGAACAATCCGGCGCAATGCAGCGGAAACACCTACGTTCCAGACCCCCTGCTGTACCCGAATGAATTCTTGACCTACCCATGCGGTGGCTGGACCTACGGGGCAGAAGGCATGCGCGATGAGAAGAAGATCGGCAACTATCACTGTGGATCCATTGAGATCGATCGAACGGTGTTCATCAGCCTGGTCACGAACAAGCCAGTTCTTGCCGTGGCCGATGCTGAATCGTTGACGGTCAAGGGCTCCTTCCTCTCTGGCATAGACGGGAGCGATGGAACGGCACGCGATATGATCGTTGGCTACCCCCTCGACGAGGGAGCAGGCATCGGTCTCCTGGATTGGAAATTCAACAACCAGTCTTTCCAAGAGGACTACGTCCGCAACAAGCTAGCCGTCGACTATGCCGTCACCATGCTGGATGGCCCCAACTATATCGGAGGACTCAAGAAACCGAATCAGGCGTTCGGAGCGAGCCTCCTCTCCTCCCCGGAATGCTTCACGAAGCCGTTCGCGAGCGGTAGCCTCTGCCCGACCCCGACCTCTGAGGTTCCGTCGGACCAGAAGTACATGGGTGCCGTGAACTGGTAAGGGCCTTGCCTTGATACGGCAGGGTTCTCGCCCAGCGTGGGACCCCTGACGGGCAGGCTAGCCGGCGGCCTCTGCAACCTGCAATGGCTACGCTGGCTCAGTCCTGTGTCGAGATGCGACGGATCGCGGCGTAGTACGCGCCGTGCTCCTCGCCGCTCGTGCGGCGCAGGAGCGTCGATAGCTCGGCCCGACCCGCCGGGAGATCGACGGTTAGCGTCACAGATGCATCGTTTGGGCTCACGCCCGCGACCTGGTGCACTACGGTGCCGTCCTTGTAGGTCAGCGTGACCTCCGCGTGTTCGGACTCCATGGCGCGGTTTAGGTAGTGGGGCCAACGCGTGAGCGTGATTTCGTACTGGCCTCGGGCCTCCACGTTGACCGCCCAGAAGCCGGTGCAGATCGCGCCGTTGCGCACATGGTTCTGGTGCCACGGCGTGCCGCCAGTTCCCTGATGCCAATCATGGGACATGAGCCGCGCCGGGCTCTCCGCGCCGCCGAGGCCGATGTAAACCATCTCGGGGAAGACCGGCTCTAGGCTGGTCCACCACCCGTCGTAAGCATCCCGCAGCTGGGCGACGGTTTCCGCTTCTGCCGCGGCGAGGTCATTCTTCTGGGCTGGATCCACGCTGATGTCGTACAGCTCAATCCCGTTGATCAGGCGCCACCGGTCGGTCATCACGGCGGACTTGCGCCACTTCTTGGGGTGCTCGACCCGTTGGGAGTGAACGAAGAGCGTGCGCTCCGTCGGCGGCGCTGCTTCGTCCAGGAGCGCTCCCGCCAAGGACTGGCCGTCCAGAGGGCGTTTAGCTACCAGCCTGAGGCCAGTTAGCTCCGCTAGGGTCGGGAGCATATCCACATGGGCCGTCAGCGCGTCGATGTCGCGGCCGCCGCCGATGCCAGCCGCCGGCCAGTGGAAGAAGCACGGAACACGGTGGCCGCCGTCGTACTCAGATCCCTTGTTGCCGCGCATCCCCGCGGTGAAGCCGGGCCAGTCCCCGGTCTCGCGCTTCGGCACGCGGACCCCCGCAGCGCTACCGTTGTCCGTCATGAAGACGATGAGCGTGTTGTCGGCGATGCCCATCTCCTCGAGCTGCTCACGCAAGTAGCCGACGTTCTCGTCGATGTTCTCAATCATCCCGTAGAACTTCGCCATGGTCGGCGCGACCCCTGCGTCCTCGTAGGGCTTCGAGTAGGCGGGATCCACGAGGTAAGGCCCGTGGGGTGCGTTGGTGGAGAGGTACGCGAAGAAGGGTCGATCGTCGTCCCGGGCCACAAACTCGGCCGCCTCGCGGAACCAAACGTCCGTGCAGTACCCCTCGAAGGCGTGGGGCTCCCCGTTGAGCTCGTAGGTGTCGTCGAAGTAGTCGTTGTCCCAGTGGTCGGGCCCTTGACCCACGCCGCCGCCGTGGTGCCACGCGACCTCGTCAAAGCCCTGGTCCTGGGGCCGGCATGGGTAGTTGTCGCCGAGGTGCCATTTGCCAAACATGCCCGTGCGGTAGCCGCTTTCCTGGAACAGTTCAGCGACCGTGTCCTCCTCGCCCTCCATGAGCGAACGCCCCATGATCGTGTGCCAAACACCGGTTCGCGTGGAGTAGCGGCCCGTCATCAGCGCGCTCCTCGTCGGCGCGCAGGTCGGGTCCACATGGAAGTCCGTGAGGCGCACCGACTCGCCGTGTAGCTTGTCGAGGTTGGGCGTGCGGATCATGCTGTTGCCGTGGGCGCCGAGGTCCCCGTAGCCCTGGTCGTCCGTGATGATGACGATGACGTTGGGGCGCGCATCCGCGAGTGCCCCTTCGACAGTCGCGTAGGTACTCGTGCATGCCGCAGACGCGAGAGCCAGGAGGAGAGCGCTAGAGCTTGACTTCATGGGGTCATGCTAGCGGAGCAGAGCGCCGCGGCCCCAGCAGTTGTCGTAGAGTCTGGGAACCATGATCTTGATCCCACTGACGGTCTGCGCGGGCTGGATGAGCGCATGCGCACTGGGCATCGCACCGCAGGGTGCCCCCGATGCTCCTCACTTCGAGCCAAGCCGCGTTGTCACCTACAAGGAGACAGCACAGGGCGAGCTGAAGCTGCACCTATTCACTCCGACGCAACGCACAGAAGAATCCCCCGCGCCCGCGATCGTGTTCTTCTTCGGCGGCGGATGGAAGTCCGGGCACCCGAAGCAGTTCTTCGAGCAGGCGCGGTTCTTCGCCGAGCAAGGCTTTGTCGCGCTCTCCGCCGAGTACCGGATCAGAAACACGCACAAGACGTCGCCCTTTG
>CALHGQ010000266.1 GCA_938030175.1 uncultured bacterium | reverse complement strand
CCTCTGCAGACTGGTTGAGCGACGAGCCGAGCCAGCCGCTGACGTAGTGCTTCCAGTAGCGGTTGGTGAAGTCGCCGACCACCACATTCTCGCGGGCGAAGAGCCCCATGAAGTCGGCGCTCCAGTTCGAGGTCAGCCAGGCGTCGATGTCGGCGCGGCTGCCGCTGCTGGGCCGCGGCGTCGTGGGCGCGTTGAGATAGCGCACCGAGTTCGGCACGTAGACGTTGCCACCGGAGTAGATTGTGCCTTGGCCCGTGACGTAGCCGCTGATGATGACGTCGCCTTGGACGACGACGGGCCCGTTCAAGACGATCGGGTTCGCGGGGGTACCGACGAGGTAGAGGTTATCAAGCTCGCCCGGATCGTCGCCTGTCACTCCATCGGAGACCACCGAGCCGGCGATCGTGATGTTGGACCCCTGGGCGATTGCCATGGCCTCGTACCGGTCGAGATCCGTCAGGTTGGGCATCTCGATCTGCTCGTCGAAGTCCGACAGGCTGGGCGCTCCGCCGCTGCCGTCGTGGACGTTCTGGGCGGAGACGATGTCCCAGCCGGACGAGAGACCGTCGCTCTGCATGTCGTCGCCGACCGCAGCCGAGGATCCATCCCATGCCGCGGAGTCGAAGAGCGACTGGCCCGTGATCTGGGGCGAGTAGCCGCCGATGTCCATCTGGCCGTTGCTGCGCGCGTTGCCGTTGACCTCGATCGTGTTGCCGTAGAGCCAGCCCCAGTTGTTCACGAAGTAGGCGCTATCAAAGACCTCGCTGGACTGGAGCGCGAACTCGACCGTGACCTCGATGGAGTCCCAGGAGGTGAGCCTCTCCTTGGGGCCCAGGTTCGCCGGGGCCGCAGGCACGTAGCCCGTGGAGACGATCGAGATGATGACCCGACGAGGGTCGTCCTGCCGGAAGGTCATGTTCGTAGTGTACTCGCCTACGTTGGCGCCGCCGTCGACGAGCGGCTCGGCCGTAAACGTTTGGCTCGTGCTGTTCAGGCCGCCGGTCGCCACGAAGAGAGCACGGATTCCCTCGAGGGGGTCGATGACGCCGGTCTTCTTAGCTGCGTCTGACAGGAGAGCCTTGGTCCTCTCCACGCCGGCCTCGGCGAGCGCGGTGGCTCGCACTTCGTCGATGGAACGGCGCGAAGCTGCCACCTCAACTCCGGAGAGCTGGGAAGCAGCGAGCACAAGCCCTGCTACGCCGACAAAGACGATGAGCGTTGCGGCCAGCGCACTGCCGCGCTGCCGAGGACGCGCCACCGCATACTTGCGGAGCCCTCCGTCGCTACGAGTTTCTGATAAGAACATCGAATTCATCCTCTCTCTTGCCTTCGCTACCGAGGGTCTCCCAGTGGACACCCCATACGTCACCTGAGTTGTCGACCGTGAAGTCCACGACATCTCGGGCCATTACATGCATGAGCCGAGTAGCGCCGGTGTCATCGATAACACGTCGCACTAGCTCGTTCGGGGTCACGCCGCCCTGCTCGACCGCGTACTGGATGAACCACCCAGGCTGACTGCAGTTCGCCTCGTCCGGGGAGATTCGTCGATCGAAGACGCCCCATTCGACCACGCCGCCTACGCCGGCGATCGCGGTCTGGAAGCGCAGCGTCGCGTTGCCCCCGCTGGGCTGGTTCAACGTGATGGTAGAGAGGCGAGCCGAGCGCAGTTCATCGCGAAGGCCTTGGCTCACCTCGCGAACGTTGTTGTTGGAGGCGACGTTCTGGCTAACGGTCTTGTGGGACTGTTCGCTAGCGCGCGTCGACATGACAAGCACGTAGCCGATGCCGACGAAGAGCGTCGAGGCCAGCACCGTCTCCAGGAGGGTGAAGCCGGCCCGCCCCCGTGGGGAGCGGCGCGGCTGGCGGCATGTTCGGCTCGTTGCAGTCATGGGCTTCAAACGTCTGCCCTCAGCGAGCTCACGGCGGCTACCCGGCGCCCCGTTCGATTGTCGAGAAGAGCGAGACGTACCTGGACCAAGTCCACCGCTGTCAAGAAGGTGCTGATCTGCACGCGGTACCTGGAGTTGGCGTTGGGCACTGTCATGAAAATCTCTTGCCCGTTCATCGCCATGATGTCGTTCGCGGAAACCGTCGCGAGATCCTCTTGGACGGACTCGAGGAAGAGCGCTCCTTGGGTCAGGTCCCTCGACATCGTCGTCGAGTCGACGCTCTCTCCCATGGCGGACGCAGACGCGAGGAGCAGCACAGCGATGATGCCCGACGCGATGATGAGCTCCACCAACGTCAACCCCGCTTGGCGGACATGCCGCTGGAGGCCAACGGCGTTGGTTCTGGCTCTAGACTTGATCTTCATAGGGGGCACTCTCGCGTCGGGTGCGGCGTGCTGTAGCGCTGCCACGTCGTCTGGGTGTCTTCGTCGCCACGGTTGAGCGCTCTGGAACGAAAGAGTTTCTGCCCTCGGGCACTTGCCGAATTGGGACGAAGCGCTCTCGATCCGGTGCACCGCAGTCGTTGTTTTGAGGGTTTCCCCGGTCTGGTTGGCGTTGGTTGCCCAGAGCGGTCGAGGGAGGCTCGCTTTGGGAGGTCCCGCTGAGCTCGATTCCCCGTGCCGTGCTGCTCCGTCGAAGTGCCCCTCAGGTGAGGAACGGAGCCGAGGCATTTCGGTTACGCTGCTCCATCCCCCCCCGCGTGCCACTCCCACCTGGCCCCTTGGTCCGCGGCAGCCACGAAGACCGAATAGAACGAAGGCAGCCCCATGCGCTGGAAGCGACAACGTAGAAGTGAGAACGTAGTGGATGCTGGTGGTCAAACCGCCGCCCGGCCGCGCGGCAAGCAGGCCGCCATGGGTGGGGGACTGGGCATGATCATCCTGGCGGTGATCATGCTGCTCATGGGCAAGAACCCGATGTCACTGTTGTCCCAGCTCCCGACCCAGGCGGCGGGGCCGCAGACACAGGCGCAGCGCGGCGGCGACAACATCGTCGCTAACTCGCCCGCCGAGGCGGAGATGCTCGAGTTCATCGCCGCAGTTCTTGGTAGTACCGAGGACGTTTGGAACGAGCTC
Organism: uncultured bacterium; assembly: GCA_938030175.1. Lineage (GTDB taxonomy): Bacteria > Planctomycetota > UBA1135 > UBA1135 > Saltatorellus. The sequence goes on along the minus strand of CALHGQ010000266.1, from coordinate 2,187 downwards.
TTTCGCGCGAGCGGTCAGAAGTACCAGGAGCCGACGCTGGTTCGCTTCCGCGACATGGTGAACTCCGCCTGCGGTTCCCAGTCCTCAGCGGTCGGTCCGTTCTACTGCTCGGGCGACGACACCATCTACCTCGACCTCACCTTCTTCAGTGAGCTTGCCAAGCGGCACAGCGCGGCAGGGGACTTCGCCCAGGCGTACGTGATCGCCCACGAGGTGGGGCACCACCTACAGAACGTGCTGGGCATCACCCAGATGGTGGCCGGCAAGAAGCGCGGTCTTTCGCAAGAACGGGCGAACCAGTGGTCCGTGCGGCAAGAGCTCCATGCGGACTTTCTTGCTGGAGTCTGGGCCTACTACGCTGGGAAGAAGGGCTTGATTGAGGGCGGAGACCGCGAGGAGGCCCTGAACGCCGCCAAGCAGATCGGTGATGACACACTGCAGCGCAAGGCGCGCGGCTACGTCCAGCCGGAGGGTTTCACCCACGGCACGGCAGCGCAGCGCCAGCGATGGTTCAAGCTCGGCATGGATACCGGCAGCATGCGTGCGGGTGAGCGTGTCTACGACATGCCCTACGACGAGCTCTAGTCGGTACCGATCACGGGTACGGACAGGCCAGGGTCGCACCTAACCGATTCCTCACCGATCTAGCTCGGGTGTCATCGTAGGTCGACACAAGGAGGGCTGCGGGAGGTTACCCTGATGGCCCTCTGCGCCCCCATCCAGATACGCCTTTGCGCTCGCTTTCCTTGGAAGGCGGAGCACGGGCCGACGCGCGTGGAGTTTCTCCTCACCACCTAGCGCGTCCTTTCATCGGCCGCGCAACGACTGATGATTCGATTCACTGATCCAGATGGCGCACGCGGCTGGCTGACGGCCGGTGCCCTTACGCTGAGCCTAACGCTGAGCCTAACGGCCTGCAACAGCGGCTCCGACGACGGGACGGGCGGCGGCCCTACCGGCTCAGACCGCCTCGCTGGCGTGCTAAGCGTTCTCCAGACCGACGACACGAGCCTCGAGAACGAGCCGAACGGTACCGTCGACCAGGCCCATATCCTCGGCGACCTGATCGCGGGGCAAACGCGGACCGTTGTGGCCTCCGCTACGGACACAGATGACGACGACATCTTCCAGGTCGTGGCGCCCACGCGGGTGATGATCGACGTCACACTCAACACCCTGGATCCGGCCGCCGATCTAGATGTCTTCATCTTCGACACGGTGGGTCTGCAGCAGGTGGCGACCTTTGCCACGAACAACGCATCCGAGTCCGGCTCCTTCGTGGCTGAGGGCACGTTCTTCGTGCTCGTCAACGCGGATGCCGGATCATCCGACTACGAGCTCTCGCTGACGGCCAGCTCGATCGGCGCTTCCATCGCGGAAGTCGAGCCGAACGATTCGGCTCAAGGTGGCGCGTACCTCGGCACCTTCGACAACAGTGATTCCATCACGTTCACGGGCAATGGCACGGGCGGATCCAGCGACTTCCTCCTGCTGGCGCTGCCGGAAGCCGCGACGCTCGACGTGAGCCTCAACTTCGACGGAGGAGAGGACTACGATCTGTTCTTCTTCGACGCGACGAGCGACCTTGCGAACCCTGCGGCCTTGGCTTCACTGACCAGCTTCAACGTGCCGGAAACGGGCCAGGTCATGGTCAACGCCATGACGCTTGTGGCGCTAGAGATTCGACCCATCAGCGGCGCCGTTTCTGACTACACGCTGCAGATCGACGGCGACCTCTTCCGGCTTGCCGGTGGAGGCAGTGGGCTTGGTCAAGCGCCCGCGGCGCTGTCCTCCTCCAAGCGAGGAGGGCGACTTGCGATGGCGCACCGATCGTTCCCGGGCGATCTCATCGTCCAGCTGACCCCGGAAGCAGCCGCGAGCGGCGACCAGGCGGCTGGCCTCGGTCAAACGGGCGACTCGACGACGGGCCAGCGTACCGGCATCACCTCCTCGGCGACCCGGGTCGACGATCTTGTGCGTTCCTTTGGGGGCCAGGTCGTCGAGACCATCCCCAACGGTCCGTCCAAAGTGCACTTTGATCTCCCGGCGGGCCTCTCCGACTCGGAAGCGGCGCGCTACACCTTCGCGCTGGCGGCCAGCCTGAGCGGTCGACCCGGTGTCATGATCGCCGAGCCGGACTACGTGATGACGGCCTTTGCGGCCCAGACGACGCCGAACGATCCCTTC
>CALHGQ010000265.1 GCA_938030175.1 uncultured bacterium | reverse complement strand
GAGGGGATCCGGGGAGGCTGGAGAAATCTGGCCGATCTATCCCCTGGTGATCGTGCCCTGTGTGCGTTCGCGGAAGCGTTGACGGTCCAGCCCGGTGCCATGCGCGAGGCCCACGTCCAGTCGCTGCGCGCGGAGGGCTTCGGCGACGTGGCGATTCACGACGCCATCCAGGTCGTGGCGTACTTCAACTACATCAACCGCATCGCGGACGCCATTGACGTCGAGCTGGAGCCGGAGTACCCGCCGCACCCCCGGGGAACCTCGGCGTGACGATCCGTGGGCTGACTCCTGGCGAGGTTCAGCGCGGGCTGCTGCTGCATTCCGAGCCGGAAGAGGTGCTCGAGCTGCTCCGTGCTGCTGAGGGCATCGAGTGGGCGGTGGCGTCGGAGGCTTCGACGGTGGCGGGGGCGCTTGCGGCGCATCAACCCACCGTCGTGTTCTCCCTGAAGCACTCCGGGTTTCCGGGGGAGGCGCATCGGCTGGCCATTGAAGCGCCGTCTGTTCGATGGTTCCACGTTGGCGGATCGGGGACGGATCACCTGGACGGCTACGACGCAGAGCGCGTGACGCTCACCACTTGCGCGGGGGTCCTCGCGCCCTTCCTCGGGGAGCGCGCGATGGCGGCCCTTCTGTATCTCTCGACGGGGCTGTCTGAAACCGTGCGCGCGAACGCCAGCGCGAACTGGCATCCGACGCGGTTCGACTCGTTGGCGGACAAAACGGTGCTCGTCTTGGGGGCGGGGGCCGTGGGGCGCGAATTCGCGCGACGGCTGCGCCCCTTTGGCTGCCGGATCGTTGGGATCCGCGCGAGCGGTCAGTCCGATCCACTCTTCGATGAGATGCACGGGCCCAACGCCCTCGACGAGTGGTTGCCCCGCGCGGACGTGCTGTCCATCCACACGCGACTGGATGCCTCGACCCGGGGACTCATCGACGCACGCCGGTTGGGCATGCTCCCGAGTGGAGCGCTCGTTCTCAATTCGAGCCGCGGGGCGGTCCTCGATGAGCCAGCGCTCCTCGCAGCGTTGGACGCAGGGCTCGGCGGCGCATGGCTGGATGTGTTCGAAGTGGAGCCGCTACCGGCGGTGAGCCCACTTTGGGGCCATCGCCGCGTGCTGGTGACACCGCACTGCGCGGATCAGGTCAGCGACTACCCGCTACGCTTCGCACGGCGATTCGTCAGCCTGTGGCGAGAGCACCTTGACGGGGCCCCTCCCGTGCTAGACTCAAGCAGCTGAGCGAGCCGGCCCTTCGGATCGCTAGCGCACCACGCCTCACGTTTGTGATCCATGACAGCTCTCTTCCTTCGTTCCACTTCGCGCACGCTACCGACGACCTTGGCCCTGGGTGCCAGCGTGCTCCTCAGTGTGCTGGCTTCTACGTCTGCCGCGAGCTCGCCGCTGCCCCACGAAGATGACCCGAAGGTGCTCGATCGCAGGCCGCCGGTGCCGGGCACTGGCTTCCGGCGCATCGACCTCTCGGGCGGCGGCGGAGCAGCGAGTCGTGAGTCCGGCTCCACCGAGCTGGGGTTCAGCGCCCAGGGCTTCCGCTTGGAGTCGTGGCTGACCCTGGAGGATCTCGGGGACATGGGATCGGGCAATGACTGCTGGGGCTACGTCTCGCCCTCCGGTCGCGAGTACGCGCTCATGGGAACGTCCACCGCCACCGTCGTGGTCGAGGTGACGGATCCGACGAACGCGACGGTCATCGAGCGCATCGAAGGTCCGGTCAGCCTGTGGCGCGACATCAAGACGTATCAGGACCGCGCCTACGCCGTCAGCGAGGGCGGCTCGGGGATCCAGGTGATCAACCTCTCCAACGTGGACTCGGGCATCGTGACCCTGGAGAACACGGTGACGGGCCAGGGATCAGACGCGACTCACAACGTTGCGATCGACGAAGTGAGCGGCTTTCTCTACCGCACGGGCGGCAGCGGCAACGGCCTGCGCATCTACAGCCTCGCGAACCCCGGCTCGCCCCAGTACCGCGGCCAGTACCAGTCGAGGTACGTCCACGACGCCCAGGTCGTCACGTACACGTCGGGTCCGTACGCAGGCCGCCAGATCGCATTCTGCTGCGCGGGCTTCAACAACGGCTCCGGGGACACCGGCCTCACCATCCTGGACGTCACCAACAAGAACAACATCTTCACCCGCGCCCAGATTGGCTACCCCAACCGTGCCTACAGCCACCAGGGCTGGCTCTCCGCGGACCGCACGCGCTTCTACCTCGGCGACGAGCTCGATCAAGGCAACGGCGTGACGATTACGCGCACGCGCGTCTTCGACGTGGCCGACTTGGACAACGCCTCGTTCATCGGTTCCTTCGACAACGACGTGCAGGCGATCAGCCACAACATGTACGAGCGCGACGGCTACCTCTTCCAGGCGAACTACACGTCGGGTATCCGGGTCTTCGACATCGACGCGGATGCGAACAACCCAGAGGAGGTGGCGTACTTCGACACCGCTCCGGACCTGAACTCCCAGAGCTTCAACGGGCTTTGGAGCTGCTACCCCAACCTGCCCAGTGGGACGGTGCTCGGCAGCGACCTTGAGCGCGGGCTGTTCGTCCTGTCGTTCGACCCGTTGGCGGTGGACGTACCGACGACCCAGCTCGAGACGCTCGACTCCGCGGGCGAGGCCTTGACGGCTGACATCACGGAGTTTGGTGCGGGCACCTTTGACCCGTCGTCGGTCAAGCTCGTCATCGATAGCGGCAACGGTCCTGTGGAGTTGCCCATGGCGGCCACCGGGAACCCGGGTGAGTTTGCGGGGGCCTTCCCGGCGCTGGGCTGCGGTTCGACGGTGGCTTGGTATGTGTCCGCACAAACCGTGAGCGGCGTGGAAGCGACCTACCCAACGGGGGCCCCCCAGGTTCCCCTCGTCGCCTACGTCGGGGACACCGTCACCACTGAGTTCTACGACAACATGCAGACGGACCAGGGCTGGATCGGCGGCTTGCCCGGCGACACGGCCGACCGCGGCCAATGGGTCCGCGATGTGCCGATCGGAACGGACGCCGAGCCCACGGGCGGCTTCCCTTCGGGCGGGCGGCTTTGCTGGTTCACCGGCCAGGGCGTGCTTGCGAACAACTCTGACGGCGACGTCGACTTTGGTTTCACAACGCTTCTGTCGCCCGTCATCGACATGTCCCAGATGACGCTGCCCACGGTCGAGTACCGGCGCTGGTTCTCCAACAACATCGGGGCCAACCCGCCGGACGACAAGTTCGTGGTCGACATCTCCAACGACGGCGGGGCCACGTGGACGCTACTCGAAGAAGTCGGCCCGCTCGGGCCGGGCACCTCCCGCGGCTGGATCAGGGTTTCCACCCTCGTGCCCCAGTTCCTGGCGCCGACGTCCCAGATGCAGCTGCGCTTCATCGCCACCGACACAGGGAACTTCAACATCGTCGAGGCAGGGATCGATGAGTTCCGCGTGATCGATGCCACGTGCGACGACGCGGTGGGGACGCCCTACTGCACGGCTGCGGCCAATTCCACGGGCGGCTTTGGCACGATCCAGGGGGAGGGGAGCGCCTTCCTTGCGCTGAACAACCTTGAGCTCCTCGCGAGCAACCTGCCGACGACCCAAACGGGCTTCTTCGTCGTATCGAGCGCCCAAGCCTTCGTTGCTAACGCTGGCGGAAGCCAGGGCAACCTGTGCGTAGGCGCGAACACGGGCCGCTACCTCGGCCAGGTGGGCAACTCGGGCGCCGCCGGGGAGATTCGCCTGGTGGTGGACGCAGCGGCGATCCCGCAGCCGGTGGGGACGACGGCGACGCTGCCGGGTGACACCTGGAACTTCCAGTGCTGGCACCGTGACCAGAACCCTGGGCAGACGTCGAACTTCACCCAGGGCTACTCGGTGTGCTGATCGCCAACCACTTCTTTCTCTTCGTATCGGCGTTCGGGAGCAGGAGTGACCACCTTGCCCGGTAAAATTTCAAAGAATTTGTAATCAGATTTCTTGGC
>CALHGQ010000264.1 GCA_938030175.1 uncultured bacterium | reverse complement strand
GACCGTCCCGAAAACGGCGTAGGTCCCCGACGACTCGTAGCTGCCGCCAACATCGCCGAGGCCGAGGCTGCCGCCCATCGACGTGAACTCCGACGTGGTGCCGTCCGCGTGTAGCTTGACCGATGAGACCATGTAGTTGCCGCCAGAGCTGTTCGTTAGCTGGAGCTCGCGGCCTGCCAGTTGCCCTTCAAGCGCGCGGTCCCGCTCCGGAGGAGTGAACGTCAACGATCGGAATGCCGCCTGGACCTGGGGAAGGAACTCTGGCACCCGGGGCGTGGTGACGATGGCCGAGAAAGTGAGGTAACCCCGGCCCTCCGCTACCCCGCCGATCCATGCGTCGATGGGGTCGCCGTTCGCTAGCTTGCCCTTCCACTCCATCGTGGCCCCGGAGTGGGCGCCCACGCGGACATCTTGGGCCCGGGCGGTGGCCCGCCGCAGCGTCACCCCCTGTCCCTTCCACTCTCGACGCAACTCCGACTCCCCGCGATTCAAGAGTTCAGCGGGCGTGCGGCTCGCGTCCAAGGCGGTGAGCTCCCCCGCGCTCAAGACGATCAGCGCATCCAGGTTGTCCGTCGGGCTGAAGCCAGGGTTGATGAGGAGCTCAGTGGACGTCAACGGCCGCACCGACCAGCCCACGGGCAGATCGAACGAGTACACGCCCGACGGATCCTGATAGCGCTTGGTGTTGACTCTCTTAGCCGCCGGGTCCGGGTCCAGGTCCGGAGCCAAGACCGGCGCCGGGAGTTCGTCGACGCGGGTGATGGCGACGGTAGAGGCTCCGGTTTCCAGCGAGTACGACGCCTCACCGGCCAAGCGCAGCACGTAGACGACATCAGCCGTCGCCCCGGTTGGGCGCACCGCACAGTAGGCGGCCCCGCCGTGGCTCACCGCCCGGCACGCCAACTCCTCACCATCCGCCACGATCGTGCCCACGAGTCCTGGTTCCCCGTCGCGGAGCGTCACAGAGATGCCCTCGCCGCTGAACGTTCCGGCAAAGGTCTGGGGCCCGGCCCCGTCGAGGCTTGGGCGGGGAGCCACTTCGACCCCGGTGGAGGGCGTAGTGCGCCCTTTTGACCGACGGAGGATCGATCGCCTCCCATCGATCGTGAGCACGAGGCGCGTTCCGCGGAGCTCATAGCCGCACTCCCACGTCTCGGCGGGCCAGTGGATCGTGAGGAGCCCGTTCGCCGCGTCCAAGGTCCACGTTCCGGCCAGGAGGTCCTTCGAGCAGGCGCCGCCCCCCTCGAGAGCGATCATGTTTCCCCGGAGAGGCCCGGTCCTGGCACTCCACGTACCAAGGAGCGATGCGGACGCCTCACTCGCCTCGTCGGGGGCCCACTCTTCTTGGCCGACAGCGAGGCCCGGCGAGGAACCCGGCGAGGGGCTCAGCGAGCCAGCGACTGGCGGCGGCGCGGCGAAGAGGGAAAAGGCGACAAGGACGGCTAGGTTCAGCATGGGTTGATTCCTCCAAGGGAGAGACTTCCTCTCCGGTGCAGACTGAGCGCGACCTGGGAGCCCTCACCCTCAGCGAATCCGCAGAATGACCCCCGGGGGGGGAGTCGAAGCGTGCCCAGGGCTGTGTGGCCTCGCGGGGCCCCTGCTAGCTCGCTGGACCTCGCCAGCCCACGCTGGCCAGCACTCCCACCGGGGATGCTGCGATCTCTATGTCATGGAGCGCAGCACAAGACCGCACAGCCAAGCCCCGTAAGTCCCAACCACGTAGCCCAGCACCGCCATCATCACTCCGACGGGCGCGAGTACCGGGTGAAACGCGGAGGCGACTACCGGTGCAGACGCCGCGCCGCCGATGTTGGCCTGACTCCCCACCGCAACAAAGAAGAACGGGGCCTTGATGAGGCGCGCGACGAAGAGCATCAGCGCCGCATGGATCACGATCCAAACGAACCCGATCACAAAGAGGATAGGTTGATCGACCACCGCCATCAGGTCCATCTTCATACCGATGGTCGCGACGAGCACGTAGAGAAACACCGTGCCAACGCGGGACGCTCCCGCGTCCTCGAGGCGGCGCAGCGGAGTCAGAGACGCCAAGACCCCCAGGGTCGTGGCGATCACAATCAGCCAAAAGAAGCCGCTCGTTAGGCTGAACTTCGCGAGGCCCGGATAGGCCTCTTGGATCCATGGGGCCAACAGGTCGGCGCCAAAGTGAGCGATAGCCATCGCGCCCATCCCGACGCCAAGGATCTGAAAGAGGTCGGTCGTGCTCGCGATGCGCGCGTTCGCGGCCTGGTAGTCCCCGACCTTCGATTTGAGGTCTTCGATCGCCGACGTGTCGGCGCCGGTATAGCGATCGATACGGTCAGAGACCCCCGTTCCGTAAAGGAGCACCGCCAGCCAAAGGTTGGCCATCAGCACATCCACCGCGATCCAGATCGAGAAGACCGTGTCCCCCGCTCCGAAGACCTCTTTCATCGCCGCCTGGTTCGCGCCGCCGCCGATCCAGCTGCCCGCGACGGTGGTCATGCCACGCCAAACCGCATCGGGCCCCGCTCCGTCCAGCAGCTCCGGTGCAAAGAGGCTGCAAGAGAGCAGCGCTACGGGCCCGCCCACCATGACGCCGACGGTACCGGTCGCAAACATGATCAGCACCTTGGGTCCTAGACGCAGAATCGCCCGCAGATCAAGGCTCAGCGTCAGAAGCACGAGGCTCGCTGGCAGTAGGTACCTCGACGCCACGAAATACAGGTTCGACCCCTCTGCGTCGATGACCCCAAACGTCCCCAGGAGCCCGGGGAGGAAGTAGCAGAGCAGCAGCCCTGGCACGAACTTGTAGAAGCCCTTGAGGAGGGGGCGAGCGCTCTGTTCCGTCGAAAAGACAAGCGCCAAGAGCACCACGAGAATGCCGAAGATCACCGCGTCATTCGTGATCAGGGGCGCGTTGACGACCTCTGCCGCCGCCAGGGGGGAAAGCATCATGCACTCAGTGTGCGCGAAGGGCCCAACCAGCGGTACGGAGCGGCGGAGCATTCCGCCGCCTCCTTGCCTCTCGTGGTTCGACGGCAGCTACGCGTAGAGCCGGGGCCCAGAAGGGGAGAGCCAGAAGGGGAGAGCCAGTGAGGAAGGCCCAGCAAGAAAGGCCCAGTCAGCAGGTCCGCCGAGCAGATCCACTGGGCAAATCCAGCACCAGCCCCTAGCCGAAGCGGCCTTCGAGGTAGTCCGCAGTCTCTTGGTGCTTCGGCGTCACAAACATCTCG
>CALHGQ010000263.1 GCA_938030175.1 uncultured bacterium | reverse complement strand
CCGGCCGTCGGCGCGAAGCGCTCGACGCGTGGGCTGAGGCATGACCCACGCCGTCTTGAGCAGCCACCCCACGCCGCAGTACCGCACGCCGTCTTGCCAACGCCGTCAACCGGCCGTCGGCGCGCAGCGCTCGACGCGTGGGCTGGGGCATGACCCAAGCCGCGCTCCGTGTCGCAGTCCCGACGGCTCGCTCGTCCAGCGCCTCACTTGCGCTCGGCTGGACGCCTCGGCTCGCTACTCTTCGTACGACCGGTCGTTCGGGAACGCTGGGCCCTTCTTCGACTGGGCTCGGCGGCCGCGGTTCTTGGTTGGGCGGGCTTGCTCCTTGGACTGCTTGCCCTTCTTGAGCGCCATGGCGGCTTTGGGTGGGTTCGCTGGGATCAAGCACTCGGGGCCGGAGCCGATCAGGTCCTTGCGGCCGGCTTCGCACAGCGCCTTGTGAACGGTGAAGTAGTTCTCTGGCGCGAAGAACTGCATCAGCGCTCGCTGCACCTTGCGGTCCCGAAGCTTCTTCACCGTTTCCACCGGCTCCATCGTCATCGGATCCAGTCCCGTGTAGTACATGCATGTCGCGATGTCCATCGGGGCCGGGATGAAGTCCTGGACCTGGCGCGGCTTGTAGCCCGACGACTTCAGGTACACCGCCAGCTCGATCATCTCTTCCACGCCGGAGCCCGGGTGCGACGCGATGTAGTACGGCACCAGGTACTGCTCCTTGCCCGCGCGCTTCGAAGCGGCCTCGAAGCGCTCGGCAAAGTGGTCGAACGTGTTCGTCGCGGGCTTCTTCATGTGCGTGAGCACGGCGTCCGAGGCGTGCTCCGGCGCGACTTTCAAATGGCCGCCCACGTGGTGGGTCGCGAGGTCCTCAAGGTAGTCATCGTCGAACCGCGCGAGGTCCATCCGGATGCCGCTCGCGATATGCACCTTCTTGATACCGGGTACCTCACGGGCCTTCTTCATCAGGCTCTTCGTCGGATCGTGGCTCGTGTCGAGGAGCTTGCACACCGTCGGGTGCACGCATGAGGCGCGGCGGCAAATGGCCTCCACCTCGGGCTTCGTGCATCGCATGCGGTACATGTTCGCGGTCGGGCCTCCCAAGTCGGAGATCACGCCCTTGAACTGCTTCTCCTTCGCCATGGTCTCGACCTCTTTGATGATCGACTCCTCGCTGCGGCTTTGGATCGCATTGCCCTGGTGCATCGTGATCGAGCAGAACGTACAGCCGCCGAAGCAGCCCCGCATGATCGTGACCGAGTCGCGGATCATCGCGTCCGCGGGGATCGGCTTGCGGTACGTCGGGTGGCTCATGCGGGTGTACGGCAGGTCGTACATCTCGTCGAGCTCCTTGGTCTCGTGGGCCAGCGCTGGCGGATTGACCACGAGCGTCCGGTCGCCGTGCTTCTGCGTCAGGCGCGCGCCGTTCTGGGGGTTGGTCTCCTGGTGCAGCGTGCGCGTCATCTCTGCGAACGCGATCTTGTCGGCGACCACCGCTTCGTACGACGGAAGCTCCCGGGTCTTGGTGACCGGCTCGCCGATGGGCCGATCGAAGGCGTGCTCGGGCAGCTCATCCTTTTTGCCCAGGAGGTAGGCGACGCCGCGCAGGTCGCGGCAGTCGCGGATCGACAGACCCTCGTCCAGCCGCCGCGCGATCTCCACGATCTGGCTCTCGCCCATGCCGAATCCGCACAGGTCCGCCTTGCTCGTTACCATCATCGACGGCTTGACGGTCTCAGACCAGTAGTCGAAGTGGGCGATGCGGCGCAGCGAGGCCTCCACGCCTCCGATGACGATCGGCACGCCTGAGAACGCTTCACGGCAGCGCTGGGCATAAACGGGCGTCGCCCGGTCTGGGCGCAGGCCGATCTCACCGCCTGGTGAGTAAGCGTCTTGATTGCGACGCTTCTTGTTGGCGGTGTAGTGGTTGATCATCGAGTCCATGTTGCCGCCGCTGACCCCGTAAAAGAGGCGCGGCTTGCCCATGGCTCGCCATGCGTCCGCGTTCTTCCAGTCGGGCTGGCAAAGCAGCGCCACCTTGTACCCCTCGGCTTGGAGCACGCGCCCCAGAAGAGCATTCGCGAATGACGGGTGATCGACGTACGCGTCGCCCGAGACGAACACGATGTCGGGCTGGTCCCAGCCGAGAGCTTCGATCTCCTCTGGCGAGATCGGGAGGAAGTCTTGATGGGGCATGCCCGTGGATTGTCGTCCTTAGGGGCTCGCGGGGCAACCCGCCCTCTTCCTTCAGATCTTCGAATGGCCCACTAAAGGAGGAAGAGGGGCCAGCCGAGCGCTGCGAAATAGAACGCTGCCTCAAAAACCTGAATCTGACGAAAGGGGACGTCGAGCGCTTGGGCGACGCCACCGCGCGAGTCTTCAAAGCTAAGGCGGAGGAGCTGCACCCATTCGACCTTGCCCATGGGGGTCAGCCGCGCCCCAAAGAGGCGATAGTCCAGACGTCCATCGGCTAGCTCATCCTCGGGCGAATCGTCCACGAGCGCGTAGGCACTTTCGCCCCTCAAGAGCCGCTGTGCCGCATTGCCCGTGCCCCGTCGAAGCTGCGACGGGTTGTCGAAGACCTTGATCTTGAGCGGGTTGTGCTCCCCACCAGACAGGTGGAGCTCACCTCCCCAGTCCCCTTGCTGCTTCGCCAACGTCACCTTCGGCACGATCTCGGCTCCCTTGGTCCACCGGATCGCCACCGGCGGGTCGATCGCGAGCGTCTCGCCCTCACTTTCGCCAGGGATCGTCACGGCGCGTCGATCCGGCCAGTCCGGAGGCAGCATGAGCGCCCAAAGTCCGTCACCGGAGTGCCCCTCCACGTTGCGCAGCTCGAAGTAGACCTGATCGGCTCCGCCTTCTCCGTCGTGCCCTCCCCGTTCGACGACGGCATGTTGGAAGTGGCGAAAGCTCGAGCAGCTCGCGCAGAGCAGCACGAGGAGCGCGCCCGTTAGCCGCGTGATCGCGATGGAAGGCCTCATTGGCACAGCTCCAAGGACTCTTCCAGGCCATCGTCGAGCAGGTGCAGAGTCGCGGCCATGCTCCCGGAGACCAGGCCGGGTTGAATAGTGCCCCGCCCCCTTGGGGGGTGTTGCCAGCAAGCAATTTGTTCCGGCGCAGCAACCCGATCGAAGCGCGAGACTCTGACTGGGATTTGCGGCCATCCGTCAAGCCCGAAGATCTCAACGTGCAGCCGATCCTGCTCCCGGGTTTCCTCGATGAGGTAGACCTCAAGACCTTCCTCTGGGACGGTTCGCAACCAGGTGGAGCTTCCCTTGCTGTCAAGGCCTGCGAGTGGAGCGACGATGACGCAGCTCTTCGGTTGATAGGTCGCCCGCTCTCCTCCCTGGGCCTTGAGGACGGTGGTCTCACCGAGGCTGCCGGTGAGCCGGGCATCTCCGCCTGTGGTCCGTGCGGCAAGCTGCCAGTCTGCGGGGATGGGAACTTTGAGCAGGGGAACTCCCATGTGGCGGTCGGTCAGCAGCCCTCCGCTGATCACGTGGAAGACCCGCTTTTTCTCCACGATACGGTCGGCCCACCAGGTCAGGCCTGGGTCTCGGGGAGCTTCGCCATATGGAAGGGTGGAGCCGAAGGCAGCGAGCAGAAGGTAATACGACTTCATGGAGCGAAGTATCGGGGAGGCCGCCCGGCGGCTCCAGCCACTAAGTTCCCGGCCGATCACCCTGGCTAAGCGCATCAATTCGTGGGACAGGCAGTTCGAGCTTGTTTCGTTCGCTGGAAACGGGGGGCGTAGGCTTCGCTCGCCCAACGAGCTGCCCCCTAGCCGGGCGGGCCTCCGGCGGGAGCTTGCTCGCTCAAGCCGTTCGGTGGCAGGTGGCAACTTGGTCCGTTCAGGCCACTGTGCCCATCGTTCAGAGCCAAGCGCAAACGGTGGTTCCGCGCTGGGCAAGAAGGTGGCCCCGCGACCGTCAGCCGCGCAGCTGCGAGCTGCGGTAACGGTCGTGGGGCCAAGGTGAGGCGGCGGCGCTCCTGCCCCGTAGCTCCGCGGAGGTTCCAGCAGAAGGGTCAGCAGGGAATCTGGCGAGGGGCGGGCCCCCCCGTGTGAAAGCCGAGAGGCCAAATCAGGGGGAGGCAAGGCTGGGGACAAAGCTACGAATTCCGGTCCCCAATGGGCCGAGAAGAGAAGTCGACCCCGGGAGCAGAATTCGTTCGGCAGGCTGATCCCGCCGCGCTCAAGCGGGAACCGCAAAGCACGGGCGGATTCCGTCACGGTTTCTTCGGAAACTGGCGAGTCATCCCCAATCTCCTCCAACCTGGCTCCGATCGTTTGGCTACCCAACTGAAACGGCAAGGTGAAGAGCTTGGGGTTCAAGGATCTCGGGTTGGCTCCCTTCGCTGGGCAAGTGAAGGCGTAAGTCCCACTAGGGGAATGGTTTGAGAAGGATGTCGCTGCCTAGGGGCCTCTGCTTGATGGCCAGTCTCTCAAGCCCTTGGATCACAAGGCCCTCTCTGGGCATCTCGGGCTGCAGTGCCCAGCGTTGGGTGCCAGCTTGGAAGGATCTAGGTTCAGAATGGCAGGCGGGCGCTATTCGGAGGGTCAA
>CALHGQ010000262.1 GCA_938030175.1 uncultured bacterium | reverse complement strand
TCGGGCCCTACTTCTCGGAGCTGGCTTTCCCGGCGGGCTTCTTCGCGGGCAGCGCATCGATCTCGACCTCGCCGCCGTAGCCGAGGGCTTGGAGCGTCGCCCAAACTTCGCGGTCTAGCTTTTCGTCGGGATCGTTTGGCGAGTACTTCTGACGCCACTCCTCGAGGATGTTCGACATCGAGTCGATCATCTCGGGATCGTCCACGATCTTGCGCTCCCCCGGATCTGCGTCGAGGTCGTAAAGCTCGACGGGGATGTCCATCTTCGTCAGGCGGAACTTCCGTGGGAAGTGGGCGCGCCAGCGCTCGTCGATGGTGATGCTGTAGCTCCGTGAGCAAACGGAGATCAGCGGGCCCCGATCGTCGGTGCCCTCGTCTTCGAAGAGCGCCCTGCCCGGTAGCTGCTTCGGGAGCGGGACGTTTGCCAGCGCGTAGAGCGTTGGAACCACGTCTACGTGCTGAACCCACTGCTCGCGTCGCTCGCCCTTCGGGACACCAGGACCGTGGAAGAGGAGCGGAATGTGTGTCTGCTCCTCGTGCAGCATCAGCCCGTGGTTGCGGTAGAGCGGGGTGAAGAAGGCGCCCTTGACGATCTTGGCGTCGGGAAGCATCAGGCGATCCCACAGGCCCTCCCCGTGATCGGAGGTCACCGCGATCACCGTGTTCTCGAACAGGCCCCGCTTCTTGAGCTCCGCGACGAGATCGCCCATCGCGCTGTCGAACTGACGGATCTCCGAGTCGTATAGGTTCCGCTGTCGGGAGATCTCGCGCCACGTCTTGTCGTCGAGCGCTTCTGGTCCCGGGATCGGGTGCTTCGGGCTCAGGAAGGTCTCCTGTCCCCAGCGGAGCGCACCCGCCGCTGCTTCGCGGGCTTGGGCTTCGTCGGCGGACGGGAACGCCTCGCCCCCGTCTGGCTTGAAGGGGAAGTGGGGATCGGCGGGATGCAGCCACAGGAAGAAGGGCTTCTCGTCGCCTTCGATGCTGTCGATCCAGTCGAGTCCCTTGCCAACGACTGTCTGGGCCGTCTGGTCCATGGACTTACGCCGCTCGACGTTGAAGTAGTCGAGGCCGCGGTGGTAGTGCAGCTTGCCGTTCAGGATCGGGTTGGCCACGATCCCTGCGGTGTGGAAGCCCGCGCGCTTGAACCCCTCGGCGACGTGCACGTGGGTCGTGAGCACAGCGACGTCCGCGCGCGCCTTGATTTCACCGGTCATGAGCATGCTCATGCTGGCGAGCGTCCAAGACGACATCGCCGACGCATGCTCGATGACGGTGCCGCTCTTCATCAACGCGTCGAGGTTCGGCGTGGTCTCACGGAAGTGACCGTAGGTCGACATCCTGTCGGCCCGCAGCGTGTCGCAGACCACCAAGATCACGTTGGGACGCTTGGACGCGCCGCTAGATTCCGTCGAAGAATCCGAGTCGATGCCACCGCACCCGAAGGTCAGGATGAGGGCAGGGACCGAGAGGAGGCGAAGAGCTGAGGAGCGCATGGCCGTAGCTTGACTCCCAGGATCCAGGACCGCAACTGGAGTCCAGTGAGAGCACTCTCACCCCGTGATTTCACGCCCACTAAGGAGGCGCTTGTGCACCTTCTAGAGACGCAGACGATTCCTTTCGCGTGCTGGGGCGTCGCTCCCGGAATTCGTTTACTGAGCCAGGATCATCTCGCGGAAGCGCGAGAAGAGGTGGGCTGAGTCGCTCGGGCCCGGGGCTGCTTCGGGGTGGTATTGCACGCTGAACACGGGGTGCTCCTTGTGCTTCATGCCAGCCAGGCTCATGTCGTTCAGGTTCCAGTGCGTCGCGATCATGTCGCTCGGGAGGGAATCCTCGTCCACGACGTAGCTGTGATTCTGGGAAGTGATCTCGATGCGGCCCGTGGTCTCATCGCGCACCGGGTGGTTGGCGCCGTGGTGACCGAAGGCCATCTTCTTCGTCTTGGCCCCGAGCGCTAGGCTCAGGATCTGGTGCCCGAGGCAGATGCCGAAAACAGGCGTCTTGCCGACCAGTTCCTTGGCAGCCTCCACGGCATAGGTGCACGCAGAAGGGTCGCCCGGCCCGTTGGAGAGGAACACGCCGTCCGGCTTCATGGCCAGTACATCGGCGGCGGGCGTCGTGGCAGGCACCACGGTGACGTCGAATCCAGAGTGGACCAGGCTGCGCAGGATGTTCCGCTTGGCACCAAAGTCGTAGGCGACGCACTTGAGCCGCTCGCCCTGCCACTCGGGGGTCACCTTGGGGAACGACTCGTCGTACTGCGCGTCCCACACGTACGACTCGGCGCAGGTGACCTCGGCCGCGAGGTCCCTGCCGTCCGTGGAGGTCGCGGCCTTGGCTTTGGCGACGAGGGAGGCTTCATCGAAGTCCGACGTCGAGATCACGAAGCGAAGCGAGCCTTCCTCGCGGATCATCTTGGTCAGCTTGCGCGTGTCGACGCCTTCCATGGCAACGACCTCGCGCCGCTTGAGCCAGTCCGCCAGGGACTCGGTCGCGCGGTGATTCGAGGTGATCGACGTCAGCTCTTTGATGACGAGGGCCTCCGCCCAGGGCCGGCTGGACTCCATGTCCTCATCCGCGATGCCGTAGTTGCCGATGAGCGGGTAGGTCAGGACAACACCCTGCCCGGCGTAGGAGGGGTCCGTGAGGATCTCCTGGTAGCCCGTCATCGCCGTGTTGAATACAAGGTCGCCGGCGGCTTCGCCGTCCGCGCCAATGGCTAGACCTTTGAATACGGTGCCGTTCTCGAGGGCGAGCCAGGCGGCTCGTTCTTCGCTAGTGGTGGACATAAGAGGCGTGTTGAGTGGCGGGGTGAAAGCGGGGCCGGAAGCGAGAGGCTACGAAGGGGAAGCAGCCAGAACGATCTGGCGGTTGATCTGGGCGGCAGCGAATCCCGCGCCGAAGCCGTTGTCGATGTTGACGACGGTGACGCCGGAAGAGCAGGAGTTGAGCATGCCAAGCAGCGCCGCGACGCCGCCAAAGGCCGCGCCGTACCCTACGGAGGTGGGCACAGCGATCACGGGTTTGTCCACGAGCCCACCTACGACGCTGGGCAGCGCGCCTTCCATGCCCGCGACCACGATGATGGCGTTGGCGCTCCGAAAGCGCGGCGCAGCGTTCAGCACGCGGTGGATCCCTGCGACCCCGACGTCGGCGAACTCTTCGACGCGGGCGCCGAGGAAGCGCGCCGTGATCACGGCTTCGCGTGCGACCGCTCCATCGCTCGTGCCGGCGCTGATCACGGCCACGTGGCCGGAGGTCTCGATCTGGCGGCCGAGGACAGCGGTGGACGCGCGGTGGTCGATCTCAACGGCGTCCTGGAATTCCGTCTTCAGAAGCTCGGCCGCGTCTTGATGGACCCGGGTCGCGAGCACGCGTCCGTGCTGGTCCCGAAGCGCAGCCATCACGTCTACGATCTCACGCGGAGTCTTCCCGCCCCCGAAGACGATCTCGGGGTGCCCGCAGCGCTGCTCTCGATCCGTGTCGAGCATCGAGTGGCCGAGGTCAACGCCACCGGGTGTGGGCGAGTTTGCCGCCAATAGATCTCGAACGGCCTCTGCACCCATCTTGGGGCCAAGGCGGCCGCTTCCTACAGCTTCCAGGAGCTGGATCAAGGCCTGTTCGTC
>CALHGQ010000261.1 GCA_938030175.1 uncultured bacterium | reverse complement strand
TTCCAGCTCTGGTTCCGCGACTCCGCCTTTGGGATGCCCACATCGAACTTCTCCGACGGCGCGGCCGTTACCTGGCAGTAGCGTCCCCGCATGCGCTGACCGGCGGCATACTGGTCAGCGCATGGCGCTCATCCAAGACTCAGACCGCGAGGCTTTCGCCCGCGACGGCTACGTGCATGTGCGCGGACTCTTGGACGAGAGGCAGCTTGCGGAGTTGGAGCCGACCTACATGCGTTTCCTCCGCGGCGAGATCCCCGTGGAGGGCCGCGACTTCTGCGACATGGCTGCGGAGTATCAGCGCGGGAGCACTTCCGAGGATGACCGCTCGATGGCGATCGATCGGCTCGACGTGCTCAATGTCATGCTGCCGCGGCGCTATCACCCGGAGTGGCGGGGGAACGCCTACGAGCGGGCCGCCGCGGACGTAGCCCGCGCACTCCTGCCCTCGGCGACAGAGCTCGACTACGACCAGCTCGTCGCCAAGCCTCCCGCCCGGCCCGGCGCCGTCTTCCACTGGCATCAAGATCTCGCCTACTGGCCCGAGACCCCCGAGCCTGAAACGGTGACGGTCTGGCTAGCGCTGGACGACACCGCGGAGGACAACGGCTGCCTCAACTTCGTGCCCGGGAGCCATCTAGAGAACGAGCTCCGCCCCCACTTCCCCTTGCACGGCGATCGCGACACGTCGCACACCATCGTCGCCAAGATCGACCCGGCCCGCGATCACGTCGTACCCGCCCCCATCCGCCGCGGCGATGCTCTCTGCTTCCGCGAGCGCACGCTCCACGGTTCTGGCGGCAACACGAGCGAGCGCTGGCGCCGCGCCTATGTCATCGCCTTCCGCTCCCGCGCCACGGTCGAGGCCGAGCGCGCGATGGGCTTCACCCACAGTCACTCAGATGACTTGTCCGTGCTTGAGCAGGTGAGCGGACTGCAGGAAGAGCCCGAAGGCCGAACGTCCGACTGATCGAGCGCGGCCTGCGGCTGACCGAGATTTCGCCTGAGGGCTTCCGGCCCTACGGAGCTTCCGACGCGACGTTGACTGCCCGCACCATGACGTCGTCGAACCAGACGCTCCCCGTGCCCCCGAAGAGTCCCACGCGCACGATCGCTTCGCGGGCCGTCTCGGGAACGCGAATGTCTGACTCCTTGAGCACCTGGAAGCTGTGGGAGCCAAGCACCGGACCTAAAACCACCGTGTTGAGTGCGCGGCGCTCAGCGTCGTAGAAGGTGATCCCGGCCAGCGGCACGTGATCTGGGTGGCCGCCCTCACGCGCGTTCAGGCAGGCGACGCACGCCGAGAACTCCAGGCGCTGCACCTCGCGCCCGTCGACCGCTAGCCCCTGCATGACGTGGGCGTGCTGCCCGGGCTCGTCATTGGTGAACCCAATGAAGCGGTGGCCGCTCGGGGCGTGCTCGGACTCCACAAGCTCGAGTCGACGTTGGTAGTACCAGCCGGGGAGGCTTTGGTTCCCATCGAGGTCCAGCTCGAAGTCGCCGTTGAGGAGCGCGGGGTCCCCGGGCTGCGAATGGACTCGACGCTTCGACTCCGCGGTCCCCGTCATCGGGACGAAGAGGGTCGGACGCAGCGAGGTCGCCACGAGCGCGCCATCGCGCTTGACCATGCGGCACAGCTGCTGCTGGTGGCGCTCCCCCACGGGGATGACCACCATCCCGCCCTCCTTGAGCTGTGCGACCAAAGGGGCCGGCACTTCCTCCGGCGAGCAGGTCACGATGATCTTGTCGAAGGGCGCGTGCTCTTCCCACCCGAGGTAACCGTCCCCCACTCGCGTGTGAACGTTCGCGTACCCGAGCCTTGCAAGCACCCCTGCAGCACGCTCGCCCAGCGACTCGACGATCTCCACCGAATAGACGTCCTCGACCAGCGGGCTCAACACGGCCGCTTGATAGCCGCTGCCCGTTCCAATCTCCAGGACGCGGTCCGTCGCGCGCGGTTCCAGGGCCTCCGTCATGAAGGCCACGATGAAGGGCGACGAGATCGTCTGGCCCGCACCGATCGGGAGCCCCGCGTCGTGGTAAGCGCGATCGCGCATCTCTGCGGGGACGAACTCATGGCGCGCGGTGTTCAGCATCGACGCGAGAACGCCCTCGTTCGTCACGCCCGCTTGGCGGACGGCGTACTCCACCATGTGGTGCCGCGCTGCCTCCAACGTCAGCGCGCTGACTCGATCGCTTGCAGGGCGGGGGGCTCCCACCTGACAGGCGGACGCGAGCAGGAACGCAGCGAGGACGGCTAGCCCTTGGATCCCCCCTGTCCGCTGCGCGTCCAAGGGCCGTTGAGAGAAGGCCGACATCAGGGACGAATGGTAGGCGATGGCGCGGCATAGCCCGCGCGCCAACGTCCTTCTTCATGGGTTCGAGCGACGGCCCATGCCTCGACCAGCGCCCCCCTATCCCGTTTGGAGTCACCGCGGCACCGGAATACGCCCTGCAGCCGCAGGGAAGCCCTCTTTCGCGCAATTACGAAATCAGATCGTCGCCTCGCCAGACTCCGACCGCCCTAACAGGTGGACCAGCGAGCGCCCTTTCCCAGGGCCGAAACAACAACACCGAGCCCCCTATGATCCCGAGCGACAACAGTGACCCGAAGCCAGAGCAGGACAGCCTCGAAGGACGACTCACCGTTTCGCTCAGCCACGTGGGGCGGCTGGTGGGGACCTGCAACCAGCGGCTGGGCTCTCCGCTCCAGCCATCAGACCTCGACGAGGTCGCCCAGGAGACGTCCCTGGCCGCGTGGAGCAAGCGGGACTCCTTCCGAGGCAACGCGGATCTCGACACCTGGATCTACGCCATCGCTCGCAACAAGATCCTCGAGCACCTTCGGCGCAAGACCTACGGGCCGCGCATCCAGTCAGGCCTGAAGACAGAGACCGAAGTGCCGAAGGATCCGGGCCCGGGCCCGGGGACCCAGGCCGACACGGCCATCGCGCGAGTGATCGGCAAGGCCCTCAAGGGCGAGGGCACAACGGTTGCCAACATCTGCCGCGCGCGAGCGCTCGACGGCAAGTCCTTCGTCGAGATCAGCCACGACATGCAGATGGGCGAGGCGAACGTCAAGGCTCGCTTCTACCGCAGCCTGCCTCGCCTCCAAAAGCGCCTTCGCGATCTCTGGGCGGATCGCAACCGCTAGCGAACCGCTAGAAGCCGTACTGGACGGAGAACGTCCCGCGGGTGATCTCGCCGGTGTCGCCCCCCTCGGTCTCGCGAATGCCGTGGAGGAGTTCAACGCCCGCCGTGATCTTCGGCGCGATGTCCCAAAGAAACGCCGAGTAGAACGACTGAATGGACTTGGTGGACGCGGCGCCCGCGAAGTCAGGGTTGTCGATCAAGAGCGACGATGCTCCGATGTTCAGGCGCATTGTCTCGCCCAGGGGATGACGCCAGGCCACGAGTCCCCCCACGAGGTTGACCGCCTCAAGGTCCCCACCCACCGGGTTGACCATCGCGGCGTCGGTGGCGTTCAACGCGACGTAGCGGCCGATGCCCTCGCCTCCCACGACGGAAAAGCGCACGTCGTCGCGCTGGCCAACCTTCAGCCGACCCTGAAGAGCGAGGCCGAAGCCATAGATCTCGTCGTCGGCGGTCCCGTTCTCCGAACGCAGCTGGCGCGCGATGCCCGAAATCGACGCGTGACCGAAGTCCCCGTCCATGTTGTAGCGTGCCACGAGATCGGGGAGGACGTTGGAGTCGGCCTCAAGCCGCGAGCCATCGGTGGCGGTGATCGTCGCGTTGCCGTTCTCCGCTGCGAACTGCCAGGGGCCGCGGGTGTAGCGGATCATCGCCTGCCGGTTGAAGACCATGCCCTCCGAGAGAACGAGGAAGCTCGCGCTCTCAGGGATGACCGTGAGGTCCTGGAACGTCGTCCACTCTTGGCCGATCCTCCAGCCCCGGTAGTCCACGTACGCCCGCCGGAGCCGTTGGGCAAAGGAGCTCGACACGCGCTCGTTCCCCTGGGCGGAAACCATGTAGTCAGCCTCCAGGTAGGCGACGGCCCGCTCGTCCCCGAAGCCGCGGGTGGCGGTCGCCGAGAAGCGCGTCGCCTGGGCCGTCATGTCCGCTGCCGTCGTTCGGTCGCCGCCCACCGGCACGGCTCCGGGAACATAGAAGTCGCGGAGCGGCGAACTGGCGGCCACGGCGCCATCGTCGAAGGCGGTGCCGTGCAGGTCGAAGTCCACGTAGCCGCCGATGCGCAGGGTCGTCTCCCCCACGCGGAACCCGCTGATCGGCGCGCCCACTTTGCCGGAGTCCGTGACGGAGCCGACGAGCTCTTCGATGCGGGTGAACTCACCCACCATCGACTTGTGTTCGGTCCGCAGCTGCTGGCGCAGCTGATCCGCGAGAAACTCTAGGCTCGCGACGCGCTCCTCCAGCTTCTCCTCCTTGGTCTGGGGCTCGACCACAGCCGTGAGAGGTCCGACGAGTGAAACGCTCGCCTTTGTGTCGAGTCGATCGCCGGCGGCGGGAACGCCTTGCGCGGCTTCTTGCGGGAGGACAAGCAGAGACAGAACGACCGGAGCGGTGAGCAGTGGGAACATTCGCAGGGGCCCGGAGCTTGGCTCGACCGTCGCGAACGGTGGATCGAGCCGGGAAGTAGAGGGGACGAGTTGCCGACGCAGCGCGAACTTCGCTGGCGTCGCTCTCGCGTTTGGGAGACCTCGGGGATCGGCCTCGGCCCTCGTCTCTCCTGAACCGTCCACGGGAAAACCCGGTGCCCTTTGGAAGATCCTTCCTCTACTTCAGCCCGCGACAGTGCGACATGGGTCCAAGCCCACTTCGAGAACGCCCCAGCGTCACTGACCCAGGTCGTGCTCCTCGAGCTCTACCCCGAGTCCCAAGGTCAGCCGATTGGCAAACGCGAAGTACCCGACGACTAGATTCCCGTGGAGGATCTCAGCGTCGGAGAGCCCGGCCGCGCGCATGGGGACGAGGTCTGACTCCTTCATCTCCGCCGGCGAGTCGTTGAGCTTGATGCTGTACTCCACGAGCGCCCTCTCACGTTCCGTGAGTGGAGCCTTCGTGTGATCCGACTTCACCGACTCGGCGAACTCGGATCCACGTTCCTTCTTGGCTAAGCGGTCCAGACCGGCCGCGTGGTGCTCCACTCAGTAGAGGCAGCCGTTGCGCCCTGACACCACCACTCCGATCACCTCGCACTCGACCCTCGACAGGGGTCCCGGCCGGCGCAGGATTCCCTGATAGAAGGACAGGTGCTCTTCCATCGTCGCGGGCATGGGTCCGTGGACCTTGAGAACGTGGTCAAAGCCCTTCCCATCGGCGGGAACGCCTAGGCGCCCATAGGCCGCCGCGAGCTTGTCCTGGTCCTCGGGAGTCGTGGGTGAAGCGTCGATCCAAGAGAAACGGTCGGTCATGGGTCAGTTGGTAACCCAGGGCGCCCGACTCCGCCACCCTTGCCAGGCAAGCTATTCCGAAGGCCGAGCTCAGAAATTTCTGGTTTGACGGTTCGAGGCGGGCCTCCCTTCGCAGTTCTAAAGCGGTGGTATTCTCGCTTTGTTGAAGTGACACCATCCCTGCCTCGGGGTCTCCCACTCGCCATGATGAAAACTCGCTTCCCCGCCTACCTTGCGCCCTTCATCTTCATCCCTGCCGCGATGACGCTGGCAGCGGCTGCTCCACAGGGATCCCTGGGCCCCCCCGTGGCGCCCGCGGAGAACCCGATGACCGAAGCCAAAGTGCGCTTGGGTCGCGCGCTCTTCTGGGATGAACAGCTGTCCACACTCGACACGATGGCCTGCGCCACATGTCACCTGCCCGAAGCCGGCGGCGCGGACCCACGGACGATGCAGGACCTCGTCGGCTCCACCTACATTGGCTGGGACCGCACGTTCGGCACCGAGGACGACACGCACTCCTCCCCCGGGATCGCGGGGCACGAGAGCCACCTCGGACTGACTTTTCGAAAGCAAACCGAGCTCGGCCCCCAGCTGACCATTCGCAACACGCCGATGGTCTTCGACTCGGCCTACGTGCCGATCCTCTTGATGGACGGCAAGGCCACGCCAGAGTTCGTCGACCCAACGACCGGCCAGGTGATCTCAACGACCGGCGCCGCGCTGGAGACCCAGGCGATCATTCCTTTCTCCGACCAAAAGGAGATGAGCTTCTTCGAGCGGCCCGTGTCGGATGTGATCGCGGACGTGCGCGCGTCCGCGCCGCTGGCCATCGCCGAGAACATCCCGGCGGACCTGGCGAGCTGGATCGCGAACCGCACCTATGACGAGCTGTTCGAAGAGGCCTTCGGCTCTCCCGGCGTCGACATCGTTCGGATCGGCCAGGCCGTGGCTTCCTACGAGCGAACCCTCGTCACCCACGACCAAATCCCGTTCGACGCGTACCTCGACGGCAACGTGGACGCGCTCACCCCCGAGGAGCGCGCCGGGCACGCGGTGTTCCTGAGCAAGGGCTGCGTGACGTGTCACCCCGGCGCGATCATGAGCGACCACGAGTTCCGCAACATCGGACTCGACAGCCTCTACGACGATGTGGGCCGCGAGTTCATCACGGGCGACCCCGCCGACCACGGCCGCTTCCGCACGCCGACCCTGCGCAACCTCGCGCTGACCGCCCCGTACTTCCACGACGGAAGCGCGCTGACCATCGAGGAAGCGATCGAGTTCTTCGACATCGGCGGCGTTCACTATGCGCCGAATAAGGACCCGCTCATCGTGCCGCTCGGCATGACCGCGCTGGAGAAGTCACAGCTCGCCGCGTTCCTGGACCGGCCGCTGACCGATCCGCGCGCCGCCAACTTCGAGGGTCCGTACGAGCGGCTAGGTCTCTACGCAGAGTCCGCCCTTGCGCCAGCGATTTACGGCGCAGGCTCGGCGGGCAGCAACGGCGAGACCCCAAAGATGTGGGCGAATGAGCCGACGCGGCTCGGCCGCACGATCAACGTCGGCCTCACCCGAGCGACACCGGGTGCGCCGGCGGCCCTGATCGTCTCGCCCGAGGGAGACACGCTCGGTTCTCCGTTCCAGGGCGCCACCCTGCACGTGCGGCTGGTCCCGGGCGCGACGAGCTATCGAGTCCAAGTGGGCTCCCCTGGTTTCGGCGAGGGCAGTCAGTCGCTCCGCCTGACGCTCCCGGATTCCCCGGCGTTGGCGGGCACGAGCCTCTACGCCCAATGGCTCATCTTTGACCCGCATCC
>CALHGQ010000260.1 GCA_938030175.1 uncultured bacterium | reverse complement strand
TCACCTGAGCGGGTCGCCTGAGGGGACCGGACGGAGTCTCAGGGGATCGGACGGAGTCTCAAGGGACCGGACCGAGCCTCAGCAGGCCGAGCCTCAGCGGATCGGGGTCTCAGCAGACTGGGCCTCAGCAGACCGGGGCCTCAGTAGACCGGGGCCTCAGCGGACCGGGCGGAGCCTCTCGAAGTGCTGACGCGCGGACTGGATGCGCAGCCGGCAAATCTCCCGTAGCAGTGGCGAGGTGAGCGCCGTCTCCTCGTCGGCTGTGGCCTCGGCGCCACGCTGCCACGCGGCGATCGCCGCTTCCTCATCGCCTTCCCCGTCAGCGCTCCAGTGGGCGTCCCCGAGGAACAAGAGATTCAGGGGGATAGGCGCAATCTCCACGGCGCGCTTGAGGGTCTCGATCCCGCCCTTGCTGTCCTTGTAGGGCCAGGGTGCGCGGGCTTGAAAGCGTCCTTTTAGGCGCAGCGGCGAGGCGCCTTCGAAGGCTGGGTGAGCCTCTGCCACCTGCTTGATGCGCTTCGGCAGCGTAGACGTCGCGCCGTTCGCGATGGCCTGCATCGGCCCCATGGACCAGAGGCTCAGTCCGATGCCGAGCGTGCTGAAGAGTTCCGCTGCGGCGTCCCCCGGGCGCAGCTCAAGGGCGCGGTCCGCCAGGTCCCGTGACTCCGTCGCGAGGGATCGAATCTCGGCCTTAAAGGCAGAGCTCACGCCGTCCTCAGCGTCGATCAGCTTGGACGGCTTAGGGAGATCGGTGGGATCGAAGCGGAACGCTACGTCCGCTTGGATGCGCAGGTCTGCGTTGAAGATCAGCGCGCGCGAAGCCCGCATGAGATCCTCATAGGTGGCGTCCTCGGCGCGGGCCGCGGGCAGGAGTTCCCGGCACCTGGCGTCTAGCTCGTTGCGTCGCTCGACGCTGAGGGCGCGGAGTTCCTCCCGGGTGTATGAGCGGGCTTCCAGCCATGGGCCGCGCTCAGCTCGATCTTGGACTCCGCTGGAAGTGTCCTGGATGACACCCTCGACATCCGGGGTCGACACGCAGGAAGCCAGGGCGGAGAGCACCAGTGCGAAACCGACGGTGGAGGGGGTTCTCATGGGCTTGGTGGGAAGTGATGTCGTCGGGCGTGGATCTTGGAATCGAGGTCGGGCGAGCCCGGTAGCACGTCGTGGTTCGAGTCGGGCCGGAGTTCCGATGCATCGCGGTGGCGTCCGGGCCCTCCAAAGATGAGAATGCTGCCCAAGAGGCACCCAGGGATTACGATCCGCTCAGCCCCAGCACCCCCCATGTTTCAACGAATTCTGATCGCGAACCGCGGCGAGATCGCTCTCCGTGTCATTCGAACCGCCCGGGAAATGGGCATCGAGTGTGTAGCCGTGTACTCCGATGTGGACGCGCAGGCGCTTCACACGCGGATGGCCCACGTCGCCGTGCCGCTGGGAGGCCAGCTCCCGTCCGAGAGCTACCTCGACATGGACAAGGTGATCCAGGCCGCGAAGGACTCCGGGGCCGAGGCAATCCACCCGGGCTACGGCTTTCTTTCTGAGAATGCGACCTTCGCGAGGAAGGTGGTGGACGCGGGCATCGCTTGGATCGGTCCGCCGCCCAAGGCCATCGAGGTCATGGGGGATAAGATCATCTCGCGCCGCGCCATGCGTGAAGCGAACGTGCCCTGCGTGCCCGGCCTCGTCGACCCGGTGGAGGACGTCGAAGAGGCCGTCAAGGAAGCCGAGGGCATCGGCTACCCGATCGCGATCAAGGCAGCGGCCGGCGGCGGCGGCAAGGGCATCCGCGTCGTCCGCGAGCCGTCCGAGATGAAGTCGGCCTTCCGGGCTGCCTCCGGTGAGGCTGTCGCGTCTTTCGGAGACGGACGCCTCTACCTAGAGCGCTACCTCGACCGCCCGCGTCACATCGAGGTGCAGGTCATGTTCGACTCCCACGGGAACGGCGTGCACTACTTTGAGCGCGAGTGCTCGATCCAGCGACGTCACCAAAAGCTCGTGGAGGAAGCCCCTTCCGCCATCATCGATGACGCGACCCGCGCGAAGATGGGGGAGGTCGCGATCCAGGCCGGCAAGGCCGTGAACTACTGCGGTGCAGGCACCGTCGAGTTCCTCTGGTCCGGCGGCGAGTTCTTCTTCCTTGAGATGAACACGCGCCTCCAGGTGGAGCACCCGATCACCGAGATGATCACCGGGGTGGATTTGGTGCGCGAGCAGCTGCGCGTGGCGTCGGGCGAAGAGCTCGGCTACGGGCAGGACGCGCTGAGCATCAACGGCCATTCCATCGAGGTCCGCATCAACGCGGAGAACCCGTTCAACGGGTTCCTGCCGTCGACCGGAACGCTGCACAACCTGCGCGCCCCCGGCGGACCGTGGGTGCGCCTGGACACCGCCATGTATCGGGGCCTCGAAGTGGGCCTCCAGTACGACCCGATGCTGGGCAAGCTGATTGTCTGGGGCGCGGACCGCGCCCAGGCCATCGAGCGCATGATCCGCGCCATCCAAGAGATGAACGTGGGCGGCGTCCATACGGGCCTCCCCGCAGCGCTCCAGGTCCTTGAGCACGAAGCCTTCCGCAAGGGCGACATCGATACGCACTTCCTCGAGAGCCTGACGATTCAGTCTCCCAAGGAGCTTGAGGGGCTCGCCGCCGTCGCGGCAGCCATCTACCGACACAAGCTCGCCAAGCGCCGAGCCCTCGCCCCGGCCGACGCAGCCCGTACTGGTTGGTTGAACCGATCCCGAAGCGACACGGCCGCCTACGTGGCACGCGCCGGCACGAACCAGTCCAGCATGGGCGCCTACTGAGACTTCCGCCTGAGATTCCACCCATGAAGACATTCGTTCAGATCGGAGAAACGGCCCACGAGGTCGAAGTCAAAGAGCGCCTCGGCGAACTCCAGGTCACCCTCGACGGCGACCCCTGCGAGGTTCAATACCACGAGGCGGACACCCACGGGCAGATCATCCTGATGCACGGCGGCAAGAGCTACGCCATGTCCATCGAGGGCACGCCCCACGAGATCGCCATTACCGTCGCAGGCTACCGCTACGACTGCGAGCTAGAAGACGAGCGCGAACGCGCCGCCAACCTCGCCGCAAAAGCCGCCAACAAGGGCGGCGGCTTGCTCAAGGCGGTGATGCCCGGCGTCGTCGTAGAGCTCCTCGTCAAAGAAGGCGAAGAGGTCACCGAAGGCCAGCCGCTTCTCATCCTTGAAGCGATGAAGATGCAGAACGAAATCCCGGCGAGCGGCGACGGGATCGTCAAGACGATCCACGCGACCGCGGGGACGGCTGTGGCGGCTGGGGACAAGCTGATTGCGTTGACGGCTAAGGAAGGGTAGCCGTTTCGCTTGGGTGGCTGCTGGGTGGCCGCTGGGTGGTTCGGGTTTGGCGCTCGGCGGGGTGAGTGGGGGCTCTCGCGCTCCTGCGCGAGGTCCCCGCGAGGCTTGCCCTCGCGGCCCGTGCGGCGAGCACTCGCGTGTTGGGGCTAGCGTGACGGCGCGGCGCCGTGCATCGGCAATCGCTCGGCTCGGCTCCACTTGCATCGGTCGCCGTCACGGGCCCAAGCCGCCATGACCCATACCGTCCCACGCGTCCGTAGGACGCCGGGGCTCTCGCGCTTCTGCGCGAGGCCCCCGCGAGGCTTGCCCTCGCGGCCCGTGCGGCGAGCACGCCCCGCCCGGCGAGGGCGGCCCGTCCGGCAGGACGCCTGCGCGGCGAGCGCCAGAGACATAATCGCTATTTCGACGTTAGGAGAAATGCCAGAGATACTGCT
>CALHGQ010000259.1 GCA_938030175.1 uncultured bacterium | reverse complement strand
TCCGTGCGAGAAAAGAGCCAGGTGGACACCTCGGGGGACACGCTCTCTCCCCCAAGCCGATGCCGCACCATCTGCGACACATCCTCGGGCCCCAGTAGTTCGAGCGGCAGCTCGGTGCAGCGCCGATGACTCAATAGCTCTCGCTTGACGTCCCGCAGCGGATGGGCGTCGACCACAAGCTCGACGGTCCGCGTAACCGCCAAGATCAAGAGCCGCGCGGGCGAGTCCCGCGTCGCGAGGAACGACAGCAGGTCCACGCTCGCCGAGTCGCCCCAGTGAAGATCCTCAAGGATAAGTACGACCGTCTGTTCCTGGCTCAGCTCGTCCAAGAAGACGCTGAGCTCCCGCAGCATCCGGGACTGGGTCGCTCCGTACAGCTTGCCCTCGAGGGCCGCGCGGTCATCGTCCTCCAGGAGCCAAGGGCACTGCACGAACCAAGTCGGGGCCACCCGACGCAAGAGAGCCGCGCCACTGTCGTCCTGGATGAGGCCGCGAACGCACTCCAAGAACGGAAGATAAGGTTCCTTGGACCCGGCGGTGCCTTGACACCGGCCGCGGACCATCCGCGCGCCTGAGCTCGAGGAGACCCGTCGCAGCGCTTCTTCCAGCAGCGTCGTCTTGCCGATCCCTGCGGCACCTGAAATGAACACGAGCCGGCGCTCGCCACCCGCGACGGACGTCAACGCGTCTTCCAGATGGGCGAGCTCGAAGGAGCGCGCAACGAACGTTGAGTGGTCCGCAGACGATGACTCCACCTGCTCCTCGGGCTGCGCTCGCGAAGTGGGCGATGAGGCGTCGCCCACGGGCTCGACCTCTCCGACGAAGCGATACCCGCGCCTGTGAACGGTTGCGATGAAGCGAGGCGCCTTCGTGTCGTCCCCGAGGGCCGTGCGGAGCTCACGCACGCAGACCTTGAGGACCGAGTCCCCCACGTAGGTCCCCGCCCAAACGGACTCGAGCAGCTCGTCCTTGGTGACGATCCGATCGGGATGGTCCACCAGATGCCGTAGGACGCCGTAGACCTTCGGCCGGAGGCTGACCGCTTCGCCTCCCACGATGAGGCATTCGTTGGCGGGATCGAGCTCGACGGACTCTCCGAGTCGGATTCGCTGGGTGCCTCTCATGCCGTAACCGAAATGGTACCGCGTTCGAACCTCTCCGTCAGGACTTGGTTCTTGGGCGCACCTACCTTTCCTCCCGTCATGAAAGACCACGTTTCCTCACGTCACGAGCCCGCAAGGTGCGCGGCACGACTCCCAGCACGGCTCGCCTTCGTGGTGCAGCTCAGCGGAGCCTCTGCCACAGACAAGCGCACCTTGAGCGGTCGGATCGAGCACGTCCTTTCAGGCGAAGGCGCGAGCTTCACGGGGGGCCCCGAGCTCCTCGCAACGCTGGACCGCCTTCTCTCCAGCGTGGACCCGAGCGGCCACGCGCCCTAGCGCTCATCTGAGCATTCCCGTCCCCGAGAAACTCTTCTACCGACATCTATCCCCATGCGCCTCCTTCCATCTAGCTCCAAGGCCCGTCAAGGCTCCATCTTCTTCCTCGCGACCGGTCTCGCCGGTTCCGCCGCCGCCCTCGCCATCGCCGTCCAGGGCAGCCTCCTCATCGGCTCCGACGCCAACTCCACGGCCAACCCGTTCGTTCAGCCCCAGGACCCAGCGCTCGCCGGCGGAGGCCGCGACCAAACGCAGCAGTTCGGCGATGTCCTACGGGGCGACGGTGACCCCTCCGGCGACCTCGACGACGTGCTGATCGGCCGACTTGGCACCGACGTCCTCATGGGCGGCCTCGACGACGACGTCCTCGTGGGCGGCACCGAGCACTTCAACCCGCAGAACCGCGATCGCGCGTTCGGGGAGGAGGGCGACGACATCTTCCTTTGGTCTCCGGGGGACGGCAGCGACTACTTCAACGGTGGCCCCGGCACCGACACGCTTGTCTTCGGACTCATGGGGGAAGTGGAGAACGGCCAGACCGTCTTCCGCGTCTCGACCGACCAGCTGCCTGGCGACGTCTTCATCGACCCCTCGACCGGGCTGCCACAGATGGACGTGACCAACTCACCGGGCTTCTGCGAGGTCATCGATGACTCCACGGCCCCCGGCGCAGCGGCCGAGCTCGACGCGCTGGGCCTCGATCACCTGGTCCAGTTCTCCATCCGCGGGGTCCGGGACGCCTTCGAGGCCGGCCAACAAACCACCGACAACGGCCTGCGCGTCACGCTTCACCTCAAGGACGTCGAGGTGCTGATTTGCACCGGACGCAACGGTGGTGTGGTCGAAGCCTTCCTCCTGACGACGAGCCCCCCGACGCCACTACCCGTCGCCAGCGTCCTGGGCCGCCTTCCGAAGCTCGGCCAGATCGTGATGTAGCCCCCTGACCTGAGCAGCGGCCGTCTCCCGTCCACCCGCACGCGCGGGATGGCGGGAGGTGGCCGTATCGGGCCTTATCGCGTTCGATCGGTGCGCAGGCGAATCCGCGCGTCGAGCACAGGGACGGGCGTCGACCACTTGCCGAGCCGGAAGGTCACCCGGCGCCGCTGCGCGACCAGGACTCCGTCCTTCACCGTGTAGTCCGAGCTGTGATGCGCTCCGTGGAAGCCTGGCCCCATGATCTCGGCGTGGTAGTCATGGCGAACGAGAAGACCCGTTGCGTCGAACCAAAAGCGTTCCCTCCGGCTGTGGGTGTCGCTCCCTCGCGGATACTCGGCCTCGATCCAATCGAGTCCGCGCCGCGAGCCGACGCCGCGGAGGGTGACTGGCCTCGGGGTGTCCACATCGGGGTGGAGCGAGAACGGCAGCGACAGGTAGTGGGTGAGGGCGTAGCCGAAGAAGTAGGCGGTCTCGCGGGGCCCCCACGGCCGAAGCTTCTTGAAGAGGCCGCTGAAGTTCCGCCGGAACGCCGTGTGGCGCGCTTCCCCGTCGATGACGTCCCCGCGATCGAAGGTCAGTTCCTGGCCGCTTCGGAATCGAATTGTCGCGCGGGAGGCATGGGGCTCCACGATCACGCGCTCCATGCGGCAACGACCCTGAGCAGCGCCCTTAAGAAGCGGAATCGCGCCGCTTGCCTGCACAACGTCTCCGTCGATCCTATTCAGCGCCCGCCAGGCCTCCACTCCACCGTGTCTCTCGCAGGCGCGGTCGAGGACGGGTAGGGCTCGCTCCATGGGAGGAAGAGTAGCAGGGCCGCCGCTTTGGGTCGTTGACTCCCAGGCCTAACCCGGCCGGAGCGCTACTCCAGTGCAGCTGGGTAGTCAGTGCTTCCGAGTAGATGGAACCTCTAGAGGGTTCTTTTCGTCCTGGCGATGGCCAGCCGCTCTCCCATGAAGCCCGTCCTATCCCCCACAGCCGAAGATCCCGAATGGCGGATTCGTGGGATGGAGTCGCGCGATCAAGGAAGGGTCTTCGAAATCGAACGCGGATGCTTCCCGAGCGCTTGGACGCATACGGTTCTTGCGCAAGTGATCGCTACGCCTCACATGCGCACCTTCGTCGTGGAAGAAGGCGAGGTCGTACAGGGCTTTGTGATCGTGGGAACCGAGGCCGGCGTCGTGCATATCTGGAACCTGGCTGTGGCCCAAGAAGCGCGGCGCCGTGGCCTCGGGACGGCGCTCTTGTCCCGAGTGCTCCACCTCGCACGGCTGGAGCGATTCAAGACGGTCGCGCTCAGCGTTCGGGAAGGCAACCTGGGAGCCCAGCTCGCCTACCGGCGCGCTGGTTTTCGGGCGATCAACATTCGGCACCTCGGCTATGGCGACGAAGACGCCTATGAGATGCGACTCGATCTCGACCCCGGCGGCGCATCTGCTTCGGCGTCTGCCTAGGCAGAGGTGAGGAGTTCTCGCTGCGTGCGCGGACCCCAGGCGCAGCCGTCAAACGATGCGGGGCCATAGCTCGGAGTCCAGCGGATCGCCGGGCGTTAGCTCCGGGGGGAAGCTCGGCATCTCCTGGAGGCCGTCCCTTGGATGGAAGACCACATCGTCCCCGGTCCAACGACTGGTGTGAGCGCGGCGGCGGCAAGCCGAGGTTCGGTTCCCTGGTGCCCCATGGACGATCAGCCCGTGATGGACCGTGCAGTCCCCCGGCTCGAGATCGAACTGCGCGATTTCGTGCTTCTCCCTCTCCGCTTCGATATCCGGCACCTCCGGAATACTCTCCGTGTACTGGTGCCCGCCCCCAAAGCTCGCAGGGCGGAACTTGCGCCCCCACCTGTGCGAGCCCTTGATGTACTCAACGGCACCGCTGTCCGCGGTGACTCGGTCCAGTGCCAACCAGACGGTGCAGATCTGCTCCCCGTCGATCGGCCAGTACGTCATGTCGTGGTGCCAGGGCGTTCGAGTAGAAGTCCCAGGCTCTTTGATCAGCCACTGGTCAAAGAACAGGTTGATCTTCGAGGCCCCCATAAGCTCAGCCGCGATCGAGGCTGCGGGCGAATCGAAGACAAAAGACCGACAGGCGGCGTTGCGTCGCCAGACGAACGTGTCGTGGAAGAAGCGTCCCTCGTCGCCGAGCTCTTTCGCCAGCTCTGCGTGTAGCTCCCCTGGCGTCGCCATGGACTCTTCCGCAGCCTCGCGCATCTTCTCCACCCACTCTTCGCTGAACATCTGGCGGAGGCAGACGATGCCATCCGTCTCGAAGGTCTGGAGTTCTTCTCGGGTGATCGGGCGCGGTAGCGGCTGCATGGCAGGGCCTCACTATACAGGGCCTCACTACCAGGGCGGCCTCTCTGTGCGCGGACTCCTCGCGCAGCAGCGCGAATCAGCGGGTCACCGGCAGCTGGAGACGCAGCTCGAAGTGTTCGTCGCCGTGACCAAAGGGCCTTCCGATCCAGGCCTCGAAGGAGGGCTGATCGGTGGGCAAGTAGCCGCTCGCTGGGAGCCACGTCCGCCAGAGCCAGTCGAGGGCGCGCATCTCTAGGTCGATACCGCCGCGGAGCTCCACCTCGGCCACCGTCATGGACGGGAACTCGAAGCAGCCGACTTCACCGTCTGGGCGGCAGTCTTCGACTACGACTCCCACGTCGTAGCGGCAGTCTTCGCGCGCCACGATCTCCGGGTCGTCCCACATGTAGCCCAGCCACTGGCCTCCAGAAGCCCCGCTGGTCTCTGCCCAAGCGACAAGCCTCGAAGCAGCCTGCATGACCACGTCCGGTCGATAGGGATCAAGCACGCGAATGTAGGCGACCTTGCGCGGCGGGAGACTCCGTATGCGGACCTCAAAGCCGTCCGGGTTTTCGCCGGGTTTGAGCCCGCGCAAGAGGTGACGATGATTCGGACCCGCTGCCCGCTCAAATTCCTCGCGGCGTGCGGCGCGGAAGGCGTCGACGTCGAAGGCGCTGGGCGGGACGCCGAAGTGCTGCTTGAAGCTGCGCGAAAAGTCCGATGAAGACCCGAAGCCGCAGGCGAGAGCGATGTCCGTGAGCGATCGCTCTGGCTCGTGGCTGACAAGCCGCAGCGCGCGCTCCAACCGAACCCGCTTCACGAACTGTGCCAGCGTCTCCCCCATCAAGGCGCGGAAGATCCGATGGAAGTGGTACGGCGAAAAGTCAGCGGCGCGGGCGACGCGCTCCAAGGGGAGCGCTTCATCTAGGTGCGTCAGGACGCAATCGATCGCGCGATTCACGCGCTCGACGTAGTCGGGGGGCGTACCGGGTCCCTGGGCAAGCTCGGCCCCACTGTCATCGGCGTTTCGCAAGATCTGTCAAGCAGCGATAGGGCCAGACGGGATATCAATGGTCTCCATGAAGATCATCCTAGCCCCAGCGCTCCTCGCCTGCCTTCCCTGGCTAGGCGCCCAGTTCTCACCCCAAGAACCCGCCCCGAGCCCTGCCCCCACTCCTGCCCCGGCCCCCGCCATGAACCTTGGTGCTTTCTCCGTCAGCCTCGCTGTCAAAGACCTCGCCGTCTCCCGCGACTTCTACGCCAAGCTGGGGTTCACGAAGCTGGCCGGCGACGAAAAGCAGAACTACCTGATCCTGCAGAACGGAACGACCGTGATCGGGCTGTTCCAGGGGATGTTCGAGGACAACATCCTGACCTTCAACCCGGGTTGGGACCACAACGGGAAGAACTCTGATCCGTTCACGGACGTCCGCAAGCTCCAAGCCACGCTCGCGGAAAAGGGCATTGCGCCGGTCAAGCCCATCGAGCCTGAAGCCCTCAAGGGCTCGGGTCCCGCCAGCATGGTGATCGCCGACCCCGACGGGAACATGATCCTCTTGGATCAACACCGTTAGAGGCTTCCGGTGCGCTGGGCTTAGCGCTCTCTCGGGCGTAGAATTTGGGCATGTCCAAGGTTCCCCAACTCGTCGCCTTCGCCGGTTCCCACCGCAAAGGCTCGCACAACGTCAAGCTCATCCACGCCGCTGCCGAGGTTGCGCGCGCCCAGGGCGCCGAGGTCGAAGTGATCGACCTGGGCGCTCTCCCCATGCCCATCTTCGATGAAGATCTGGAGGCGGAGGGGACGCCCCCGAATGCCACCGCCTTCAAGGAAAAGCTCAAGGCAGCC
>CALHGQ010000258.1 GCA_938030175.1 uncultured bacterium | reverse complement strand
GTCGGAGAGCTCGGCCGCGAGGTGCAGCATGCCCTTGTGCTCGACGTTGCGGATCACAGGGACGACCAGCCCGTTGGGCGTGTCGGTCGCGACGCCGATGTTGATCTCGGCCGGGAGGACGATGTCGCCCGCATCTTCGTCGAGGTGGCCGTTCAGCGAGCGGAAGCGCGTCAGGCCGTTCGCCACCGCCTTCATGATGAAGGGCATGTAGGTCACGTTGACGCCGTGCTGCTTGCCGAGGGCCTTCGCGCGGGAGCGCGTCTCGACGAGCTCGGTGACGTCGATCTCCTCCACCACGGTGAAGTGCGCCGCCGTGTGCTTGGAGCGCGTCATGGCCTCGCCGATCTTGCGGCGGATGCCGCGGTACGGCGTTCGCTCTTCTTGGGCCATGACCGGGATCGGAGCCGCAGGCGCTGCCGCGCGCCCGTTCGACGCCGCCGGAGCGGGCGGTGCCGCGATCGGCTGGGGCGGAGCTGCGATGCCAGCCGAAGCTGCGGCCGCAGCGGGCGCTGCTGCCGTGCCTGCGCCGCCGGACTTGGCGAACGCTTCCACGTCGGCGCGACGGACGACGCCGCCGCGGCCAGAGCCGGCGACGAGCGTCAGGTCGACGCCGAGCTCGCGCGCGGCGCGACGGGCGCTCGGAACGGCGAGGACCTTGCCGTCAGCCGTGCTGACGCGCGAAGGTTGGCCCGCAGCCGCGGGCGCTGGGGCCGCGGAGCCGTCGGAAGCAGCAGCCGCCGGAGCGGGCGCTGCCGCTGCGGCACCACCGCCACTGGAGGCTCCCGTCTGCAGGTGGAAGATCACGTCGCCGACGGGCACGGTGGCGCCTTCGTCAGCGAGCAGCTCGGTCACGGTGCCGGCCGCCGGAGCGGGGACCTCGACGGTTGCCTTGTCCGTCATCACTTCGACGACGGGCTGGTGCTCCTCGACGGCCGTGCCGGCGGTCACAAGCCACTGGACGATTTCGCCTTCAGCGATTCCTTCGCCGATGTCGGGGAGCTTGAACTTGATGAGCTCGCCGCCCGAGGCGGCCGGCGCGGCTGCGGCCGGAGCTGCGCCTCCGCCAGAAGCTGCGGCGGGCGCAGGGGCTGCTCCCCCGCTGGCACCTTCGTCCAGGTGGAAGATCACGTTGCCAACCGGGATCGTGTCCCCTTCAGCAGCGAGCAGCTTGGTGAGGGTACCGGCCGCAGGCGCGGGAACTTCCACCGTCGCCTTATCCGTCATCACTTCGACAACGGGCTGGTGCTCATCCACCGAGGCGCCTTCTTCCACAAGCCACTGGACGATCTCGCCTTCGGCGATGCCTTCACCGATGTCGGGCAGTTTGAATTCGATCATAGGATGGGGTGCTCTGTGTTGGTCTCGCGTCCCGTTGCGGGGTGCGTGAGCGGTGTGCAGTCGTGCCCTCTTCGCGGGGCGCAGGTGGATGGGTTAGCGCAGCGCTAAAACTAGAAGTCGTAGACGGCCTCGATGGCGTCCAATACGCGGCGATCGTCGGGCAGGTAGTGATGTTCGAGCGTGTTCGGGAACGGCGTGTCGAAGCCGGTGACGCGCTTGACGGGCGCCTCCATGTACTCGATGCAGCGCTCTGCGATGAGCGCGCTGATCTCGGCGCCGTAGCCGCAGAAGCGCGGGGCTTCGTGCACCACGACGACGCGGCCGGTTTGCTTGGCTGCCTCGATCACGCCTTCCTCGTCGAGGGGCATGAGCGTGCGCAGGTCGATGACGAGGCAGTCGATGCCGCGCTGCTCCTTGGCCTGCGCGGCCGCCTTCTCCACCACCGGCACCATGGCGCCGTAGCAGTAAACCGTCACGTCGCGGCCCTCTTGAACGGTTCGAAGCGTCGAGAGATCGACGGTGTAGTCGCCCTCGGGTACCTCGCCTTTCACCGCGCGGTAGAGCGCCTTCGGCTCCATGAAGAGGACAGGATCGGGATCCTTGATCGCTGCGAGAAGCAGGCCCTTCGCGTCGTGGGGCGTCGAGGGAATGACCACCTTGAGGCCAGCCGTGTGGGCGAAGTAGGCCTCACCGGATTGGCTGTGGTAGAGGCCGCCGCGAATGCCGCCGCCGTAGGGCGTGCGGATCACCATGGGCGCGGTGTACTGGCCCCCCGAGCGATAGCGCAGCTTGGCGGCCTCGCTCACGATCTGGTCGAAGGCCGGGAAGATGAAGTCCTGGAACTGAATCTCCGTCACCGGCGTCAGGCCGTTCATCGCCATGCCAATGGCGGTGCCGATGATGCCGTCCTCGGAGAGCGGCGTGTCGAAACAGCGCTCTTGCCCGAACTCGGACGTGAGGCCTTCGGTCGCCAGGAATACGCCGCCCTTCGGGCCGACGTCCTCGCCGAATACGACGACCGAGCTGTCGTCGCGCATCGCGACTTTCAGGCCGTCGTTGACCGCTTGGATGAGTGTGAGGTTTGCCATGGGGATGAGTCTTGGGTGTTCTACGTGGGGGGGCGGCCCCGGGAAAGCCGATTCCGTGGAAGCCGAGTCCGGGGTTGCCGTCGCTGGGGCGTTAGCTCAGAGCGGGAACTCTCCGTCGCCTGCGTCGGCTTCGCCGCGACGCTTGGAGAGATCGAAGAGGAACTCTCCTTGGCTGCGAATGTGGTCGGGGACCTCGGCGAAGACGTCGCTGAAGATGGTCTCCAGGCCGGGGCCCGGGGTCTTCTCGGCGGTCTTGGCGGCGGCGTCGATCTCTGCGAGCGTCTCGGCTCGCATCGTCTCCTCGAGTTCCTTCGTCCAGAGCTTGCGCTTCTGGAGGTACTTGCGGAAACGCTCGACCGGGTCCTTCTTCTTCCACTTCTCGACGACCTCTTTCGGGACGTACTTCGTGGGGTCGTCGGAGGTCGAGTGGCCGCCCATGCGGAAGGTCACGGCCTCGATCATGGAGGGACCTTCCCCTTTGCGCGCACGCTCGGTTGCGGCGAGCACTGCGTCGCGCACGGCGAAGAGGTCGTTGCCGTCGACGGTCTGGTGCGGCATGCCGTAGGCCTGCGCCTTGATCGCGTAGCCGTCGCTGGCGGTTTGATCTTCGGAGGGGCAGGAGATCGCGTAGCCGTTGTTCTGACACAGGAACACGACCGGCGCTTTCCAAACAGCGGCGAAGTTCATGCCGCTATGGAAGCCGCTGCTGGACGTGCCGCCGTCGCCAAAGCTCACGAGGTGCACCGTGTCCTCCTTGCGCACCTTGCTGGCGTAGGCCGCCCCCACCGCGTGCGGCAGGTGCGTACCGATGGGCGAGCTGATGCTGTAGAAGTGGATCGGATCCACAAAGGAGAAGTGCACCGGCATCTGGCGCCCCTTCGCGGCATCCTCGGCGTTGCCGAACATGTTGTGCATCATGTCCACGGGCTTGATGCCGTGGTACAGCGCCATGCCGAAGTCACGGTAGCTCGGGAAGATCCAGTCGGTCTTGCGCATGGCGCTTGCGGCGCCCACCTGGGTGGCTTCGATCCCGAGGTTGGGGATCGAGAACCCAATGCGGCCCGAACGCTGGAGCTTGAGGCAGATCTCGTCGAACGAACGAACGAGGAGCATCGAGCGATAGCAGTGCAATAGCTCTTCGTCCGAGAGCCCGGCGTCGTAGCCCTTCTTGGTGGCCCCGGTGGGGCTGATGACGGTCAGCATGTCAGTCATGGTTTGGGGTGCTCTTCTTGTTCGCTGTCCGAGCGACTGCGCGACGCCCCTTGATCAGGCGTGTGGCGAAGTACTCGCCCGCCTTGTAGCTGGAGCGCACAAGGGGGCCGGAAGCGACGTAGAGGAAACCGAGCGCGCGTGCTTCGATCTCGAGTTCTTTGAAACGCTCGGGCGTGACGTACTCACGAACGGGCGCGTGGTTGGGCGTGGGGCGCAGGTACTGGCCGAGGGTCAAGAAGTCGACGCCTGCATCGCGGAGGAGGCCGATGGCTTCGAACAGCTCATCCTGCGTCTCGCCGAGCCCCACCATGAGCGAGGACTTCGTGAAGATCTCGAACCCCTGGGCCTCGGCGTAGGCCTTGCCCTGGCGCAGAACGTCCAAGGAGCGCTCGTAGCTGCAGCGCGGATCGCGGATCTTGCGCTGGAGCCGCGAGACGACCTCGACGTTGTGGGCGAGGACGTCCGGACGCGACTCCATCAGCGTGCTGAGGTTCGTGTCGACGTAGTCCGGGATGAGCACTTCCACGAGGGTCTCCGGCGCGTGCTTGCGGATCGAGCGCACGCAGTCGGCGTAGTGCCTGGACCCGCCGTCCTCGAGGTCGTCGCGGTCGACGCTCGTGATGACGAGGTACTCAAGGCCCATCTCCCCCACCGCGCGACCGACGTGCTCGGGCTCGTTCGGATCGGGCGGCGCAGCGCGGTCCACGGTCTTGACCGCGCAGAAGCGGCAACGACGCGTGCACTCATCGCCGAGCACCATGATGGTCATCGTCGCGTGGTCGCCCTTCCAGCACTCCCCGATGTTGGGGCAGCGGGCTTCCTCGCAGACGGTGTTGAGGCTGAGCTCCTTCGTCAGGCCCTTCAGCTTCTTGTACCCCTCGCCGCCCGGCAGCGGGACCTTCAGCCATGAGGGCTTGGGCTCGCGCCTGCCCTTTTCGCTCGTCGAATCAGGCGCCCCATTGACCAACGGCGCGTGACCGCCGCCCGAGACCGGGGGCTGGGCTGAGGGCGCGGTGGGATGGTTTGAAGAC
Source organism: uncultured bacterium (assembly GCA_938030175.1). Taxonomy (GTDB): domain Bacteria; phylum Planctomycetota; class UBA1135; order UBA1135; genus Saltatorellus. The sequence goes on along the minus strand of CALHGQ010000258.1, from coordinate 3,392 downwards.
GTCATCTGAGGGGTGAAATGGCGAAAGAGAATAGCAAAGCGGCACCTCCGACGCCGCTCCAGAGCGCCTGGATCGGTGGGAGCAAGACACCGACCCCCTCTGGCAGGCACGTAAGCCCGGGTGCGGGAGGTGGCCGCGCTGCAGATCTGGCCCGGACCCGTATCCTGGGTCGACTTGCCAAGAACTCTCTCCCTCACCCCCGCACTTATCCCATGCAGATCGCATCGAACCTCCCGGCCCCTGGGTGGCTGGCACTCGCCGCCGCCTTGATCCCGACCCCGCTCATGGCCTCCCAGGCGGGCGCCCCGGCTGGCCCCCAGGCGATTAAGAGCGTCAAGGTGATCACGCGGACGGACTCCGGCGCCCAGATTGCGGGCCGGGATGTCATCACCGAGGTGGCCCTCCCGGCGAGCCATATCACGGCCGCCGCCAGCGGCCTCAGCCCAGACCAGCTCTCCGGCTTCCCCGTTCAGGTCGGCGGGCACCCGAACTTCTCACCCAGCCGCGGCGCGGCCCTCGCCGACCTCGACGGAGACGGCCTGCCCGAGATCGTCGTCTCGGCCGTGGACGGCAACGTCTATGCGTTCGACTCCGAAGGCGACCAAGTCCCGGGGTTCCCGGTCTCCACGATTCAGATTCCGCAGTACGCGCCTTCCATCGCAGACCTCGAGGGTGACGGCGACTACGAGATTGTTCAGTTCACCCGCGGCTTCACCAGCGGTGGCCGCGTCTACGTCATCGACCACCAGGGCAACGTGGCGCCCGGGTACCCGAAGAGCATCAACAATAGCAACCTCGCGGGCAGTCCCACGCTCTTCGACCTCGACGACGACGGCACCCTGGAGATCCTGGTGCCCGAGCGGGACTACCCCATTGGGTTCCTCCGGGTCCTTGAGCCCGACGGCACCGAGTGGACGAACGGCAACTGGCCCGTGGTCCTCGACCATGTGCCAACCGGCAGCCCCGCCGTCGGCGACATCGACGGCGACGGTTCGCCCGAGGTCGTGTACCTGTCCTACGAGAGCATCTTCGCCGTGGAGACAGACGGCAGCGCCGTCCCCGGCTGGCCTGTTTCGATCGGCGGCGGCAACCGTCACAGCTACACGTCCCCGGCGCTCGCCGACCTCGACGGCGACGGCACGATGGAGATCGCGGTCGGGTCCCACCAGGGCAACTCCGGCTACTTCGTGTTCGAGCACGACGGCACCCTGCGTACGGGCTGGCCCCGCAGCGTCGGCACGTGGACGTATGGCGCTCCCACGATCGTTGACCTCGACGGCGACGGCGACCTAGAGATCCTCGGCTCCCGCGCAGGCACGGGGATCACCCCGAGCAACCAATTGTTCGCCTTCAATGAAGATGGCACCAACGTCCCAGGCTGGCCGTTCAGCGCGAGCGCGGGCGGCTTCGGCGGCGGCTCCGAAGGACCCGTCACCGTAGCCGACATCGACGGCGATGGCCGCATGGAAGTCTTCAGTGACCGCAGCGTCCTCGAGGGTGGCAACGGCTACCTCTGGGGTTTGGACGCGGACGGAAACCAGCTGCCGGGCTTCCCGCTGCGCCCGCGTGGGTTCACGTACTTCAACGGCGCGGCCATTGACGACATCGACGGTGACGGAGACTTCGAGCTCGTGGCGCTCTCCACGGTCGATCAGCTCACGGACATCAACGTGTACGACCTCGACGGCAGCCACAGCGCCAAGGACAGCCCGTGGCCTGCGTACCACATCTCGAATCGCCGCGGCGGAACGATCGAAGAGCGCCCCGAGCTTTCAACCCGTGCCCTCTGGGCGAGCGGGTCTAACGTGAGCGTCGACGTGCTCGGCGATCCCGGCGAGCTCGTTGTGCTGGCGTTCAGCCAATCGCTTGCGCCCGCCCTGCAGGTGGGCAGCGGCTGGTTCTACACGCGCCCGTTCCGCAGGCTCGCGAACTCGGCGCCGATCCCGGCCGACGGCCAACTGTCCGTCCCGATCCCGTTGCCCGCGCTTTCCGGACTGACGTTCTACTTCCAAGCGATCAAGCAGAGCGGCGGAAGTCTGTCCGTGACGAACCTGATTCGTCGCACGATCCAGTAAGGACCGAGGCGAAGAGCCGTTACCCGAGCGCCTTGAGTTCCTCGACGCTGGGGTACTCCGACACTCGGTAGCGCACCGGGTGCATCCCGGGCACCTCTTCCAAGAGGTGCCCGACGATGTCTACGACTTTCTCCCAGCCGACCGTGATGGAGACCTCGGGCGTGAGGTTGAGTTCGATGAAGGCGACTCGGTCCGCCTTGCAGAGCAGCGCCTCGACGCCGCGGCTCCAGGCCACGGTCGACACGTAGTCGTCCTGCCCCTCGACTTCGTGGAGCATCTGCGAGGAGACGAAGACATCTTCGTCGCGCGCGTCGTGAACGCGATCCAGGATGCCCTTCTGCTCCTCGTACAGGGAGTAGGTAAAGACGCGCTCCATGTTCCGGTAGCGCGCGCCGAAGGGATGCTCCGCGGGAACCGCCCAAGGCTGCCAGCGCCCTCCCCGCCACTCGAGGGGCACGGGGCAAAGGGGGTGGCTGCCCTCTTGATCCGCCGATTCGATCCCGGCGATGAAGGCGTCCTCTAGCTGCGCGTCCCCTGGTTCAAGGATGTAGAGGGTGCTCTTTGTCGGGACCGAAGCGAGGGCTCCTTCGGCGAGACCCAGGCGCTGGAAGCTAGACGTGCAGAAGAGCGCCGATGCCGCGTAGGTGGGGTCGACCTCGGGAACGATGAGCCGCCCCTTGCCCCCCGACGGCGACTCCATCACCTGCCAAGACTCAACGAGGTCTTCGGTGCGCATCTCCGCTTCGTCGCAAAGCACCTCGGCGGACTCGCCCCAGGCATCGAGCGCGTCGGACATGACCCCGGTCACGCGCTCTTCCTCGTCGCGCACCAAGACCGCGATCAGGTGATCGCCGAGCTTCCAGCGAGGCACCGTGACCATCTCGATTTCCGGCGACTCCTCGGCCGCCGAAAACTCCAAGGCCGGAAACTCCAGGTGGTAGCGCGTCCAAACTTTGGGCAGAAGCGACCCACGGACTTCGTCCAGAGGCGGGACGTCGTCGGCGTCGACGTTGCCCCCCATGCGGACGATGCGCTGGACGAGCTCCTCGCGCTCCTCCGCGTCGGCCGCCAAGTACGCGGTGTGCAGATTCCCCAGGAAGATCCGCGGCCCACCTTCCCCACCCCGAATGGAGCGCTCGTCTTCGGAGTGCTCGAACCCCGCTTCCGGGTAGGCGAGCTGGAACTGGGCGAGCATGAGCTCAGCGAACTGAGCGAGCGAGGGGTCACCGCCTTGGGTCATGGACACGAATAAGCTCTTAGCGAAAGGTTACTGACACAGCGTCGGTAAAATTGGACGTGGGTAGCGGGTTGGCGTCC
>CALHGQ010000257.1 GCA_938030175.1 uncultured bacterium | reverse complement strand
CATCTCAAGTACGTCGCCGCCGACCTTGCCCTTGGCGAGGTCCACAAAGGGGAGGCTGTTCGCCTTGGCGAGGGCCCGGTAGACCGTCGCCTCATCGGCAAAGCCAAGGCCGAGGATGGCCTCCTCTAGTGAGGCTCCGCCCCCACGCTGCTGGGCCTTGGCCTCGCGGAGCTGCGTCTCGTCGAGCGCTCCGGTGGAAACGAGTATGTCGCCGAGGTCTTGGCTCAAGGGTTCGGATGGCTGGCTCGGGGGAGTCAGCGTCTAGGGGGGACCGGAAGGGGCTGGGAAGGCGCGCGCGCGCCACGACCACCATAGCGACGGGGCCACGGAAGTTACTCCGTGGCCCCTAAATACCGCCCCCCAGTCCGAGAATCCGGTGGGGCGCCGTAGGCGTTCTGGTCGGCTGCCCTCTAGCGGCCGCCAGCCTTCTTCTCGACCTTCACAGGTGCTTTCTTCGCCTCACCCGGGCGGATGACCGGGGACGCGCCCTGGCCGGAAAGCTTGCGGCAAACGCCGGAGAAGCGGAAGAACTCGTCGGGCTTGGACGGGTGCCCCGTTTTGATGTTCACACGGCCGCGGAACGAACCGTCAGCGTCGTCGGGAAGTCCCGTGAGGCGCAATTCGATGTCGACGGCGTTGCTGCCACTCACCGGCTTGACCGTCGCCGCGAAGCGGTCGGCCCATGCCAGCTCTTGCTGGCCCTCACCCACGACGGCCACCGTGACGTTCGACAGGTCGAAGTCGGGCTCGTGGCAGGTCAGGCGAACGTTGCGGACGACCGGCTGACCCGGGCGCACAAGGCCCAGCGACACGTACTGCGGCTGGAGCGAAAGGGCGCCGAGGATGCGGTAGTTGATGTTCGTGCTCGCCTGGTAGACGGTCACGGCGCCCGGCTTCTTCGCCTTGGCCTTCGAGGTCGGGAGCTCAACGTCACTGTTCAGACGCAGCATGTAGCCCTTGGGCTCCGCGGTCGAGTCGTCGGCCACCGTGAAGCTAGCGCGCCAGTGGTTCGACTTGCCCTCTTCGTTGGGGTTCATCGGCTGAACGTCGAGCGTGAGGCCCTGGGGCAGCGGGATCGGGCGGGACTCGTCCTGCGTGAGCATGATCGGGTCGCCGGACGACGTGCGGAAGTCCACGGTAGCGGTCTTCGAAACACCCTCGCGGATGTCGCCGAGCTGGAGGAACTTGGGCGTGGCCGTGATGAACGGCTCCACGTTGGCCATCAGCTGGAGCTGGTTCTGGCCTGCCGTGCCGTCGTTGGAGTAGACGTTGATGCGCACGTTGGTGCGGTTCGTCTTGCTGGTGGTGTCGAGGGTTGCCTCGATCTCCACGTCAGCGCCCGGCATGATCTCGTCGCCGAACTTGTAGAGGATCGAGACCTCTTCACCGGGCTGCTTGACCTTGACCTCGCCGAGCGTGCAGCCGCAGGTGGGGCTCGCCTGGCTGATCACGAGGGGCTCGGTGCCGCCGCTCTTCATCTCGAAGACGTGGGTCAGCTGGTCGCCCTGGCGTGCGTTGCCAAAGTCGTGCTTGTCAGATCCGAACTCGATTTCGAGCTTGGCGTTCGGGTTCCGGGGCGGACGCGGGACGGCGCCGCGCACAGCGCCTTTCGCGTTCTGGCCGGCTGCCTTCTGCTTGGCGAGGTAGGCGTCCTGCTGCTTCTTCTGCTCGGGAGTGAGCTCCTTCACCTCCTTCTTCTGCTCGGCACCCGTGGCTCCACCCTTCACCGTGGCGACCGGGGCCGGAGCTGGCACGCTGTTGCGGGCCCCGCGCGAGGCGGGTACGACCACCGGCTTGGGCGGAGGAGTCTTGCCGGCGTTACGCCCACGGCCGCCCCTGGTGCTCCCTTCCTGAACGGCCTCGACCGAACTGAGAGCGTCGCTGCTCGTGGTGGTCACGCTAGCGAAGGCACTGGCTGCGATGCCGCTAGCGGCGATCAGCGCAATGGGCAGCCCGAGGGAAAACTGTCGACGAGGAGAGCTGTGATTCATGGGTTTGGTGGGTCGAGGCGACGAGATCTCGCGGAGCGGATCCCAGGCCTTTGGGATCGAGCCGGTGGATGAACGCGGTGGCCTGCTACAGGCGGTGGGATCGGTACGGGCGATTCTATGCCCCAGAGGGACTGTACAAGCGCCGTACGATGCCGTTGTCGTCGGTGTTAGGCGAAGAATACAGTTGTTTTCGAGAATGGCACATAAGGCAATTTGCCCAATTCACTCCTTGCCGGTGATTTCGGGAGAGGGGCGACGGGGATACGCGATACAACCTGGGGTCCATAACACCGCCGTTAGGGGCGCACCATGAGCATGAGTCGACGAAAGAGAGGGATGGAGAGGGCTTCGAGGGCCCCTTGGCGGAGGTTGGCGAGCACGGCCCTCGTGCTAGGGCTGGCCGCGGGCTGCCGTGTGCCCGCGCCCACCTTGCAGCAAGGGCTCGACTACGGGTTCAACTCGCCCCAGCAGACGCTGGCGTCGTTCCGGACCGCCGTCCAAGGAAACCTCTTGGATGAGGAGTTCCGATGCTTCTCACGGGCGTGGAAGAATCGCACCAACGTCAAGTCGATCAACTACTACAGCGAGGTGCGGGACGAGCTGATGAGCAGAGTCCCCCAGCTGCGCTGGGCCCTCTATCGAGCGGAGGACCCCGAGGTTCTTGCGCAGTGGGACCGCGTCGCGCTCCTGCAGTGCCGCATCCCGGGGCCCTTCTGGATCCGAGATCGCTATCTCGTTTTCCGCATGCAGCGCGAGGGCTACTGGAAGGCGTGGACCGAGTCGACGCCCGGTAAGGCGAGCGAGGGGAACACGGTGTCCGACCCCGTCGAAGCGGGCGTGCTGGAGTACGAGGAGCGCTACGACGTGGTGCGTGTGAACGTCGACGACTTCTCCTACGAAACCGAGGACACGGCCTTCGAAGCCATCCTCGCGGTCCAGGGCGGCTGGCACTGGAAGATCGAAGACTTCAACGTCTACGACGAGCCCACCAACCCGGAACAGTTCGAGGAGCCCGTTCGGCTCTCGATCCCTTCGAACTCAGGCCTCCGCCGGTAGCGGCGGCACTAGCGGCGGCGCGAGGCCTTCCGCAGAAACGCGTCGATGGGGAACGTGCTCTCCACCTGGTAGACCCCAGGCCCAGTGGGCACGTCGATGATCTCTCCTTCGGGGAGCTTGAGCGTGTCGAAACGGTGCCTGCGGGCCCGTAGCGCGTCCCAGCGAATTCGGTAGCTGCCGCCGCGAGCCAGCGGAATCAGGGCCCTTCCCGTGCCGGCGTCCACCTCGGCGTAAATCGACGTGCCGAGCTCGGAACGTCCCTCGCCACCAAGCAGACCTTGACCGCTTAGCTCGATCTTTGGGGCAAGTTCCACCGGGGTCAACACGGCGCGCAGCGACCAACGCCCCGCATCGGGGAGCTCACCGGCCACCTTCAAATCGACTGCGATCCCGGGACCCAGATCGATCGAAGAATCGAGATAGAGTTCCTCGAAGAGTTCGGTCCGCGCGCCCGGCACCATGCACACCGCGTCCACCACGGCCGAGGTGGAGAAGAAGCGAGCCTGCCCCTCGGCTCCGACGGGCGCCAGGCCATCGAAGGTCACGTCGTCACCGGGCTTCTGCGTGCCGACTTTGCGCCACGCGAGCTGCCCGCTTGTCACCGGAGCTCCGCTCGGTCCGCGCACGTCGATCTCAAAGAAAAAGAGTTCGTCGCCGAGGTCGATCGGGTCGATGCGCGGGTCGAGGGTTCCGGCGCCCCCCACCACAATGTCCTCTCGCTCCCAGATGGTCTCGCCACCCCCGAGCTGAACCGACACGGTGGCGAGCCCGTGGGGCAATGAAAGAACCTCGAAGACACCGTCCGGCTGAACGCTTCCGATGCGGCGAACCGCGAGCGTCCCGGCGGAGTCGCGGGCGCGCACGTCCACGACGAGGGTGCCCTCGGGCGGAGCAATCGGCCGACCGTCCACGTCGCGCACGTCGACGCGCCCGCGCAGGATCGCAGTGAACCGCTCGGAGTTGTCGAGCAGGTAGCCCATGTCGGTGATGAACCGGGGCCCCGTGTCCTTGGCAGCGACGAAGGTCGACACACCCATCCACACGACGAATACGACCGCGACGACGACGAGGTAGATCTTGGTGGGCACGCTCACAGGGAAAGGATACCCCGAGGACCCTCCCTAGTTTCAAATGCCGCCCTAAGGGCGATCCACGCGCGAGCGGAGGAGCTTGGCGGTGGAGGCTCGAACCGAGACGAGCAAGGGCTCTAACGCCTCCTCATCCCTGTGAGCGAGGTCATCGCGGTTCGCCGAGCACCATTCGCACTGCATCTCGTCGACGTGAAAGGACACAAATTCGAGCGGTCCTTCTTCGAGGGTGCCGGCGATCCAGCGTGCGATCCAGTGCCGCGCGGGGCAGGACACTCG
>CALHGQ010000256.1 GCA_938030175.1 uncultured bacterium | reverse complement strand
CCCGCTTCAGGGGTCCCGTTGGAGCCTTGGGGCTCCTAGGTCAGCGACTAGCGCTTGTCGACAACGTCCTTGACGTCGCGGACGACCTTCTTGACCTTGCCCTTGACCTCGCCGACTTTCTCTTTCATGTCGCCAGCCTTGCGCTTCATGCCGTCGCCGCGCTTCTTGCCTGCCGGAGCTTCGACGCCGTAGTGGGCGTAGACGCTCTTGCGGAAGCGGGGGTTCTGGGCGGTCAGCTCTTTGGCTGCGTCGATCATCGGAGCGCCGACCATGCCCTCTGCGTTGGTGGGTGCCAGCACGGAGAGGGTCGGCTCTGCGCCGTCAGCGCCCGGGAGGGAGCGGACCTTGAGGACCTGGAAGGGAACGAGGTAGTTGGCGTCGGCGACGGCGACTTCGGCGAAGGCGACCTTGCCGGCGGTGCAGTCGATCACGAGGTTCGAAGCGGCGCCGAAGGCCTCGCGCTCGCTCGGAGCGAAGACCTGGAGGCCTGCGAGGCTCGAAGCGAGGACGCTTTGGGCCGGTGCTGCGGTGGCGGCGCGGGCGTTCTTGATCGCCTCGGCCTTCTCCTCAGCGGTCATGTCGCCGGTGACCTCGCCCACGCGCTTGGCGGCGGCGTCCACGGCCTTGGCGCCGGTGAGCTTGTCCATGGCCTTCGGGTCGAAGGCGGGCATGGCGTCGTAGGCGCGGGGCTCGATGTTGAGCATGGCCTGGGGCTTGCCCTCTTCGGTCATGCTCCATCCGAGGCTCTGGAACGGGATAGCGCGAAGCTTGCCCGGCTCCGAGCTCTTCTCGCCTGCCATGACGACGACGTGGCTCACGGAGCCGTCGGTGCCATTGATCACGAGGTTGGCGACGGCGCCGAGGTCGACGTTCTCGTCACCGGCCTTCGCCCAGACAGTTTGACGCAGGACGTCGGTGTGCGGAAGGAAGACGGCGCGCTGCGGGCCGCGGCGTGCGCCGGGGGCTGCGTCGGCTTCTTGGGCCGGAGCAGCGCGGCGGGTCGGTGCCTCTTGCTGCTCGGGGGTTTGCGCGGTGCGCTCTTGGGCGAATGCGGACGAGCCAACGAGGGACGCCGCGAGGAGGAGAGTCAGTTTCTGAGTAGTCATATCGGTCCTTGGAAGGGTGCACGCCTGGCTTGCACTGCATTTTGAGTCGCTCCGACCACCAAGCGATTGAGGACATCGGTGGTGCGACGGGGGAGTAAAGGACATGCGGCTATGAATGCGATGGCGATCACATGGAAAGTGTTTCATTCCGTGACACGGCCGTCAGAGCGGTGACTGAGAAGCGTCCAAACAGCCTCCAAAGGGTGATCTAGCGCCCGGATTGCCCCGCAATGAGAAGCCGTTCGACCCACTTCCCGACCTGGTCCGCCTCCAAATGCACCTGGTCTCCCGCTGCCAGATGCGTCAGGTGAGTCCGTTCTAACGTGTGCGGGATCACCGCCACCTGGAAGCGACGTTCTGAGGGCGTGACCACCGTCAGGCTGATGCCGTCGATCGTGACGCTGCCCTTGTCCACGAGGAAGCGCTCGAAGCCCTCTGGGACCTCGAAGGTGAACACGGCGCCACCGTCCCCCACGTCCTCGCGGCCCACGACCGTGCCACAGGCATCCACGTGGCCACTCACCATGTGCCCCCCGAGTCGAGCCCCTACCTTCAGCGCCCGCTCTAGGTTCACCACGTGGCCCGGCCGCAGGGCCCCCAGCCAGGTGCGCTCCAGCGTCTCCTGGGTGAGATCGAAGGCCATATCCGGGCTCGCCCCCCCGTCCCTGTCCCCCTGAGGGGCCGTGAGGAGCTCGGCGACCGTCAGGCAGGCGCCAGCAATGGCGATACTGTCGCCAATCCCTGCGTCCCAGGGCTCCTCGGACGTGGGACCGCCCCAGCTGCCCTCTTCTTTGGTCAGCGCGAGGTCCGCAGGCCGGGGGGCCGGGACCACCAGGCGGGCCCCGGTGCCCCGCATTTCGAACGAGCGGACGGGAACGGCTGCTTCAACTAATCCAGTGAACATGCCCCGATCATTGACCGCTGAGGGGCCCCGCTCTACCCTGCTGGGCCTTTTACCGAGCAACCGGTGCTCTTTTCCATCCTCACTCTCTTTCCCGATGCCGTCGAGTCCTACCTCGATGTGGGCGTCTTGGGGATCGCACGCACGCGCGGGCTCGTCCAAACCCGCGTCGTGGACCTCCGCGATTTTAGCCGCGATCGGCACCGCACGGTGGACGATCGCCCCTTCGGCGGCGGCCCCGGCATGGTCCTCAAACCCGAGCCCATCGTCGAAGCCGTCGAGTGGTTAGAAGCACGTCACGGCGAGCATCGCCGCATCGCGCTCACCCCCGACGGAACGACGTTGACTCAAGGCTTTGTCGAGTCGCTTGCTTCGCCTCCAGCTTCCTCCGAGGAGCACGAAGACGTGAAGCCCATCTTGCTCCTCTGCGGACGCTACGAAGGCTTCGACGAACGCGCGCTGGAGCTCCTGCAGTTCGAGCGCCTTTCCATCGGCGACTATGTCCTCGCGGGCGGTGAACTGGGCGCACTCGTGTTGATCGAAGCGGCCGCGCGCCTCGTTCCCGGCGTGCTCGGTGACGACCGCTCGGCCGTCGAAGATTCCTACACCACCGCAAACGGCGGCGCCCTCGACCACCCGCACTTCACGCGGCCCCGCGTTTTCCGCGGACGCAGCGTCCCGGACGTGCTGCTCGGCGGCGACCACGGCGCCATTGATCAGTGGCGCTTGGAAGAGAGCCAAAAGAGAACGCAGCGGAAGAGAGCCCAGCAAGAAGGATCTCAGCCAACGAACAATCAAGACGCCTAACGCGCGTATTGATCGGCCCGAACAACTAGACACACAAGCCCCAAGCAAGGGCGTTCCCTCTAGGGACGAGACGGTCTCGTCACCCACGGAACAGGCGCTCCTACCCGCGCCGCTCACCGGCCTTCGAACACTTCGGTTCGAACGTCACCCGGGCGGTCCGGCCAGACGCTATGCCACAAACCACCATGAACCTCGTTCAACAGATCGAATCCGAACTCGGCAAACCAGCCGGCACGCTCCCCCACCTCAACGTCGGAGACGACGTCGAAGTGGACTACCTCATTCGTGAGGGCGAGAAGGAGCGAATCCAGACCTTCAAGGGTCTGATCCTGACCCTCCAGGGCCGCGGCATCCGCAAGACCATGGTCGTGCGCCGGATCGTGCAGGGCGAGGGCGTCGAGCGGACGTTCCCGCTGCACAGCCCCCGCGTGGAAGACGTCCGCGTGACCAAGCGTGGCCGCGTCCGTCGCTCGAGGCTTTACTACATGCGTGATCGCGTCGGCAAGTCCACGCGTACGAAGGAGCGTCTTGGCGACAAGGTGCGAGCAGAGCGCGAGGCCGAGAAGGCACGCCGCGTCGCAGCGAAAGAAGCTGCCAAGGCCGCAGAGGCGGCTTCCGAGGCACCGGCCGACGAGTAGCGTCTGCCGGCCGCCCCACGGCCACTTCTTCCCCTCCCCACTCCCCCGCGCGGCCTGTGCGAGAGTCCCCGGTGCCCTTCTAGACACCGGTCTCGCGCAGCCGCGATCCGGGCCCCTCTCCGGGCATGTCGCATGAGACGCGCCCATTGGCTCCGCGCAGCCGCCTTCGTCCTATGGTCGATAATCTCAACCGCAAGCTCATCCTGATCTTTGGCGCCCTCGCGGTCGCTGTGATCGCGCTCGCCCTGCTTCCGTTCCGCCTGGGACTGGACCTGCAAGGCGGCACCCGACTCACCTACAGCGTAGACCTGGAAAAGGCGCGCGCAGAGGAGCTGATCCCTTCGGGCCAGACCGACGCGCAGGCCATCGAGGCCATCATCGACGTCTGGCGTGAACGCGTTGACCCGAAGGGCGTCGCCGGCGTCACGATGCGCAAGGAGGGCTCGAACCGAATCGTGATCGAGCTGCCCGGCAGTGCGTCGCTCGTCGCGAAGAAGGCGACGTCTACGCTGGCCGCGGACTTCGTGATCGGAGACACCGTCGAGACCGACAGCTCGCAGCTGGTCCTGGCTGAGGGTGCGGGAACGGATGACTTCCCGACGTCCGGCGGCCGGATCATGGTCGGCGGCAAGCTGATGCGCTATGGCAAGCGCGTGGGACAGATGCTGCTGAGCGCATCTTTCGTGGACCCGGCCGATCGCGGAACGATCACCGCGAACTCAGCGATCGAGCTGGAAGCGAGTGACCCTTGGCGCGCCCTCATCGAGAACACGGGCCGCATGGAGGTGCTCATCCACGCGAGCCAAGAGGATGCGCGAGCCTCTGGCCCCGAGAACCCCGGCTTCGACCTGACGGCCGAAACCGACAAGGCCAAAGAGTGGGCGCGGGCGAACCCGAACGCGAGCATCACGGACTACAACGGTTTGCTCGCGAGCGCGAACCAAGGCACCGCGCTGGGCCGACTGCGCTTCTTCCCCCGCGTCCTGGACGAATCGAACGTTACGACGGAGCTGGCGGACCGACTGGTGGCCCTCATCGTCGAGGCGGATCCCAACTGGATCTTCTCTGGTAGCGACTTCACGCGCGTCTTCGGCAGCTTCGATCGCAACGGGCGACCGGCAGTGGGCTTTGATATCGCGACCAACCGCCACCGGGACTTCGAGGCTTTCACGACCGAGCACGAGGGCCAACAGATGGCCATCGTGATCGACAACGAGATCGTCACGGACCCGAACCTCAACGATCCCCTCAGCTCCGGCGGCATCATCACCGGCGGCGCCTTTGGCTTCCAGCAGACCGAAGTGAACGAGCTCGTGAACGTGCTCAACTCGGGTTCGCTCGACCTTGAGCCGAACTTCGAGGACCGCGAGACGGTCGGCGCGACGCTAGGCGCCACGTACGTGAAGAAGGGTTTCTTCAGCGTCATGGCGGGCCTCATCGCGGTGCTCGCGTTCATCGCGGCCTACTACAAGCGCCTCGGCATGTTCGCGGCGCTGTCGCTCATCTTCAACCTCGTGCTCCTCATGGGCGCGATGGCGGTGCTGCAGGCAACCCTCACGCTTCCAGGCGTCGCGGGCATCATCCTGACGGTCGGCATGGCCGTGGACGCCAACATCCTCATCTACGAGCGGATCCGTGAGGAGGCCCTGAAGGGTCGCCGCGCGGCGCAGTCTGCGAAAGACGGCTTCGCGAACGCGCTCTCCACCATTGTCGACGCCAACCTGACGACGCTCATCACGGCCGTCATCCTCTACAAGTTCGGTTCGGGTCCGGTGCAGGGCTTCGCCACGACGCTCATCGTCGGCATCCTGACCTCGATGTTCTCGGCCCTCGTCGTGACGCGGGTCCTCGTGCACTTCGCCCTCGAGAAGGGCGCGGATCGCTGGAACATGGCGCGCGCCGTCCAGGACACGAACATCGACTTCATGGGCCTCGCAAAGAAGACCATCGTGGTTTCGTTGCTGCTCATCGTCGGAGGCGTGGCGTTCTTCGCCAGCATCCCGAAGATCCAGAAGTACAGCATCGACTTCCTCGGCGGAAACTCGATGCAGATGACGACCGCCAAGGCGGAGACCCAAGAGTCGGTGGCCGCAAAGATCGCTGGCCTCGGAGGCGAGTTCAGCTCGGCGACGGTGCAGCCCTTGCTCTCCTCCGCCGTCGACGGCGGCTACCTGAAGTTCCAGGTCGAGTTCAAGTCAGAGGACACGGCGGACGCCGCGGCCGCTGGCCGGTACCGCGCGGAAGTGGAGGACAAGCTCGCCGGGTTCCTGGCCCCCAACCGCTACGTCCTCGACGACGCGGCGGCAGAGGGCACGGGCGGCACGATCTACTTCGAGAACGAGCACTCGCAGGCTGATGTCCAAGAGAGGCTGAACGGAGCCGCCATGGGCACCGTCACGGTCGCCGCGGGCGCCAACAGCCGCGAGTTCCGATTCGATACGCCGGACGAATTCTCGGCCAACATCGTCGGCCAGAAGATCCTCGACGCCTTCGCGAAGACCAAGGAGCGGGACAACAAGGACACGAACGGACGAGAGTATGTGCTCGCCCAGCCGATCCCCCAGTCCGCCTCGGTCGGTCCACAGGTCGTTCAGCAGCTCCGGGACGACGCGCTCCTCGCGATCATCCTGTCGCTGTTCGCGGTCGTCATGTACATCCGGTTCCGCTTCGCGGAGTACAGCTACGGCTTCGCGGCCGTGCTGGCGCTCCTCCACGACGTGCTCGTGACCCTCGGCTTCCTCGCCTTGGCGATCAAGACGCAGCTGATCAACGCCCAGGTCTCCCTGGTCATGATCGCGGCCTTCCTGACGATCATCGGCTACTCGCTGAACGATACGATCGTGGTGTTCGACCGTATCCGCGAGAACCTGCGTCCGCTCTCGGGCAAGATCAAGCTCTCGGACATCATCAACCGCTCGATCAACCAGACGCTCGCGCGTACGGTTCTGACGTCGCTCACGACGCTGATCACGGTCCTGATCCTGTTCTTCTTCAACGTCGGTAGCCGCAGTGACCTCGAGGGCTTCGCCTACGCCGTCATCATCGGTGTGATCGTGGGTACGTACTCCTCGATGTTCATCGCGAGCCCCGCGCTCCTGTGGCTTGAGGGCAAGCGCCTTGCCAAGCTTGAGAACGAGCCGGCCGAGTCCTCCGACAAGCCCGCCCTGGAGGGCGCTGAGGTCTAAGACCGGCCGCTACGTAGCAGCGGCCAATTCCTGGGGCGGGCCCCCCTGGTTCCACCTTCCGCACGCTCGGGAGGGGATCCGGGGGGGCCCGCTTCCGTTCGGACGATGTGAATCTGCGGCCATCCCACAGAACAGTGAGAGGGCCAAGCCTGGGCAACGGGCGGCCGAGTGGGCACACTGTTGGGTCCTGACCTATGCGCGCGCTCATCGGACTCCTTGTACTTGGCTGCCTCTTCGTGATGGCGGCTTCGTGGCAGAACAGAACCACGGCCGAGCTCCAGAGTCGCCGCTCGCTGCGCTACGCGGCGCCAGCGGATGCCGCCGACAACGACACCGCGGGCTGGAGCCGACTGATCTTCGGACGTCCGAGCGGCGCTGAGCCCCTCCCGATCCCCGAGCAGGCACTGCGCGCGGATACGCCGTGGCCAGGGTCGGGATCAATGGACGCGGGGGCCCAGGGCGAGGGCCTCGCAGGCGACGAGTACGACCAGGGCGCCCCTCCACCGGACGGCAACCCAGCCCCGAACGAACTCCGCTCCGTCGGATTCGAGTCCACCATCGCCCCCCGCTATGCCCGTGACTTCGAGTACGTAGTCCGCGCCAATGACTCCCTCGGCGTCATCTGCCAAAAGCACTACGAGGAGCGCCCGCTCCTCAAGCTCGTCGAGGCCGTCGCGCTCTACAACAACCTCAAGAGCCCCGATTCCATCCGTGCTGGGGACACGATCCTCCTCCCGGACGCGGCCGTCCTATTCCCCAAGTAAGGGGCTAGCTGATCGCGCGCAGGAGAGCGCGCTTCGCGAGGTCGACCTCGCCGACGCAGCTCTCGACGATCCGAGCCGAGTCGACGCCGTTGCCGCCCCTGGCGAAGCGCTCGACGTCGCGCAGCATGAGCGCGAGCCTGACCGCCCCCACCGTGCCGCTGGTCGAGACCAGGCCGTGGGCGATCGAGGCGCAGAGGCCGAGGTCCCCCGTCGCGACGGCAGCCTGCATCTCTTCAAGCTTGTCGGGGGTGATTTCGAGGAAGCCGTCGATGAGCTCGGAGGCGAGCACGCGGCCTTCCTCGTCCTCGAGGAGCACCCCGAGGACGTCGTGGTCGAGCGCGCCGTCGATGGTGCGCTCTAGCTCCGCGGCGGCCTCGATGTCGCTGGGCGTGGGAGCGACGACGGGCTCCTCCGACGGGGAGATCGCATCCTGGACGGGCGCAGGCTGCTCGCCCGAGCGCTGGGCCAGCTCCTCTTTGACCTGGGAGCGTGTAACGCGGGGCTTCGCGGGCCCCTCTCCGTCCTCGTCGTAGACCGAACGCAGGAGCCAGGTTTCCAACCACGCAAGCATCTTGTGGGGCTGGAACGGCTTGGAGATCATGTCGTCCATGCCTGCGGTCAAACAGCGATCGCGATCGCTCTCGAGGACGCTCGCGGTCATGGCGAGGATCGGCGTGTGACGCCCCTGGGCAGCTTCGAGGCCGCGGATTCGACAGGTCGCTTCGTACCCGTCCATCTCTGGCATCTGGCAGTCCATCAGGATCACGTCGTACTCGGCGACGGCGCACGCATCGACAGCGCGGCGTCCGTTCGAGGCCACGTCGACCTGGTAGCCGCGCTTGCCGAGGATGTACTGCACGAGCTGCTGGTTCGTCTGGTTGTCCTCGACGAGCAGAATCCGGACGCGGCGACGCATCTTGCTCTCAAGCAGCTCCTTCTCGGCGGCTTCCTCGTCGGACAGCTGCTCCTCTGGGGCGGTTGGCTTCGCGGTCTCGTCGCTGTCGTCCAGAGCGCGGCGAATCACGTCCACCACGGACTCCCGTGTGAGCGGCTTGGACAGCATCGCTGTGACCGCCTCGTCGCGGGACTCGGTGGGCAGGTTCGACACATGGGCGGGCGCCATGAGCACGACGGGTTTGGGCTCGCCCTGCTCGTTCGACTCGATCGCCCCGAGGAACGCATCGCGGCCCGCCAAGAGCGAGTCGAGGAGCACCACGTCGATGTCGGTGCGCAGGAGGTTCTCGAAGCCGGCGTACGTGCTCGTCTCCACGACCGCGGTGGCACCGAGGTCCGTCAGGGTTCGACCGAGGGCCTTGGAGCCGATCGGAGAATCGTCAAGGACGAGGACCGTAACGCCGTCGAGGGGCGCAAGGTTCGGACGCTCACCGCGCGTGATGCGACGCGCTTCGTCGGGCTCGACAACGAGCGGCAGGGCGAGGCGGAAGGTGGACCCACGGCCCCTACGGCTCTCTAGGCGAACCTCGCCACCTGCGGCCCGCGCGATGCGCGCCACAAGGGCCAGGCCGAGGCCCACGCCGCCGTGGCGACGCGTGTTCGACGAATCGAGCTGCTCGAACGCGCGGAAGAGGCGCGCGCGCTCCTGGTCGCCGATGCCGAGGCCCGTGTCGGAGACCGTGAAGATGGCTCGCGGCGTTCCGTCCGTCCCCATCTCCCACGCAAGGTCCATCCCGATTTCGCCGACTTCGGTGAACTTGATCGCGTTGTCCACGAGCCGCATGAGCGCCTGGCGAACGCGGGCCACGTCCCCCATCAGCCGCGCCGGGACCGCGGGTGAGACGTAGACGGTCACCTCAAGGCCCTTCGTCGCCGCGAGCGGAGCCGCAAGCTCGGCCACTTCCTCAATCAACCTGCCGGGGTCAAAGCCCTCATTCTGGAGCTGGATCTCCCGAGAGTCGAAGCGGGCGAGATCGAGGACATCTTCCACAAGGGAGAGTAGGGTCTTCGACGCTCGCATGGAGCGCTCGGCAAGCGCGATCTGCTCGGCGTCTAGCTCGGTCTCCAAGAGGAGCGCGTTCGCCCCAAGGACCGCGTGCAGCGGCGTGCGAACCTCGTGACTCGTGTTGGCAACGAAGGCGGCTTTGGCGGCGGTAGCGGCGCGAGCGTCCGCGCGGGCCGCTTCGGTGGCACGGTCGCTTACGGCGCGCTGATCGCGAAGAGATTGAATGTGCTGGCGCGCCGACTCGACGATCTCGGCGCTGGAGCGCTGGAGGCTGGCGACGTGGGCTTGGTCCACCTCGAGGCGCTGGACGAGTTCGAAGACCTCGGAACCGCACCCGCGAGTGTCCTCCGTGGTCAGGGGTCCGCCCGATTTCGCAATGGCCGCGACCCGCACAAGCCCCGCCAGGAGCCAGCGAGCCAGGAGCGGAATCAGGAACACGAGGAACACGGCAGACAGGCCGATCACGCGGCCGCTGAGCGCCATGAGGTCGCGCATCCGCCGATCGAAGCCGGGGTAACCCGCCTCCACAACGAGCATCGCATCGGACTGGTCCGAGGAACGCATGCGGAATGCGCGCGCGACCACGAGGTGATCGTCGCGAAGCACGCGGCCGGGCCCGGAGATCGTGGGCAGCGGAAGCGAGCGGCTCTCCCTTTCTGCGGCCTCGCGGGGGCGAGCCGAGAGGACCTCCTGACTGTCGCCAAAGAACAGCGCGACCTGACGCACACCTTTGGCTTCGGCAAGCAGCGCGATCTCAGAGTGGATCGCCTCGAACGCGGGGCCGCTCAGGTCCCCCTGTGCGGCGTCCGCGTGACGAATGATGGCGTGGGCCGCTTGGTCCCCGAGCGCTCCGAATAGGTCAGCGTCGGCGCGGCGAAGCGCACTGCGCTCGCTCGCGATGAACACGCTGACGACCGCGACGACAGCGAGCAGAGCCGTGCCGAAAATGACGCAGGCGGCGCGGGCCTGGAGCGAGACCTCCACCGCGCCAGCGTCGTCCTTGCTGACTGCCGCGTCGGAGCCTTCTACGCCCACGCCGCGATCTTCGCCGAGGCGCGCCGGGATCATGCGCTCGAACTCGGTCAGCTCACTCGTCGGTGAGGACACACTTTCCGCCTTGGGCTTGTCGGTGCTCGGATCGAGCTGATCAAGGGCCTGGTCCACTTCCATACTGGGGGGCATGGAGGCTGTGGGCTGATCTTCGGAGTCGGGCTCCAAGAGGGCCATGGGGTCGCGGTGAGTCGAACGGGGGGACAGTAAGGGTGAGGCGGGGGCCCGCCTGTCCCTCTTGTCGGATCCGCTTGCCCCTGCGACTGAACCCAATCGTTCGACGTTACGAATTCGGACTTTTCTTAGACCTCAGCCGTCTCGATCCGGGCTCCTTCCCCCACCTGACGCTTCAATACGCCGAGTGCTCCAGGACTGAGACGAATGCGAATTCGCATGCTGCCGTCGTCTGCGACCTCCTCTTCCAGGAGGGCGCCCATGCTGCGCACAGCGGCCACGGTGCGGCCGTCCCCAGGCTCCGAGAAGACGTCGACAACGCCCGATCGCTCGTCAAGTCGCGAGGTCACAGCCTCCACTAGGCTGTCGACCCCTTCCCCTGACTTGGAGCTCAGGTGCACGACGCCGACGTTCTGGCCAGCGAGCCGCTCCGTCAGGACCGCGAGTTCGAGACGGTCCCCTACGGAGTCGATCTTGTTGAAGACAACGATGTCGGGCTTCAGATGCGGCGAGACGTCCTCGAGCACTTCGTCCACCGCGTGCATCTGGTGCGCCGCATCGGGATTGGATGCGTCCACCACGTGCAGGAGCAGATCCGCGTGGAGCGTCTCCTCGAGGGTCGCGTGGAACGAAGCGACCAGGTGGTGCGGCAGTCGTTGAAGGAAGCCAACGGTGTCGGAGAGGAGCACGACCCGCTTGTCGGGCAAAACCCAGCGCCGGGTGCGCGTATCGAGGGTCGCAAAGGGCATGTCGGCCGCGAACTCAGACGACCCGGTCAAGTAATTGAGAAGCGTCGACTTACCGGCGTTTGTGTAGCCGACGAGGCCGATGACGAACTCTCCGTGACGCGCCTTGACCTCGCGCTGCTTGCGGCGCTCGATGGTGGCGAGCTCACGCTTCAGGTCCGTCACGCGCTTGTTGAGGAGGCGGCGGTCAGTCTCGAGCTGCGTCTCGCCCGGACCGCGGGTACCGACGGCGCCTTCCATGCGTTCAAGGTGCGTCCACATGCGGCGCAGCCGCGGCATTAGGTAGATGTTCTGGGCGAGCTCGACCTGGAGCCGGGCCTGCTGGGTTTGGGCACGGCGCGAGAAGATGTCGAGGATCAGCTCCGAGCGGTCGATGACGCGCTTCTCCCAGATCTTCTCCAGGTTCCGCCCTTGGGCGGGCGTGAGATCGTTGTCGACCACGATCGCGTCGGCGCCGACGCGCTTGGCTTCGTCCGCGATTTCCTCCACCTTGCCCTTGCCAAAGAGCGTCGCCGGGTTGGGCCTAAAGCGCGTCTGGATCATGCCCTCGCCGACCACCTCTGCGTCGGCCGCCTGCACAAGGGCGCAGACCTCGGACAGAGGGCCACCGCTCTCGGGGGGCTGATCGGGCAGGATGACGCCACAGGGGAAGAGGCGTTCTTTCTTACGATCGGTGCTGATCGTGCCGTCGTGCTGACTCATGCGGAAACCGAACCGTGGGCGTCCGACGTCGCAACGGGCTCGCGCCGGAATTCGACGCGGTCGACGGCACCGGAAGGGCCGCGCAAGGGTACCTGCTCTAGGTGGGCGCACCAGTCCTGATCGTTGCGATCTGGATAGTCGGTGCGGAAATGGGTGCCGCGTGACTCTGTGCGTGCGAGGGCGCTGAACGTCGCGAGGCGCGCGACCGTCAACATGTTGACGAGCTCGACGGCGTTGTCGGTGTCCAAGGGTAGGGAGCCGACGGCGCGGGACCAGAAGGCAAACGTGCCAAGGGCTTCCCGCATGGGTCCGTCGCTGCGTTCCACGCCCATCTGGCGCCACATCATCGACTTCATGGAGTAGGTCAGGTCGGCGATGTTCACTTGGACCCCGGGAGGGGCGGGGTCGTGCTTGCGGCCGGAGACGCTGCGGATCTCGGGGCGGCCGGAAGCCGCGGCATCCCTTGCGGCGAGCTGGCCGACCACCTCGCCGAGAACTACGCCTTCCAGCAGGGAATTCGACCCCATGCGGTTAGCGCCGTGGAGCCCGGTGCTGGAACACTCCCCCACGGCCCAAAGGCCGGGGACCGTGGTACGCCCTTCGGCGTCGACGCTAAGGCCACCGACCATGTAGTGACAGCCGGGACGCACGGGGATCGGGTCCTTCGCGATGTCGATGCCGAAGAAGCGGCAGATGCGGCTAATGCCGGGGAAGGCGACGTGTGGGTCGCGGTCGATGGCGGAGAGGTCGAGGCCAATGCTCGTGCTCCCCGTCTCGACCATCCGGCGGGAAACCTCGCGGCTGACGATATCGCGTGGTGCGAGCTCGGCGTCGGGGTGCGCATCAGGCATGAAGCGATGCCCGCTGCGGTCCCGGAGAATGCCGCCGGCGCCGCGGACGATCTCGGAGATCAGGACCCGTGCTGCACCTGCGATGTAGAGGCAGGTTGGGTGGAACTGGACGAACTCCAAGTCGCGCACGGAGGCGCCCGCGCGCAGCCCCATAGCGACGCCGTCCGCGGTGGCGATCGTGGGGTTCGTGGTCTCTCGATAGATTTGGCCGCCGCCGCCCGTGGCGAGAACGACCTGGGAGGAGCCGTAGGCCACGAGCTCGCCGCGGTTGTCGCGGGCCAGGAGACCCACCGCTCGTCCGTCGTCGCCGGTCAGGACGTCGACGCCGAAGACATGGGGGAAGACGTCGACGGAGGGGTGGTTCTCAAGGGCGCGCGAGAGCGTGCCCTGGATCTCTGCGCCCGTTGCGTCGCCCCGCGCGTGGAGGATGCGCGCGTGGCTGTGTCCCCCCTCCATGGAGAGATCGAACGAGCCATCGGGCTTCGAGTCGAACTTCGCGCCGAGATCCAGGAGGCGTTGGATGGAGTCGGGTCCGCCCGCTACGACGCGGCGCGTGACGTCCGGGTTGGAAAGGCCGCAGCCCACGGCCAGCGTGTCCGCCACGTGGGCATCGATGGAGTCGGACGGCCCGAGCACGGCGGCGACGCCACCCTGGGCCCAGGAGGTGTTCGTTCGGCCCACCTCGTCTTTAGCGATGACCGCCACGGAGGCACCTGCCTCGGCGGCGGAGAGCGCAGCGAAGCTGCCTGCGGCGCCGCTTCCCACGACGATGACGTCGTAGCGGTACTGGGGTACCTGCCTGAGGGAAAAGGGGACCAGGTAGCGATCTAAGTCGAGGTCGAGACGGGGTAGGCCCGTGGAAGGGTAGTCGTCCAAGCGAGAATGAGCGTCGGTGGGTGCGGCAGAGGTGCGGTCTGGAGGGCGCCATTGTAGGCCGCAAGGGGCTAACGCATGTTCGGGAAGAACCCAAACGTTCGCCTAACCTGGGCTGAGCCAGGCTGTTAGGGTTCCGTGAGCCAAAAAACGCAAGTTCGGGTCCCGTTCGGGTCGGCATCCGCGATAGGTTAGGTGTCCGTTCGGAGCCCAGCCCACCGGCTCTACGGCTAAGCCAGCCCAAACCAGCCTGCACCCGCGACCGCCATGAAGACCACCGAAGACCGCAACCTCCCATCGGGCACCTCCCCGGTGAACTCCAGCGCAGCTAGCTCCAGCGCAGCAGACTCAAACGCGGCAGACTCAAACGCGGCAGAGCCAAACGCGGCAGAGCCAAACGCGGCAGAGCCAAACGCGGCAGAGCCAAACGCGGCAGAGCAGCTTGAGCTGTTCGGCAGGCGCCGAGTGGTTCGCAGTCGAGTCGTTCGCAAAAGGAGGGTGGAGTCAGGTGATGGTTCACGCGTGACCGGAGCCCATCAGGGTGCGCCTGCGCGACTGGCGACTGGGACTCGAAAGATAGAACGCCGGTCTGGCCGCCAGCGTGAGCAGCAGCTTGCGCAGCGCCAGGTCCGGATGGACCGACAGGTAAGCAGCTCCCTCCTTACGTTTCAGGGGTTTGAGGCGAGGAGCGAGCGCGCACTCTCCGTACCAGCGCAGCTGGCGGGGCGTGCTGCTTCCCTCGGAGGTTCCCTCGGAGGTTCCCTCGGAGGTTCCCTTGGAGGTTCCTCCAACGGCGGTGGAACGCACCGAGTGAAGAAGCTTCGGCGACGCACGCTGAAGCACGCAGCACCGAAGCGCGTCAGGGTCACTCGGGGTAGTGTCACTCGGGGTATTGTCACTCAGGATAGTGTCACTCGGGCCTGTGTCACTCGGGCCGATATGGCTCCAGCAGGGGCAGCTCGGGCAGAGGTCAGCCCTGCCGTCGCCGCGCCTGGGCCGCGCAGCGTGACGCCGGTGATCGACCGTTCCTCAGAGGGATCCCTTCCGCGTGGCCATTCCCCTTTGAACTCATCCGTGGGTTCAGCCGCCCTTTCCTACGCCTTCGTCGCCGTCACTTTGGCGTGCACGTTCCTCGTGTGAACGGTCCTATCGAGCAACGAGACGAGCTGTGTGCGAACGGCTTGTCTTCGACCGAGTGGCCGTGGGGTTCTTTCTTCTTCCCCCTGTCACTCACCCTTGCCCCGAACTCCGCTTCTCCTCCTCAGCGGATCGAGGCTCTTCCCCTGGGAGCCGTTTGCGTTGTGCGCGCAAACGGTTCCCAACTGACGTTAACCGCGACTCCCCCATCCTCCACTTCAGAGGATGGAAGAGTTCGTTCGGCCCCCCGTTTCCCCCTACCACTCCAGGTATGACTCCAGCCCTTCCCCTCACCCGACGCCAGCGCGACATCCTCGAGTTCCTTCGCGAGTACGTCGAAGCGAACGGCATTAGCCCCACCCTCGAGGAGATCGCCGCGCACTTCAACGTCAACAAGGTCACGGTCTTCGGACACGTGGCCGAGATGGAACGCAAAGGCATCATCCGGCGGCGCGCCCGCGGGGTCAGCCGCGGCCTAGAGATCGTCGACCAGGATGAGGGCGTTGCAAACGAGGCCCCTTCCCTTGAGATCCTGGGCAAGATCGCAGCTGGCGCCCCCATTGAGACCATCGAGGAGCCCGAGCTGCTGGACTTCGCCGACTTCATTCCTGAGGGGCGCGATGTCTACGCTCTGGAGGTCAGCGGCACCTCGATGATCGAGGACGCCATTGCGGACGGCGACATCGTGATGGTCGAGCGCAGAACCACCGCGAGGGACGGTGAGACCGTGGTAGCGGTGCTGCCCGACGGCGAGGCGACCCTCAAGCGTTTCTACCGCGAGAAGGGCCGTATCCGCCTCCAGCCGGCCAACTCGACGATGGAGCCGATCTACGCCACAGACGTGGAGATCCGTGGCGTGGTCATCGGGGTGGTGCGGCGCTTCTAGGACTGGGGTGACGCTCGACTGAAGCTCGATCGAAGCTCTCTCGAATCAGTGGGCCGGGCGGCGCGCAGCCCGTACATTGTGGGTCCGTCCCCCCCACGCCCCCCCCATCAGTTCCCGTCACCGGGACATGCGATCCGTGTCGACGTCACCACAGGCTGCTCCGTCCGAAGCTGGCCCCTCCGGGTCTGATTCTCCTGGGGCTGGATCTCCTGGGGCTGGTCCTCCCCAGGGCGGGGGAGAGAGGAAGATGGGTCCGAGGACCAAGCTGGCCGTCGAGATGGGGCCGGTGATCTTGTTCTTCGGCACGTATCTCATCGCCAAGCGCTCCGTCGGCGACCAGCAAGGGATGATCTACGCGACGGGCGTGCTGGTGGTCGCCACGCTGCTCGCCATGGGGTACGCCTACAAGGTGGAACGAAAGGTCTCCCCTGTGACCCTGTTCACCGCCATTCTGGTGACGGCGCTTGGGGGCTTGACGATCTACCTGAACGACGAGACCTTCATTAAGCGCAAGCCGACCTTCGTCAGCGGCTTCCTCGGTGGCGTTCTGTTGATCGGACTCGCCTTCGGTCGACCCTTGGTCAAGTTCGTGATGCAGGGTGCCATCCAGTTGAGAGACGAAGGATGGCACAAGCTCACCCTCCGCTGGGGACTCTTCATGCTGCTGCTCGCAGGCATGAACGAAGTGGTCTGGCGCAACTACTCGACTGAGACATGGCTCACATACAAGACGTTTGGGATCCTCCCGCTGACGTTCTTGTTTCTGCTGTCCCAGAGCCCCCTGCTCACCGAATACGCTATCGAGCCGTCTGAGGAAGGTCAGGCCGACTCAGCCGAGACCGTAGATGCGGAGCACCAAGACCATGACTGAATCTGAGAACAGCTTGTCCGAGGAGGGCGCTGCGGCCCCCGAGAACCTCACCCATGTGATCGTGAAGGGCGGCTTCAAGACGGTAGAAGGGAATCGCAAGCTCCTGAAGACAAAGGGCGTTGACGCCACCGTGGTCTGTCCCCCAGGGACCGACCTCAACGGCTGAGGCGCACAACTTTGGCTCGCGGTCGCGAAGCCTGATGTTGAAAAAGCTGCTGGTGTCCTAAGAGATGCGGCGCGCGAGGAACTTGCCAAGCTAGATCCGGATGGAGCCGCATTGAGGGCCGCTGACCATGTCATCGACCTTGACGCGGATGAGTCCACCTGTCCCGCTTGCCTGAGCCCCATCCCAAAAGGGAGCAGGCGCTGCCCGGACTGCGGGTTGCGGCTTGGATAGTCCCTTGGAAGTGCTGCGCTGACCCAACGATCTGCCGAGGCCCTTCCCCATGAATCAGCCGCCCCTACGAACTGTGCCGCCACCTGATGGATTTGCGCCGGTGCCGTTCGGACACGAAGAGGTCCTCCGGGGCCGTTCGCGGAAGAGCGTGCAGGAGGGGGCCCTCGTGCTCCAGGCCGTGGGCATCCAGCACGTCATCGAAGTGGGTTCGAACGGAGCTCGCATCCTGGTGGCGCTCCTCGACGGGGACCGCGCCCGGGCTGAACTCCAGGACTACGATGAAGACAACGTTGCCTGGCCGCCGCCTCGCCCCGAAACGCCCCCCGTGCACGGCGGTGCGGTGGGAGCCGCCATCGCGTTCGTCGTGGTCGTCGCTTGCCTCTACCCCATCGGACAGAGCGGCGGATTCGGCCGCGACTGGTGGAGCGTCGGGCGCATGCACGCGGGCTCCGTCGTGGATGGCGAAGTCTGGCGGACACTGACAGCGCTCACGCTACACGTCGATCTGCAGCACTTGATCAGCAACATCATCTTCGGCTCGATGTTCGGCATCCTAACCGCCCAAGCCCTGGGGGTCGGCGTCGCGTGGCTCGGGACGGTGCTCGCAGGCGCACTGGGGAACTGGATCGAGTCCTTCATCGTGGATCCCCAGCACCTCGCGGTGGGCGCGTCGACTGCAATCTTCGGAACGCTCGGCCTGCTGGTCGGGGCCGAGTGGTCAAGGCGTGGACGAACACGGGCCCCCTGGGTCCGCAGAGTGGCGCCGCTCTTCGCGGGCGCAGTCCTCTTCGGTTGGCTCGGGGTCGGTGACGGCTCTGGACGCGTGGATGTCATGGCACACGCCACAGGATTCGTCGCGGGCGCCCTACTGGGCGTCGTTGTCGGCTTGACGAGGCTCGCGGAGCGAGCGGGACCTTGGGGCCAACGGGCCATGACGGCCGTTGCGGTGCTCCTTCTGGTCGGGGGCTGGTGGGTCGCGCTCAGCCATTGATGGCCGGGACGCCAAAGAGCGTGTCCCAGAGAGGAGAGGAGGAGGGTTCGCCTGGAGCGACCTCAGCTTTCGAGGGCAAGACGCGTCCGACCCCCTCGTGGCATGAGCTACTGGGGCCCTGGTGCAACGGCAGCCCTAGGGAACTTAGGTCGCGTTAGGCGGATTCAGCGACTCGCGACACGCCCCTAGTTGCCCACACGCAGGAAGTCGCCGCCCGACAGGCGCGCGAGCTCCTTCAGTGCCCCGTCGTCCGTAGGACCAAGGTGCACCGTGTGGAAGATCACCGGGTAGAGCGGAAGAGCCCGGTTGAGCAGCGGGGCCACCCAACCCATTCCCTCCGCCGTGTCCCCATCGCAGAGAACGATGATCGTGTCGGCGAAAGAGTGCTCGCCGTTCGCGGAGGCGTCGGGCGTGCCCGCTCTAACAGTGCGAGCGGGTAACCCGTCTTCGCCGATCCCCATCGCCAGCTCGATCGCTGGCCGTAGATGCGTGGATCCACCTGGGGCGCGACCCGAAAGTGACTTCCGGGCGGACTCGAGGTTCTTGGGCGTAGCGTCTACGAGCTGGAAGGACGAGCGAATCGGGACGTCGTCGAACAAGATGACGTTGAACTCCGTTCCGTCGTCTGCGCCCTGGAGAAAGCGAAGCATCTGATCGATAGCCTCGTCGTAGCGCGAACGCTCAGTTGTTCCCCAGTTCTGGGCCATGCTGGCGGAGTGATCGATGATGAACGTCACACGATCCGTCCTGGGCCTAAGCCCAAAGAAGCCAGCGGTGGAGACAGGGGTCTTCGCGCGCTCCACAGCGGCAGCGATGAACTCTGGGGTTCCTGGCATCGGACGCTTGCCCTGCCGGACCTCCACCCACCAGTCGATCCACGGCCTCGGCTCGGGGCCGTGCTTCATCCCGCTGATCCGCTGGAGCTCACGGGTGAGGTCGCCGCGAACGCGCACCAGGCCGGTGTGCTCTCGCTTCGATTTCTGACGTCGATCCCAAACGCTGAGTCCGTCGAGCAGCACGGGGATCTGGTTGTTCAGGCTCATGCCGCGCGAGAGCCGGATCCCGATCGCGCACTGACGCCAGTCAGCGGCGACGATGAGCTGAGCGATTCGAACGCGAAGCGCCTCCTGAGCTCGTCCGCTGAGGGGATGGTCCGACGAGCTGATCCGCTCAAGGACCACGTTGACGGGGTGAGGGCCGCCGCGGAACTCAGCCGCCTTGCCGAGCAACCTGACCAAGAACACGTCGACCACCTCGTCGACGCCGAACTCCGACGACCAGCGAGCGAGCCGAGTCAGCGCCTCATCGCGCAGCGGATCGCTCGCGCGCCGCGCAATGGCCATCAGCGCCCCGCGCAGTTTCCGAACCCGATGATCCGTCAAGAGCGTCAGCATGATGCGCCGCTCTTTCGTGGACGGCCTCCATGACGTGCTCGCGCCGCGGTACGAGTCTTGTGACGAATCCCAAGCGACGACCTCGGACAAGGCCCACCCAATGGCCTCGGGATGGCGCGCGAGGTCCTTGGAGAGGAGGCTCTTCGCCCTCCGACTCACAGACTCCAACTGCGCGCTCTTCATGCCGGTCCGGTAGACGGACGCAGCGCGGAGAGCGAGTTCTCGAGCCGTTCGGATCTGCTGGGCCCGCTCCGGGGCCACGTCCCCCGTCGACGGTCGTGTCGTGGACTCCAGGGAGGGGCTGAATCCCGCGAGGGCCGCCTGAAGACCCTCAAGGAATCGGTCTCGCGCGCCCTGCGTCAGGCCATTCCAGTTCGCCGGCGCCGACTCCCACACGTGGATGGAGTTCTCAAGGACCTTGAGTCGGCGGTCGACCCCGCTGCCAGCAAGCGCCGGAGGAGCGACTGAAGTGACGGCCAGGCACATGAACATGGCGATGGACAATCGCGGTAATAGGGCCGTCAGGCCCCCACAGGGCACTCTCCAGGCCGGAACCGAGAAGAGTTTTCGAAGAACCCCAGTAGCCGCTCCAGGGGTAGTGCTTTCGCTGCCGACAGACCAGATGGAGGGACTCCTACCGCCCCTCGCTAGCTCCCGCGACCTAGTCCAACCGTCCATCATGCCTACTCTACGCCGCCCAACAACCAGGGCTACGATTCACCGCTCGGGCTTTTCGCTCATCGAGCTCGTCATCACGATGACGATCATGGTGATCCTGGTCGGCGTCGTCTC
>CALHGQ010000255.1 GCA_938030175.1 uncultured bacterium | reverse complement strand
CGGGTGCTCGCGCTCCTGCGCGAGGGCCCGCGCTCGGCCCCGCCCGAGCGGCCCGCCCGGCGAGGGCCGCCCGTCCGGTAGGACGCCTGCGCGGCGAGCGCCGGAGAAGCTGCACTGTTACGGCGATAGCACGGTTCGGCTCCACTTGCATTGGTTTGAGTCGTTCCCGGTACCGCGCCACCCCACGCCGTCTTGCCAACACCGTTAACCGGCCGTCGGCGCGCAGCGCTCGACGCGTGGGCTGAGTCATGACCCAAGCCGTCTTGCGCAGCCACCCCGCTCGCCGCTCAGCACGCTTACCTACGCGGCTTCGCGTTCCGAGTGGCTCAGGCCGCTGCTGCCTTGGCTGCGGCGGCGCTCGATGGCAATGGTCTTCACCAGGCCGAGCACATGGCCGCCGGCTTGCTGCAGGCGCTGCACGCAATCGTCGATGAGCGACGCCCCGGCTGGTTCGATCTCGCTCTCGACAAAGAGCCAGCCGTCGAGCGCACCCGCTGCGGCTTCGGCTTCCGGTGTCTCGGTCACCGGCGGCATGCCAATCAGCACCAGGTCGTACACCGCGCGCGTCTCGTCACAGAAGAGGTCGAACATCTGGCTCGCCATCAGGTCGGCTGGAATCACCGCCGATGCGCCCGCATACAGCACGTCGAGCTTCGGGAAGCCCGACGGGCTCGCCACGTCGCTCCAGTGGGCGCAGCCGTCCAAGCACTCGGCGAGGCCCCGCGTGCCCTGCTGCTGGCTGCCGCGGGTGCGGGCGCCCAGGGCGTCCTCCACGTCGGAGCCGAACACGTCCTCGGTCTCAAGGCCCGTGCTGATGATCGTGCTCCGGAGGCTCGGGCTCTGCAGGTTGGCGTCGACCACAAGCACTCGCTCGCCGAGCTGGGCGCGGGCCATCGCGAGGTTGATCGCCACCGTCGACGTCCCGTCCGTGTCCAGCGCCGACGTCAAGCCCACGACCTTCGGCGTCTCGCCCGACGCCGTCGTCAGGTACTTCAGCCTCGCGCGCAGCGTCCGGTACGTCTGAGCAGCAGGGGACTCCGGGTCCTCCATCATGGGCAGCCAAGACGGCGTCGGTCCATCCGAGCCGCGGACCAGTCGCATCTGTCGTGCTTCTCCCGTCGCTGGGCCCGTGACCGCCACGCGACCACAGATCGGCAGGGCGCGGAGGCGCGCCTCTGCGCCAGAGTCAGCCTGCGTGAGAGGCGGATCGCGCTGGAGATCGAACCAAGCCCATGCCAGCGCGAGGAGCGCGCCCAGCACGAGGCCAGCGATCAGCCCGAACGCAGCGTTCGGCTTCAAGGGGCTCCGAGGAACAACGGCGGTGTCGATGATCCGCGCGCTCGGCATGATGCCCGCCACCGCCACGTGGGCGTTCTCCACGTCGCGCACGAGGTCGCCGACCACTCGGTCGAGCTCACGCGTTTCGAGCTGAACGCCCTTGAGCTCCTGCTTCCCGACCGCGAGATCCTTCAGGCGCTCGCGCAGGCGCGTCACCTCTTCCTTCGCTGCCGTTTCAGCGAGCTTGAGGCTCTTGGTATGAGCGCTGAACGCCGCAACGATCTCCTTCTCGATCTGGGTGATCGACGCGCGGATCAGCTGGGCCTCGCTCTCGGGATAGGCATCGTGCAGCGCGGACCACGCCTCTGCGTACTCCGTTTTCTGGGCCAGCGTGGTCTGATACCCGACCAGCAGCGCGTTGAGCCCCGCCTTGATCTGCGTCGTGTAGTACTCCATCCGCTCTCTAGCGATGCGCACGGGCGGGTACTCGTCGTTGAACTCAGCCTCAAGCTTGCCAAGCTCCAGTCGTGCGGCCTCCAGCTCGACCATCCAGGTTCGCATGCTCAAGTCCACGGCGACCGACCCGTCGCGTGCGAGGTCGCCCCCAAGTCGGGCGAGCGCCGTCATGTCGCCGGACTCCAGGCGCCCGATCACGTCCTGCAGGTCGAGGACGTCCCCGCGGAAGCGTTCGGCGTCGACGCGGTAGTCGTCCGCCTTCAAGAGAAGCGTCTTGCGGTAGCCCGCATCGCCGGAGCCCCGAAAGACCTGCCGCAGCTGGGCCTTTTCGCCGTCGAGCGACGCGAGCAGCGAACGGATCTCTGGGGAGTGGTCGCCACCGACAGCCGACAGCGCGGTGCGCAGCGGCTGACCCGAAGCGATCATGAGCTCGACGCGCTTCGCCAGGATCCGGCGGTTGCGAGCCTTGCGGTAGAGGTCGTCCCAGACCCCTTCCCGGTTGCCGAGGTCCAGCGCCGTCGCGTCGGGGTTCAGCGTGTCCGGGTTGCGCCCGTGGAGCTCCGCGACGTCGCTGTTGAGGGCGTCGAGGCGCGCGCGGCGGACTTCCAGCTCGCTCTCCAGGAACCGGGCCGTATCCAGGGCGTCTTCCCGGGCGGCCATCAGGTCGGCTTCGACGAAGGCGTCAGCGACAGAGTTCGCAATGGCAGCCGCCCGCACCGGATCGTCGTCGTGAACGGTCAGGGCGAGGGTGCCGGTTTGGTGCTGCTGCTTGTCCACGCGCAGCCGTTGAAGCACCCGGTCGATGGCCTGGTCTTCCGTGAGGGACTCGACTCTCCAAACGCGCCCGTCGATGCTTCCTTTGGTCTGGAGCTGGAGACTCAGGCCGTGATAGGAGATCGCTGCGCCCGGTTCGAAGGGGAAGACCTCAGCGTCGTCCCCCGGCCACTCTACGCCGGGCTTCACGCTGATGCAGGAGACGCTCACTGCCTCGGGGGAGACGAAGCGCACGCGTACGGCGGTCGGGGCCTTCTCGTTCAGCCGACTGGCGACGGCTTCGAGTCGGAAGTCCGGATGGAACTGCGCGATCGCGCCGCGCAGGATTCGCCTCAGCGGAGGTGCGTTCTCATCGGTGACCCAGGTCGTGAGTCCGAGCCCGCCGCCAGACGCGCTCCCATTGGAACCTTCCTCAGCCCCTTGGACAGGAGGCGCCACGACGCCGGCGATGAGCGCACGGGACCGCAGCATCGTCAGGGCTTGGCCTTCGTCGATGGTGCCTGTGGGGATAGCCCGGTGCTCGACCTGGGGCCGCTTGACGGTTACGTCGTCGACGCGGAGCTTCACGGAACTGCGGTAGACCGGCTCCGATGAGAGGTTCCACGCCGCGAAGCCGAGCGCCACGGTCAGCACGATCATGCCCATGCGCACGGGCGCGTGGGTGAGGAGTCCGCGCACGCGGGCCAGGTCCTCGAGCGACATCCCGCCTTCGTTCGAGCGCGAGCCCATCAGAGCGCCCCCGCGAGAGCCGCCGCCGGGACGAAGATCTGGAACGGCGCCAGGAGCGGCAGGAACTCCTCCTGGAAGCGCTGCGCACCGCGGCGACGCACGAACACGATGTCGCCGGGCCTGATCTGCACGAGCCCCGACGGATCGGGGATCGCCGCGTTGAAGCGGTGGACCTCGATCTCATCGCCATGGGGCCTCACGATGAAGACGTGCTTACGGTCCGCACCGTTCATGAAGAAGCTCCCGTTGGAGACCGCTTCGAACGCCGTGGTGGGACGGTCGAGAACCCTGGGCCCGGGCTCGGAGATCTGGCCGAGCACGAAGTATTGGTTCGAGGCGCGGCTCACGATGTCGACGATGACATCGGGGCTGTGCATGAACTTCCCGTAGGCCGCCTGCATGTGCTCGCGCGCCAGGTTCAACGAGACGCCGAGGAGGTCGATGGAGCCCACGGACGGCAGGACAAGCGAGCCCTTCTCGTCGAGGTGAGCACCGCCCTCCGGCGTCGAGAGCTCCGGATGTCCCTGGACGGTGACGCTGATCCGGTCACCCGGCCCGAGGCTGGCGACGCTCCAATCGGGCGTTGTGGTGAAGGTGTCGAATTGCTCGGAGGAGGACTCCGGCGCGGGGACGGTCTTGCACGCGGCACCGAAGAGACACAGCATCCCCAAGGCGACGGCTCGAAGAAGCCGCGCGTAGGGCGCGTCCAGCGGGCTCGCCGCACATGGCGAGGGACTAGGACGCGTCGAGAAATCGACGGGGATGCACATTGGGGGGGGCGAAGGGAGGGTGGGGACCGACCCGTTCCCAGCGTTCATCGGCCTCCGGGGCCTGGCTGACTGCAGTGGGAGTTCCTAATCCGCGCTATCGTCCTCAGACTGAGAACCCCCGGGGTTATGGGCGTCTCGCCTTGGGGCGCAAACAGGCTTCCTAGGCGCGGCGATCGAGTTGGGGGGGCCAGGAGGTCGATGCACTCCGCGTATCCCCCCTATGTCGCCCCCCCCGCAGCATCGCCCAAGGATCGCATTCCTTGGGGCCCGCGGCGTCCCGGCCCGCTACGGCGGCTTCGAGACGTTCGTGGAAGAGATCGGCGCACGCCTCGTTCAGCGCGGTGTGGACGTCACCGTGTTCTGCGAGCTTGGCAAGGGAGAGACGCCTGGCCCCGCGGAGTACCGAGGGATGGACCTGCGGTACGTGAAGGCCTGGGCACCCGGCCCTGCGCGGACGATCCAGGTCGACGTCTCGGGACTCGTCCGATCGATGCGGGGTTTCGACGTGGTGTACCTCCTCGGATACGGCGCCGCTTTTGCGGGGTGGCTTCCGAGGATGACGGGCACGGCGGTTTGGATCAACCCGGACGGCATCGAGTGGCAGCGTTCGAAGTGGGGTCGGCCCGCCCGGGCGTGGCTTGCGCTGATGGAGCGCATCGCGTGTCGCGCGGCGTCGCGCCTGGTGATCGACAATGGCGCCCTCGCGGACAACATCGGCGCGCGCGCTCGCATGGGACCGCACTCGGTGCTCGCCTATGGGGCGGAGACACTGGACGAGGCGTTGCCGGATGATGCCGTCCGTGCGTTGGGGCTCACGCCCGGGGAGTACGACCTCCTCGTGTGCCGCTTCGAGCCCGAGAACCACGTCGACGAGATCCTCCAGGCCCACGAGCGCGCGGACACCGGCAGGCCGCTCGTGGCCGTCGCTCACACCGACACCGGCACTCCCTACGCCACGCGTACGATGGGGCGTGCTTCGGGCGCGGCGAAGGAAGGGCGAGTGCGCTTTCTCGGGGCGATCTACGATCCCGAGGTGCTGCTTCCGCTCCGTCAGCACTCGCGCCTCTATCTCCATGGCCACAGCGTGGGCGGCACGAATCCGAGTCTCTTGGAAGCCATGGGGGCGGGGAACGTGGTGCTCGCCCACGATAACCCGTTCAACCGTGAAGTCCTCGGCGAGCAAGAGATCTACTGGGACGGTATCGAAGCCCTCACCGAGCGCATCGGAGACTGGGCGGGACGCGCGGAGTCGGAGATCCTCGCAGCGCGGCAGCGCAACCAAGAGCGGATCCGCGCGGACTATAGCTGGGATCAGCTGGCTGACGACTACGCAGCGTTGATCCGGACGGACGCGGGCCAGAGTTGAAGCTGCCCGGTAGGAACGCGCGCGTGGCCTTCGTGAGCCAGGGGATCGCTAGCAGCGGCAACTTCGTCACAGCCGTCCTGCTCGTGCGCGCCCTCGGTCTCGAGGGCTTCGGCGCCCTGAGCCTAGGGCTCATCGTGGCTGGGTACGCCGCGGGTCTTGGCCAGGCGCTCGTGTGCCAGCCGCTCCTTAGCCTCGCACCCAAGGTGGAGGGCGAGCGCAGGCGTGGGCGTGTGCGCGATGCCCTCTGGATCGCGGCGGGGCTCGGCGCAGCGCTGAGCCTGCTCGCCTTGACCGGGTGGTTCGCGGCGTTGGCGCTCGGCGCCGAGCTCGACAGCCTCGGACTCAACCCGCTGGCTTGCGCTCTCTTGGTCGGGCTGCGCACGGCCGCGCCAACGCTGCGCGGAGCGCTCTTCGCCCTCGGGCGGGCACGCTTTACCGTGGCCTTTGACACCATCGGATCGTGGGGCGTCTGCGCGCTGCTCGCTTGGCCCCGCGGCGGCGCCGAGATCCTGCCGGGGGCGGCGCTCTGGTTCATGACCCTCGGGTGCGGCGTCGCATGCGCGCTTGCGCTGATCGGTCTGCGCGATATCGGGCGAGGCCCGGTGCCTGGACGCGTGGCGCTCCTGCGGCACTGGGGCAGTGGGCGCTGGCTCGCCGCCAACCAGGTGCTGTCCTGGGTCGGGACGGGGGGCTTCCTTGGGGCGACCGCGCTCGTGCTCGGGCCGGTGGGCGTCGGCGCGATTCGAGCTGCCCAAAGCCTCGTCGGCGTCTTGCTCGTGGCATGCCAGGCGCTGGAATTGGCGCTGCCGGCCCGAGCAGCCGGAGCCCTTCGAACGAGTGGTGTCACCGGGCTGAGGCGCTGGGTGGACGCCCAGGGGCGGCGGATGCTCGTCTCTTTCGTGGCCCTCGGCGGCGCGCTCGCCATGGCGGCGCCGTGGCTGCTCGGGACGCTCTTCCCGGACGTGGACCGCGCCCTCGCGGGGTCGGCGCTGGTGGGGCTCGCCTGGCTGCCGGTGGCGGCCGCCCTCACAGGGCTCCTACAGGTCGGGTTCCGCGCGCTCGAGGACACACGTCCGATCTTCTTTGCGTACGCGACGTCCTCCCTCATTTCGGGAGCGCTGGCCCTGCCCTTGGTGAAGGCGTTTGGGCTGATGGGGGCTGCGTGGGGACTCACCGGGACCCAGGGGCTGTTCACCCTCCTCCTGGCCGCTCTCTTCGCCCGCTCGACGCGTGCGGCGACGCCTGCCGCTTCGCTCGCATAGCGAGACGCTGAGCTCGGGCAGTTGGCCGGACTTTTCTGGCGGTATTTCGGTGGTCTTGGCCGATGCACGGACAGGTTGGAAGGACGCAGCTAGCGTGGCTGCTCTCCGCGTTCTCGATTCTGAGATCCAGCCGACGTCGCCCCTGATCCTCCACTGGCCCCCATGCTTTCCCTCCTCTCTCCCTCGCGCGCGCTCATTTTCCTGTTGGCCCTAGGGGCCCTCGCGTTCACCGCGTCAGCCGCGGCGCGCTCCGATGTAGGAGCCATCAACTCTTCGCTCAAGCGGGCGGAGGCCACCCTGAACCTCGTGGATGGAGCCATCGGCAACCGGACGAGCCCCCCCAAGGGCTCCGCGGCCAAGCTCAACCGGATGCGCCTGAGCCAGGCGCTTCCTGATCTCCAGGCAGCGGGCAAGCTGGTCGCCGCTCTCTCGGGCGGCGCAGGTGCGGCGGAGGCCAAGGCTCGCTACGCAGCCGCCGACGCTCTCTACCGCAAGCTCGACGGGATCCTCACGGGGGCGCCCCCGAAGCCGGCGCCCACGCCGACTCCCAAGCCAGGGCCGACGCCGACGCCAGGGGCTACGCCGCCGACGCCCGCCGCGCCCAAGACGATCAAGCTGGGCTATCCCCACGCGGACAACTTCAAGAATGCTCTCTTCACGCTGCGCAAGGTGGAGGGGACCAACAACTCGCTCATCAAGCTGATGGCCGAGGTCCAGCCGATCAAGGATCAGATGACCATCAAGTATGGTGTTGCCGCTGGCGCCGTCGAGACGGCCAAAGAGGGCCTTCGCCAAGCTGGCTTTGCGGACACGGCTCTCAAGAAGGTCCCGTCCAACGGCGAAGGCGTCGCCGAGGCCAAGCAGCGCCTCGTGGATGCGAAGGCAGGGATCGAAGGAACGGCCGCGTACTTCCAGCCGCTCCACGCAAAGCTCGCTGACTTGATCAACCCGGGGAACTACCCCAACTTCCAAGCGGACGTCAGTCGCTTGCGCAGCCTCAGCCAGACCTACCGCAACGCGGGCGGGTCCTTTGACCAGAACCGCAAGAACGCGGCCGAGGCCTTCCAGCAGAGCGACGCGTCCCTGGCTGAGGTCCAGCGGATTGCAGGCGTGTACGCGCGGCTGATGGAACAGGACACGGACATGGGCCGCTCGATCAAGGCGGGCGCCACGAACTTCCTTGAGAAGCGCAAGACGTTCCTTGAGGCGGCGGCAGCCGCCGTGAAGTCGCTTCCCGGGGAGATTCGGAGCGACGGAGCTAAGGTCAAAGGGGTCGCTGACGAGGCCGTCGCAAACCAGAAGCCGATGTGGTTCACCGGCGGCATTCCCCAGCAGCTTGGGTGGATCGACGAGAAGCTCGAGCTGCTCACCGCGCTCGATCCGAAGAGCGGTGCTACGGCTGCGGCCGAGGTCAAGGCGCTGAAGGAAGGCCTCGCGGCCCAGGCTGACTCGCTCAAGGCGCTCATCATCCGTGACAACCAGCTCCCCAGCGACAACTATGGGTCGCCCGACCGTGAAGCGGTCATCGCGCTGGCGAAGGAGACCTGGAAGAAGCAAGAGCCGGACTTCGAGCTCCTCGCGGTCCACATTCCCTCCGACACCTGGAACCGCGATACCCGCTGGACCTACAGCGGCAGCTCCTGGTACTTCGTCGACAGCTCGTCGATCCAGGTGCGCCTCTTCGTGGCGGACAAGGAGAATCCCGAGCAGATGATCAGCCGCCCGGTCAACATCTCGAAGGACCACACCCAGGGCGACAAGCTCTTTGGCAGCCCCTTCCGAAACATCGAGGAGAAGCTCCAGCCCCACGAGTACTACCTCCGCTCGCGGTTGAAGTAGTCGCCTGAGGGCGCGTGCCCGCCTCGCCCGCGACGGAGAGATCCCGACGGGGTAAGGCGGGGCGAGTCTCTCACCCGCCCCGATGGCTGACGCTGACGTCGTAGCGAGTCGTCTCTCCCGATGAGAGTGTGACTGTCCACGGGATCGATTCCAGAGCCCCTGCGCCCTTGGCGCGGGGGCTCTCCTTGTCGAGGACAGACTCGCGGGGGCCGGTCGCGACCGAATTTCGAATTCCTCGTTACGCTTTGCGGGGGCCGTGCGCACACCCCGGTGGATGAGTACAGCAAGGGAGACAAAGGGGCCCCAGGATGGCCACGGGGCGGACTTCGAGCTCTTTCGGGCTACCGGTGACGTGGACGCCTTGGCCCGGGTCGTTGACGGGGTCACCCCTCGGCTCCTGACCCTTGCCGCGCGGCGGTCGAGGAACCAGGCGGATGCGGAGGATCTCGTCCAGGCGACGTTCCTGGTCGCGATTCAGCACCGAGATCGCTGGGACTCTTCGCGAGAGTTGATGCCCTGGCTGGCGGGCATCCTGATCCATCAGGCTCAGAATCTGGGGCGCCGCGAGCGTGTGAGGTCAACGATGCCGCTGATGAGCGATGAGGCCCTGGCGGACGCCACCGTGGATCCCCAGCACTTGGCGTCCCTCGAGGATGACCGAGGCGCGGTCCTCCACGCTGTCGGGCAGCTGGGCGAGCCGTACCGCGAGCTCCTCAAGCTGCGCGTGGAGAAGGGGCTGAACAACCAAGACTTGGCGCGGACGCTCGGGCGACCGGAGGGGACGATTCGCGTGCAGCTGGCTCGCGGGCGCGAGCGGCTTGAGGCACTCCTTCCCAAGGAGCTGCGCCTGGCTGGCCTCTTGGCTGTCCAAGTGGAAGCCGTGCAGGCGAGGCTTCGCGATCAACTGGTTTCCTCGTCGGGGCGCATGCTCAACGCCGGGGCGAAGCCGGTCGGTGCGGCGGCGGGTGGTTCAGTCATGGTCGGCAAGGCCTGGGGTCTTCTCGCGGCGGTCCTCGTCGGGGTCGGGCTTTGGTTCACCCTGCGAACCGAGTCGTCGGCTGCGTCGGAAGCCCAGGCCGTCAACTCGGCGCAGGAAGTCGCTGCGGCGGAGGGCAAAGAGAGCTCGGTCCTCGCCGAGTCCGAGTTTGCGCCAGAAGAAGGCGACCGGGTCCCCGTCGAGCAGTCGGAGGCACTCGAGCAGGCTGCCCTCCGTATTCACGTCACTCGCTCAGCGGGAAACGAACAGGTGAGCGCGCCCGGGGTGAGCGTTTATCTGGCGTCACTGCGGGGGCGCTCCATGGGGCGCTCCATGGGGCGGACGGCCGTGTCCGACGAGGACGGCATCGCCGAGTTCCTGGAGCTTTCATCGGGCCGCTACGCGGTCAGCCTTGGGCCCTCGGCGGCGGAGCCGACCGTCTTGCAGTTCGAGGATGCGGAGACCATGGTGATGGCGCTGCCTGACGGTGTGGACGTGACGGGAGCAGTGGTTGGCTTCGACGGATCGGCCGTGCCTGGCGCGGACATCTACCGCGTGGACCTGTCCCACCCTGATGGCGGTCATTGGATCGCAAGCACGGATGCGGCGGGGATGTTCGCAGCCGTTGAGGTGACGCCCGGTGCTCAACTCGTTGCCCGCGCGGCGGGGCATCAACCCCCGGGAGGTAGATCGGCAGACCACCGGGGACGTGTGACCGGAGTCGTCGGCGAGACCCAAGAGATGGAGATCGAGCTTGGCACGCGCGGGCATCCCGTCAGTGGGCAGGTGCTCGGCCCCGACGGTCAGCCATCGCCGTTCGCCTTGGTCATCTTCGCCGTGCACGAGGCGCGCGAGATGAGCCCAATGGCCTTGCCCCGGTGACTGCTGAGGAACTACAGGAATTAGCTGAATCAGACGAGATCCACGAGACGCACACCTTCCTCGTGCGCGCGGACGCCGAGGGCGCGTTCTACACCGAGGAAGTTCCCCGCGGCACGGTCTCGATGATTGTGCGTGCATGGGACGATCCGTCTTCGGTCGGGGCCGCCACCTTGGACGTCAGCGGTGCAGGGGTCGCCGTCGGAACGGTCCACCTCCAACGGGGCGCTGAGGTGTACGGCGTTGTCCGTGACAGCCTCGGCCGTCCGAAGGCCGGGGTCCTGTTGGAGGCGGAGTGGAAGGGGACGCCGCTCTACGGGGAGTTTGATTCGGGGCCAGGGGAGGAAGCCTTCCTCGTCCGAACGGCGACGAAGGACGACGGATCGTTTGTCCTCGCGGGTCTCCTGCCGGGCCTGATGGTGCTGCGCGAGGCCGACGGCACGAGCGGCTCTTCGAGCAGGGAGCGGATCGAGCTCAGGGCGGAAGAGCGCCTCGAGTGGAACCCGGTGGTGCCCGTGCATACCGAGATCCGTGTGCGCGGACTCGACGAGAAGGGGGAGCCGCTTGTGGGATGGGAGGCGCGCTGTGAGTGGAGCGCGAGCTCGATCCGGCGTGTCGGCGCGCAGATTCTTGATGACGAGGGCAGGGCGCGGTTCACAGGGCTTGGCGGCGAGAAGCGAGTGGTCACGCTTCATCCACCCCGGGCCAGTAGCCGTGACGAGCTGTTGGTGCCTGCCCTGTACGTGACGACGGAGCCCTCGGACAGGGAGCTCGTACTGCGCCTTGAGGCCGGCGAGTCGTGCACCGTGGCTGGGTCCGTTCGTTGGCCAGACGGCGCCCTGGGCAACGACGTCGACTGCGACCTTCAGCTCACTCTGGGGGAGTTCGAGGATTGCGGTCGAGAGAGTGCGGAGTTCGGTCAG
This sequence comes from uncultured bacterium, assembly GCA_938030175.1. Classification (GTDB taxonomy): domain Bacteria; phylum Planctomycetota; class UBA1135; order UBA1135; genus Saltatorellus. The sequence goes on along the minus strand of CALHGQ010000255.1, from coordinate 15,811 downwards.
CGATTCGAGATCGGAGGCCTCCCCGCGGGCAGCTATCGCTTGACGATCTCTGCGGAGTGGGTGGGGATTCCTAAGGAGCTGACGCTCGCGGAATTCGTCCTTGAGCCAGGGCAGACCTTGGACCTGGGCGAGCTCCTGCCGCAGCTCGGCACGGTTCTCGTGCTAGACGTCGCCACTCCGTCCGGCGAGGAGCTGACTGACCGCTGGATTCGTCTGCTCCCCGCGGAAGGTCGAGTGGAGCGGGATGGGTCGCTGCGGCTTCGTCGGGCAGCGCCGGGTGAGCCCTTTCGCTCGGGGCCACTCGTGCCGGGAAGCTACATCGTCAACCATCGGCGCGAGGGCCTGGCCATCCAGAGCAAGCGTATCGAGGTGCGTTCGAGCGCTGACGAGCAGCGCGAGGTCTGGGAGCTAGAGGAGGGCCGGGAGGTTCTATGGGAGATTCACTTCGACCGCGAACCAACGACGGAGGAGATCCGCCCTCAGTGCGAGCCAGGGGAGGGGCGCGTGGACTTCTACATCTGGAGTGAGGAGGGCCTCGAGCTTTGGTCCGACCGAATGACCCAGGCACTCGACTCCGCGGGCGAGAGCGTCATGACCCTCTCGCTGCCGATGGTGGCAGGCGACTACTGGGTAGGCATTGAGGATGAGCGCTACGACGGATGGGACAAGCCGTGGACCTCCCAGAAGTTTACGGTGCTACCGGAGGGTGGCGGACCCATGGTGGTCCGGCTTAACGAGAGACGCTGAGGCCTGCGGCTATCAGAAACGTCCGTCTGGTGCGGAATGTGTCTCGTTCCGTCACCTTGACGAAACCCATGTGGGCTTTTCTGCGTCAGGGGATGAACCCCAAGGCTTTATGGGGACCATGGACGGTGCGCCGAGCCTCAAAGTTCGGTAACCGGGTCTCGCGTCTCGGTTAGCGGCACACCGTCGGCCGTGCTGGCGGCTTGCCGCTGGGGCATCAGCCCTTTCCCTTCTCGGAACTCTCTCCGTCTCATGACTCAACGAACGACACGCATCGGCGTCCTATTCGCCGGTGCGGCTATTTTTGGCGCCTCCGCTGCTGCGCAGCAGTTCACCCAGGCCGCAGGGGTGCTTCCGGGCCCGGATCGATGGTCGGAGGGCGTGACCGCGGTCGACGTCGACCTTGACGGGGACCTCGACCTGATCTTTGCGAACGGCGACGGGTTCGCCTCGCCGGGTGCCCAGCGCCAGAACACGCTCATCATCAACAAGCTGGTCGAGCAAGGACCCAACATTTACGCGGACGAGAGCGTCGCTCGACTGGGTGTCAACCTGTCCCATGCCAAGGGTGCGGCGGTCGGTGACGTGAACGGAGATGGCTACCCGGACGTTCTGTTCGTGAACGCTTTCAACACGGACGTTCCGTTCCTCTACATCAACCGCGGCGCGGCCCAGCCGGGATTCTTCGACATGGAGAGCGCGTCCCGTGGGCTCACCGAAGTTCTCTCCTCGGCCGGCGGGCAGTTCGGCGATCTTGACGGTGACGGAGACCTCGATCTCGTGATCTCCGACGCGGGGGCATCTCTCTTGGGCGGCGCAGGCGCGACGCCCAAGCTCTACCTGAACGACGGTGCCGGTTTCTTCACCGACGTTTCGGGCCAGCTCAACGCGCCCACGAAGGTCGCGCAGCAGGACGTTTCTCTCGTCGATATCGACAACGACTGGGACCTCGACCTGCTCCTGCTCAACCGGGCCTCCAACTCGAACGGGACGCACTACCTGCTGCTGAACGACGGCACCGCCAACTTCACCGACCAGTCCAGCGTCCTCCCGACCACCTCGGGTAGCGTCTACGAAGCGGAGGCCGCTGACCTCGATGGCGACCTTGACCGCGATATCTTCTTCCTGAGCCTCAACGGCTTCCGGGAAGGCCACGTGCGCAGCGACCTGACCGAGACGGGCAGCCTTGGCTTCACCACCGGCTCACTTCAGCCCGGCAACGTGGACGACAACGAAGTGGCTATGATCGACTATGACGTCGATGGCGACTACGACATGCTGATCGGCTCGCTCGGCAACCGCGAGCGCTTCTACCGCAACGATGGGGGACTCACCTTCATCAACGCCCTCGGCCTCATCGACCAGGTGGCCGACTCGACGTTGGACGTCGCGGTGGCCGACATGGACGGCGATGGCGACTACGACATCGTGACGGCCCAGGGGGAGTCGGGGAACTTCTCCAACAAGCTCTTCCTGAACAGCGGCCCCGCGGACACGTTGGCACCGGTCTTCGTCGCCACCACGGTCGCGGCTGGCCCTGGCCGCCCGCGCTTGCTGGGCCGCGTGCAGGACCAAGTCCTCGACGACGGCGACACCTACGTGACCGCCAGGGCGTTCTTCGCCCGGGTCGCGCCCACCGAAGTGGAGATCCAAGTGACGGCGTCCGGCTTCGTTCCTGCGAGCGTGTCGGTGCCCACCGGAACTCGGATCCGCTTTGTGGACGCGGGAGCAGGCGCCACGACGCTCACCGAAGGTGGTGCGCTGGGCTGGTCCCTGGACCTGGTAGCCGGCGGAAACGTCGACCGTGCGATGGTGGCAAGCGTGGGCCAGACGGTCTCGGCCGCCGGCGTCGCTGGCTCGCTCCAAATCACGGTGACGGGCACGCCGCTCGCCGTGGACGCCTTCAAGTACGGCGGCGACGTCTACTCGACCCCTTTCCCGGTCATCGCACCGGGGCAGACGGGCGAGATTGCCTACGTCTACCAGGCGACGGACTTCATGGGCAACGTTGGCTGGTCGGCCAGCGGCGCGGCTCGCGACGCGGACGCGCCGGGCATGAACTACTGCGACCCTACGATCAACTCTTCCGGGGAGCAGGCGCGCATCGTCCTGCGCGGCTCTGACGTGTTGGCCAGCCAGGCCTTGACCTTGGAGGCATGGGCGCTGCCCACGGCTTCGTTCGGTTTCTTCCTGGCGTCCCAAACCCAAGGCGCCCTCCCGGTGAGCCAGGGCACCTTCTGCCTCGGCCAGCCCTTTGGTCGCTTCTCCAGCTTTGTCGTGAACTCAGGGGCGTCCGGTTCGGTGTCCGTACCGATGCCGTTCAACCAGCTCCCGAGCTCGGTGAGCTTTGCGGTCGGTGAATCCTGGAACTTCACCTATTGGTTCCGCGACACCAACCCCGGCGTGGGCGCGAACTTCTCGGACGGCATCGAGCTCGTCTGGCAGTAGTCGGCAGCCAAGACTCGGCGAACGAAAAACGCGCCCGGCGTCCAGGTTTCCACCTTGGACGCCGGGCGCGTTGCGTTGCGCGCCGCTATCCCTACGGAACGGTCCAGAAGCTCGTCTGGGTGACCACCGGGCACATCGGTGCGTAGCCCGTGAAGCGCAGGCGATCCGACTTCCCGAGGAGCTCCACCGCGGACCAGTTGTTGGGGTGGTCCGAGTTATCGAGGCACATCGTTCCGTTGCTACGGACCTTCGGGAGCAGCGCTTCTACCCCGGCCTTGCGCCAGGTGAACGCGTTCATGCAGTCGACGAGGGCGATGTCGAAGGACGAATCGTCGAGGGATCGCGCGAGCTCGAGGGCCTCGTCACCAGCAGCGACGTGGACGGTCAGGCGAGACGCAGCATCATCGCCCAGGCTTTCCCGGGCGAATGCAGTGATGTGCTCCGCCCACTCCGGGGAGTGCTCAAAGGTCACGACCTCGGCCCCTTGGCCGAGGAACCACAACGTCGAGTTGCCTCCGCCCAACTCGACGACTTTCGAGCCCGGCTCGACGAGCGTCCCGAGATGTTCGATCGCCTCGTAGACGAGAAAGGGCACGGGATTCTTGAGGATCGAGCGCTTCTTAGCTTCGAAGTACGTCTTGACCGTGGCCGGCACCTTCATGAGCGAGGCGAGCGACGGCTTGTGGCCCTCCATGTCCGTGATCCGATTGTGCACGCGGATCGATGCCACATTTCCTTCGTTCTCCCACGACACCGTGTAGCGACCGGTGAGGCGGTCGAGCCAGGGGCGTGTGTAGAAGGTGCGGACGTTGTTGGAGGTGGGCGCGGGGGGGCGTGTGTCCATGGCGTCGGTCAGGCTGCGTGGGGTTGGGTCGGATGGTGGACGGGCGCGTCTGGGTCAGGCAGGCCTTCAAGTTCGTAGAGGTCGCGGCCCGTGAGCAGCGCGATGCGCTCCCACGAGAACGTCCCAGCGATGAGCCAGGCGGCGTTGCGGGCGCGGTGGGCGAGCTGCCCGTTGGCGTGCTCGCGCTCGGCGGTGAAGAGCGTCTCCGCGATGGCCTCTGGCGTGACCTCCGCGATGACGTAGCCGGCGCTTGCGTTGCGCACCTCGTTGTCGAGGTTGGTACCGGGCGTTACGAGGAGAGGCAGCCCCAGGGAGCCCGCTTCCAACACGGCGGTGGGCATGCCTTCGTGGCGGGAGGGATGCACGAACGCGTCGGCTGCGCTCAGGCGCAGGGCCTTGTCGTTCGCGTAGAGCGGCCCAAAGAACTGCACTCGACGGTGGATGCTCAGCTCCTCAGCGCGGGCTTCGAGGGCGGCCCTGTCGTGGCCGTCGCCGATCATCCAGAGAGAGCCAACGCCGCGGCCCGCGACGTAGCGCGCGAAGCCCTCGATCAGCGCATCGAGGCCCTTCGTGTGGCTGGTCATGCGGCCACAAAACGCGAAGATCGGCTGCTTGTTCGCGGTGTCCACCGGGGGAGCCTCGATCCCGGGTGTCGGCACCACGATGTGCTGGCCGTTCGGAATGATCTGAACCTTGCCGATGTCGACGAGGGACTCCAGCTCGACGAGCTCACGTCCAGAGAGTGCCTGGATGGAACGGGCGCCGCGGAGCATCTTCTTCTCGCGGAGAGCGAGCCAGAGGCGCTTGCGCAAGGCGCTCTTCTTGAGGGCCTCGTGCCGGTAGGCTCCGTGGGGCGTCAGGATGTAGGGGACGCCGCGGCGGCTGAGACGATTTGCGATCGCTGCGAACTCGGGGAGCAGTGCCCCGTGTAGGTGCACGACCGCGGTGGAGTCCAGCTCGATGATCGCGTTCCGGATATCGCGCGATGCGCTGAAGCGGTTGAACGAGCGCTTGAAGAGCCTAAGCGGGTACTGCCGCGTCGTCGTCTCGGCTTCCACGTCTTTCGTGATGCCCCAGACCTCCACGGCGATGCCGGCGTTCAGCTGGGCGGTGGCGAGGTTGTGCACCACCGCGTTGACGCCGTTCATGCGGTCGGGATTCGCTTTGCCGAGCGTGATATGAACGACGCTGGCGCGCTTCGCCGGAAGGACGAACGTGCGCTTGATCGTCTGGGACCATGCGCGGTCGAACTCATTCCGGAATCGTCCGACGAGGAACTTCGTCGCCTGTAGCTGCCGGCCTGCCTCGCCCATCTGCGTGCGCTTGGCTGGATCCGGAACGAGCGCCGAGATCGCCCATGCGAGGCGCTCATGGTCACGGGGCTCGAACACAAAGCCCGTCTGGCCTGCGATGATGAACTCCTCTGTGCCAGCATCCGACGTCGCCACGATCGGCTTGCCCGAAGCCATCGCCTCGAGGGCGACCATCCTGAACGGGTCTGGGGAGTCCGACGGGATACAAACGATGTCGGACGCGGCGTACATTGCGCCGACCCGCTTTTGAAAGGGCATCCTGCGCACGACGCCCTCGAGGCCGAGCTCCGTGATCGCAGCGTCGAGACCCTCGACGTAGCCGCGGTGCTCCGCCGCGGGCTCTCCGAGCAGGAGGAAGTGCGTGTCGGGGTGATCGCGGCGTACCGCCTTCGCTGCCTGCAGGAGCGTGTGGTGCCCGCGCTCCGGCGAGAGACGGCCCACAACGATGACGAGGGTCGAGTCGTCGTCGAGTCCCAACGACGCGCGAACCTGCATGCGGTCGGTGGGGTCCGGGGCAAGGCGATCCGTGTTGACGGCGTTGCGTACGACCCAGGCCTTTTCGCTGATCGCGGGAATGAGCGAGACCAGGGCGGCTTGGGATGCGTCAGAGCTACAGACCACCGAGTCCGTCAGCCCGTGAATCGCGCGGGCCAAGAGGTGGTTCTTCCATCCGCTCGACCTGAGGATCGAGTGGATGTGCCAGATGTGCCGGCGCCCGAAGAGTGAGGCCGCGAGCGCACCGCCCAGAACGGCGATAGTGTGCGTGTGCACGAGCGCTGGCTTGTAGCGGAAGATCATCCGCCACACAAAGAAGAGGCACAGCGGCAGCTGGAGCAGAAGCTTGATGATGCGGAACGGGGCGAAGCCCTCGCCCACGACGCCGAGGGGCCCGACCTCGATCTGTGCACCGAGTTCCTGAAGGTCTCCGATGATGGGGCCGCGGCGTGGAAGCACCACGACCGGCTGCCAGCGGCTGCGGTCGACGGCCGCGACTAGCTGGACGATTGTCCGGTCCGCGCCCCGGTACTCGGCGCTCGGATGGAGGAACAGGACGTTCTGAATCGCTTCTTGGTTCGTCATCTGACGGATTGGGAGAACTGCGCCCGGGGGATTGAATGGGGACGGGGCGAAGACTGAACCACGGTGGGCGCAGCGCCGAAGCCTGGCAGGTGAGCAGGTCGGGGACCGCGGCTGTGAGTGGCCTCTTGGGGGCGCTCTGCGGAGCACGAGTGAGGGTAGTTCTTGGCGCCTACGACCCATGCGTAGAGGCCGTAGTGGAAGAGCATTGCTACGTTCGGGTAGCCGGCGACGCCAAAGCCCGTGATGCTCGCGATGGCGACGATGGACTGCAGCGCAAACACCAGTGTCCATGCCTCTTGGTCGCGCACGGCTTCATCGAGGCTCTTGTAGGAGCTCGAACTGGCGGGACGAATGGCGCGCTGGAAGGACATCCAAAGCGGAAGACCGATGATCAAGAGAACCGCGAGGAGGCCTGGAATCCCCATGGAGACCAACGCGAACAGGTAGGTGTTGTGGGCGTTGTTCCAGGCGTGCCCGGCGTGCTGAAAGCCGCCGTTCGCCGTGAGGTTGAGGTACCCGGCGCCGACGAGCGGGGCCTTGGGCACCTGCTCGAGGATGAGGTCGTGCCAGAGCCCCGTGCGTCCCGTGCCCGTCGCGATGTCCGCGGCGGTTCCCCCGCGCATGAACCAATCCTGGATCAGGCTGAGGTTGAGCGCTGCGAACATGAATACGGAACAGGCGACGATGCCCGCTGCGATGCGGCGCTGGGCTCGAATGCGAAGGACCTGGGCCTCTTCCAAGACAGATTGGTGAGACGGGAGGGGCCAGGGCGCGAAGAGGATGGCGACGCCGCCGAGCGCGGTGATCGAGGCGGTTCGCGAGCGTGAGAAATAGAGGACGTAGCCGGCGATACCCAGGGCGAGTAGCGCGATCAACAGCTCCTTGAGGGCGCGGCCTTCACGCTGTTGCCCGAGGATCCGGCCGCGCAATGCGGACAGCGACCAGAGAAACACCACCGTGCTGGAGAAACCGAGCACGTTGGAGTTCATGAACTTGTGGCCCATGCGACGGACGCCGCTGCTGCTCTCGTGGAAGGCGATCTCCGGGTGCAGGAGCGTGAACGCGACGGCCGAGATCAGGATGGGAAGAAGCGCCAAGGCGTGCAGGCGCACCACGTCCGCCGGTCGGGTCGGCTTCGCGTTCTTTGACTCCTTGTCGAACACGCCGATGGCGCCGACCTCGATGGCGAGGACCACGCCGGTCAGGAAGAATGCGAGGAGTTCGCCGAGGCGGAAGAATGAGACCCACGGGTCCTGGGCCCGTGGCAACCCGATCACAGCCCAGGCAAAGAGGCCGAGAACCGGCAGGCTGGCCGGGCGGGCCAGGAGCGCGAAGACGGCGCTGCGACGCCGATAGGCGAGCGTGGCGATCCCGAGGGTCGCGAACGTGCGAACCCCGAGCTTCCACGCCACGTTGCCGCCTTGGAGCCCGTCGATCGCGACGAGCCCTCCCTGGGATGGATCGAGCGTCAGAAACGGCAGGAACGCAAGATAGAACAGTGCGTACGCGATGCTGCGAGTGCCTGCCAAGATCAGCGCGAAACCAGCCGCGCCAAGAGCTAAAGCCATCCCAAGCATCACGCCGCGGCCCTTCCTTCGGTCGAGGGTGGCAGCTCGGTCCAGCTGGGCAGTCTGCGCTCCGTGAGGAGCCCGGCGAGGCGCCGGCAAAGAGCGCGGCGCGCATGACGAAGCCAGGCGGCCTGGTCGAAGGGCGACGGGTTGCGCCGCTCCTCCAGTTCGTGGCGGACCCCTTCGTGGAGAACGTAGAGCGCGGTCAGCTGGAGGATCTCCTCGCTCCGCAGCGAGGTGGCCGCAACCACCGACGAAGCCGGGCCCCGGAAGAGGGCGTCTAGGTTGTCGAAGATCCGCTCGCCCGAGTGCCGCTTAACGAGGACGCCCGTCTGAATGTGGAAGTGCAGGACGTCGTAGAGTGCCGGCGCCGAGGGGGAGAAGTACTCCCAGTCGAAAGCGCGGACCCGGCCGCGGCGCTGGACCACATTCCACGGCGTGAAGTCACCGTGGGCGTGGGTCGTCGGGAGGGCGAAGCCGTCGGTCGAATGCTCGAGTGCCTCGCACAGCGTCGAATATTCCTGATGCCAGTCGGGGTCGACTTCGGGGTCGAGTCGGCAGAGGTTGCGCACCGTGTCTTGGAAGAACGGCTGCTCGCTGAGGGGTGCCTCGTCGCGGGTGGCAACGGCGAGTTCAGCGAGTAGTTCGGCGTGGGCCGGCGTCAGCTCGTCGCCCGCGCGTTTGCCTTCCAGGACCTCTTGTGCGAGCCATGTGCGCCCCGCACGGCGACCCTCGGTCAAGAGACGAGGTGCGCGGTCCTCGAGAATCTCAGCGACCGTCTTGAGCGCGTTCGCTTCGCGAGAGATCGAGTCGTCCGTACGTTCCGAGAACCCAAGCTTGAGAATCGCCCGGGCCGCGCCGCGTCGGTCGAGGGCGCGAACGATGATCTTCTGGTTGCGGTCGGGGACCCCAGCCGCGACGGCCATGGAGCCCGCGACCGGGAGGACCGGGAGGTCGGAGGCTTCGGCGTCGTGTGGGCCCTTCGTCCAGATCGCAAGCTCTGGCCGGCCGAGCCGCTGGGCGATGCCGAGGGGACTTGCTGCTTTCAGGAGTGACCACAATGCGCGTCCGCTGGCGCGCCCTCTCGGCAGCAGCGCCATGCCGCCGCGCAGCGCGGCCCCGTCCTGGGTGGGAAGCAAGGTGAAGCTGCCACCGGTCCCTGGGAACACGATGAAGCGCTCGACGTCGCCATCTTGCTCAAGGCCGTTCTCCAACGGCGCAAGCTGCGGACGCGAGCCCGGTGACGCAACCGACTGGAGCGCGATGCGGCCACCAGGGGGCAGCTCAGCCCATGCGGCGGTCAAGCGCGCCCGGGAGCGTGGATCCCCCGCGTCGAGGAAAAGCGTTGGCGCTTCTCCTCCGCGGAGTACGGGAAGCCAGGAGTCGATTCCGTAGGGCAGTTGAGAACTCATGCGGCGAGCCTTGGCTGTTCTGCTTCCCCAGGCGCTTCATCCTGCGGTCGCGTCGTTACGTGGGCTTGGCTTCCGAGAAGCGCAGCAAGCACGGCGGCATCGATCGAGCGATCGATCGAAGTAGAAGTGTCGATGAGGAACACGCCCTCGGTGCGCACGGCGTAGTTCTCGTACGCGTTGAGCTGGCGCAGGGTTTCCCTTGCGTTCACCTCACGCTTGCGGCCGCGAACGATTCTCTGGGTGGCCGTTGTCACGAGGATGACGTCCAGTCGGGGAGCGTGGGCGACGAGCCACGCAACGAATCGGCTGTCGGGCGCGAAGCGGTAGCGCGCGGGGTCAATGATCCAGTCGTCGATCCAACGGTCGAAGAGGATCAGCGTGTTACGTCGCCTGAGCGGCAGGACCTTGAATGCATAGCCGATCGTGTAGTCGAGCCAATAGTAGCTGGCGCGGCACCACGTACCGAGGATGCCGGAGGGCTTCGCGCGGTGTGGGCGCGCGTACTCCTCCATGCTCGGCTTGCGTCCGAGGAAGCGGCCGAGCTGTGGGAAGAGTCCGGGGCGAAGCTTGATGGTGCGGTTCCACGCCGAGCGGAACGACCCGCGGAGTTCCTCATGCAGCTCTTCTCCGACGGTGGTCTTGCCTGTCCCGTCTGTGCCGAGCAATCCGACGGTCATGCCGCGCGTGCGCCGGATGGAGGTGAGTCGGCTTTGCACGACGCAGGAGACGAAGCCAGCCGTCGATGCCAACGGGTGCTTCACGAATGCGCGGCGGAGCAGCGCACGGCGGAAGGGCTTCTGGCAGCGAGCCAGCTCGCCCGTGCCTTTCTCCCGCAGCGCCGAGCAGAAACGGTCCGCCATGCGGGTTCCGACGAGCCTCCCGAGACGGGAGCGCATCTGCGCCGGGTTCTGATCGAGGACGACGGTCAAGCGACCGACGTACTCTGCGTTGATCGCGCCACCGGACAGGTAGGGCGTCAGGAAATTGAGCAGGGCCCCGGGGACAGCGGCGGGACGATGGGGGAAGCGGGTCGTGACTCGACCGCGAAGCAGCGACTCAGCCGGCATGAACGGAACGCCGTAGCACGTCTCCGCCGTGTGGATGTCGATGCAGAGGTGATGGTGCCTGCCGGGACCGCACGGTGCGTACAGCTGGTACTGGTCCATGTGCCGCGCCCGGTGGACGGAGATGACATGGACGCCGAACGTCTTCATCTGACGTTCCAGCGAGCGCATCACCGAGTCTCGGTAGACCGCCGGGCAAGCGAGGTCTAGGTCGCCGCCTGCGCGATAGCGAGGGGCCGCGCGCGCACCCCGCAGGGCGAGAACCGGGATCCCGCGCTGGTGGTTGAACTCAAAGAACCGCTCGAGGGCACACTCGATCGGAGTCAGGGCATCCGACGACGTATCGTGGAGCGTCTGGCCTCTCGAGGACTTCCCAAGGGCGAACGGAGCCTTCGGATGTGATGAGGATTGGGTGTCTTTGACCGCCATGGGGAGGGCACCCGGGCTGGAGTACCACCTCATGGATCGGACCTAAACTCACCCAGCCTTGAGGATTGAGTGCCTGAACGCCCTGGGCCGGACGGGTCTTACCGCCGTGCGAAAGAGGATCCATGTGTCCATTCGGAGACTGATCTGCCTCTCGTAGAGCTGATTCAAGCGTAGTTTCTCGCGATACAGCTCGGTGATGGGGGGCGTGGAGTCCTGGATGACCTGGGCGAGGCCGGTGATGCCCGGGCGCATGTTGAGCCTAGAGCGGAAACCCGGAACTTCTTTCTCACCCCAGGCCTCGAGGTCCAACGTTTCGGGCCTGGGCCCGATCAACGACATCTCACCTTTCACCACATTCCAAAGCTGCGGGAGCTCATCGAGGTGAGACTTGCGCAGCAGCGCTCCCAGGCGGGTCGGCTCAAGCGCGCCGTCAGCGTTCTGCTCCATGGTCCGGAACTTCACAATGCGGAATGGTTTTCCGTATCGGCCTGCCCGGGTCTGGAGGAAGAACACGTCGCTGGTGCGCCTGTACGCCAAGAGCTGCACCAGGGTCAGTACCGTGACGGCCATCGTCACGGGAGCCGCCATGGTCGCGACGAGCAGCGCCCCGAGCGCTGGCCTCGCGATGCGCGCGTAGGCGCTACGCGAGGCTACGCGGACGCCGGGCTGGCTCGTCGGAACGAACCGCGCCGGCTCCACCCTCGCGTCGGCCGCCACCGCCGGCAGCTCTGACGACGCGCAGAGAGGAGAACCCGTGTGGGTCCCCTTTCCGTCGGTGCCTAGCAGGGTCGGGCCCTGCTGGGTCTGCGGGTCAACGCAGGCCTCAGGTTCGGCAGTCCCGGCGCGTGGTTTAGGAAGTTGCATCGCTGCAACATTCTTCGAACACACGCTCTGCTCAACTGGAAGACCAGTCGAGCCTATCTACCCGCGGTCGGACACGGCGTTTTAGCTAATGACTTTCCCGTACTCGTCTTCGTTGAAGCCGATGAGCCAGCGCTTTCCGATGCGCAAAGTAGGTGCGCGGAGGTTGCCGGTAGGGCCCAGTGCGTGGGCTTCCAAAAGCTCCATCGCGTCTTCGTCTTTTGCCATGTGGATGGCGACGACCTTCTTGCCCTTCGCGGCTACGACGGTCGTCGCGCCGTCGAAGAGCTCCTCGAGCTGATCGGCGCCAATGCGTTCTTTCGTGGCATTCACCGTCTCACGGACGGTGGCGCCGGCTCCCTCAAGGAAAGCGTCGGCGCGTTTGCAGGTCGTTCAGCTCTTGCGGTGGTAGTACCAGTCGACTCGTTTAGCCATGGGGGGTCTGTCTTTGGGTTGGGGGGAGAGACGCAACGATAGCGGCTGCTACCGGAGTGTTCGAGAGACGGCGGCGTTTGGACGCTCTAGGGGTGGGACGTCTCCGACGAGGCGCCTGTATTCCTGTACGGCGAAGCGGTCCGTCATGCCCGCGAGGTAGTCGCACACCGCGCGCTCTAGCCCCATGGTCTCCACCCACTGCAGGTACCAGGGTGACATCTCAGCGGGCTTGGATCGGTAGACCTCGAAGAGGCCCCCGAGCACGTCCCGCGCCCAGGTGCGGAACGCCTGAAGGTACGGGTGCCGATAGAAGACCCTGTAGAGGAACTTCTGCAGCTCTGCAACGTGGGGCTTCATGTCCTTGGAGTGACCGCAGAGCATCGTGTCGTGGGATTGGACGTCGTCGGGGGAGGAGACGCCGGCGTCGAGGACGTTCTGATGGGTGGACCGGCAGAGGTCGACGATGCACACGCCGATCAGCTCGTTCGCCAGGCGGCTGATGCGCAGCGGAGCGTCGCTCTCTGCGCGCTGAAGGAAGCCCGGGTGGCGCTCGTCCACGCGTTCCCGTGCGATCCTCCAAAGGGTCACGCTCTCCTCGAGTTCCTCCTCGGTGAACATCCCCGCGGCGAGGCCGTCCTCGATGTCGTGCTTGTTGTACGCGGTGGAGTCCGCGAGATCGGTGACCTGGCCTTCGAGCAGAGGATGCTTGGGCTTCGGCATGAACTCCGCGGGCCAGTCCTCGGTCGTCTCATGCTTGAGGAGAGACTCACGGAGCTCGCGGGTCAGATTGAGTCCGGGGAAGTCAGGGCTGCGCCGCTCGAGCAGGTCGACCACTCGCAGGACCTGGGCGTTGTGCCGGAATCCCCCGAAGGGCTTCATGAACTCGTTGAGCGCCCACTCCCCGCGGTGACCAAACGGCGGGTGCCCGATGTCGTGGGCGAGGCTGAGAGCTTCGGCGAGCGGTTCGTTGAGCTGCAGAACGCCCGCGACGCTGCGGGCCACCTGGCACACCTCCAGGCTGTGGGACAGCCTCGTCCGGTGATGATCCCCTTCGTCGTTCAGGAAGACCTGGGTCTTGTACTGCAGGCGTCGGAACGCGGTGGCGTGGGTGATTCGATCGCGGTCGCGCTCGAAGATCGTGCGGTGGGGGTCCGGGCTCTCCAGGTGGGCGCGTCCCTTGGAGTCCACGGCCTTCATGGCGTAGGGCGCCAATTGGGCCGCCTCCCGCGATTCACGCGTGGCGCGGTCCGAGAGAATGAAGGGGTCTTGGCTTGGCATCGTGGATAGGACGGATGGGGAGAGAATGGGGTTTCGCCCCGCGGCCCACAGTAGCGCAATAGGAGGTCACCGCATAAAGCCATCCGGCTGCTACCCTGCGCCCATGAGCGAGACACCCTGGTACGTGGAGGCCTTCCGCAGCGACTATCGCGAGGTCTATTCCCACCGCAACCTGCCCGCGGCCCGTGAGGAAACCCAGTGGCTAGCGGACGAGGTCCTGACCGAAATCGTCGGCCCGCTGCTCGACGACTGCTGCGGATTCGGGCGCCATAGCCTCGCTCTCCGCGAGCGCGGCTTCGACGTCTTCGGCATCGACCTCTCGTCGGACCTCCTCCGTAGCTCGGTCGATCTCGAGCGAGGCGCGGAGCTGCTCGGCGGCCGCCTCGCCTGCGCTGACATGCGGGCACTGCCCTTCCTCGACGATCGGTTCGGCGCCGTTCTCAATCTGTTCACGTCGTTCGGCTATCTCGGCCCGGAGGGGGACCGTGCCGCTCTGGGTGAGATGCTACGGGTGCTTCGGCCGGGGGGGATCCTCGTCATGGATCTCATGAACCCGACCCGGATCCGAGAAGGCCTCCAGCCGAGCTCGCGGGAGGAGCGCGACGGGATCGTGCTTGAGTCCGAGCGGGCGCTCCTCGACGGGGGGCAACGGGTGACGAAGAGGGTGCGGCTGACGCTGCCCTCGGGTGAGGTTCGCTCGTGGCATGAGGATGTCCGGATGTACGAGCCTGCTGAGATCGACGAGCTGCTGGCCGCCGGCGGCGCGGTCCCTCTGCGGCGAGCTGGCGCATTCGACGGCCGAGCGTTCGACTCCGCGACAGCCGAGCGCCAGATCGTCGTGGCGCAGCTGTCGCGCATAGCTGAATCCGCGTAGCACGCGCACAATTCCGGGGGGCTGCGTTGCCCCCAAGACCCCGGTGACTACTGCCACGAGGGTTCTGGGAGCGCCTTGCCCACCGAAATGGTGCACGCACTACGCGAATCCATCCATGCGCGACAGGCTCCTAGGGAGCTGGCTCTCTTGGGTGGGGGGGCGACCCTCCGCCCGGCTGCGTAGCTCCCTCGAACGCCGCGACTTGGGCGCGAAGCCGCGGGGATAGGGCCCTGTGAGGAGGCCCTGCGATGGGTCCTTTGGCCGCAGTCAGTCTTCCTAGCCTGGCCCACGTTCTGGCGTCCCCACTTAGGGAGACCAGCTCACAAAGGTTAGTGTTGCGCCCCCGTAGCGACCCGTCCGGTCGACGCAACGGGTGGCCCTGAAGGCCAGCCCGGTACTCCGATTCACTTTTCGCATGCAGCAGAACATCGTCTTCCACGACAAGGCCCGGGAGCTCCAGGCCATCGCCCGCCAGATCGCCGACGACGTGGTACGTCCCGGCGCCGCCCACGCTGACGCACACTCGGAATACAACATGGAGGCGGCCAAGGCCGTCTCCGCTGCGGGTCTATTCCGGGCCTGGATCCCGGAGGCGTACGGCGGGCACGACGCCGGAATCCTCTCCTTGGCGCTCGTGGCAGAGGAGCTCGCGAAGGCGGACTCGGGCTTTGGCGTCGCCTATGCGGTCAACGCGCTGGGCTCGTTCCCGATTCTCTTGGGTGGCACGGAAGAGCAAAAGCAGAAGTGGATGCCAGGGATCGCCGCGGGAGACACCTTCGTGGCGTTCTGCCTCTCGGAGAAATTCGCGGGCTCCGACGCCAGCGGCCTTGCCGTGACCGCGGTGCGAGATGGGGACGAGTACGTCATCAACGGCGAGAAGAAGTGGACGACGAACGGCGGTCTCGCCGACGTCTACTCGGTCTTCGCGGTCACCGACCCCAAGTCGAAGTCGCGCCGCATCAGCGCCTTCATCGTCGAGAAGGACACGCCAGGATTCACGATCGCGAAGGTTGAGAACAAGATGGGTATCCGCGGCGTGCCGGTGGTGGAGACCCACTTCAATAACGTCCGTGTCCCCGCTGAGAATCTCATCGGTGGACGTGAGGGCCTGGGCTTCAAGCACGCCATGATGACCCTCGATCACGCGCGTCCGGGCGTCGCCGCCCAGGCCGTGGGCACCGCCCAGGGGGCTTTGGATCTGGCGAACGTCTACTCCAACCGTCGCGTCCAGTTCGGCGTGCCTATCAGCCAGCACCAGATGGTGCAGCAGATGCTCGCGGACATGTCCATGAAGACGGAGGCCGCACGCCAGCTGACCTACACCGCGGCGGCCGCGATCGACATGAACGGCCCCACCCCCGCGGGGTCCAAGATGGCAGCGATGGCGAAGTGCTTTGCCTCCGACGTGGCGATGGAGGTCGCCACCGACGCGGTCCAGGTGTTCGGCGGGTACGGCTTCAT
>CALHGQ010000254.1 GCA_938030175.1 uncultured bacterium | reverse complement strand
CCGTAGGCAGCCAAGCTGCCTACGGGATGCTTTTTTATGCTTCGTCCTCTGACGAGGACGAGAGAGACCCGCATGCAGCCAAGTTGCCTACGGGATGCTTTTTTTGTGCTTCGTCCTCTGACGAGAACGAGGCCTGCGCGTCGTGCCGGCCTTGACCCTGGCACCCAGCCCAGCCTTGAGCCCAGTCGCCCAGTAAGGTGGCGCCCATGGGTCTCGTTCTCCTCCTAGCCTTTCTCGCTGCCTGCGCGGCTGCCCCCTCGATCCGAGTGGCCTCTCCCGACGACGGGGCCCGGCCCAACATCGTCCTGATCGTGGCGGATGACCTCGGATACGCGGACCTTGGATTCACCGGGGCCACGGACATCCCCACGCCGCATCTCGATCGCCTGGCAGCCGAGAGCGTCATCTGCACGGACGGGCACGTTTGCGCGTCGGTCTGCGCCCCTTCGCGGGCTGGGCTTCTCACCGGACGCTACCAGCAAAGGCAAGGCTTCGAGATGAACCTGCGTCCGGAGATGGGTCTTCTACCTGGCACGATCACCCTGCCGGGGAGACTGCAAGCGGCGGGCTACCGCACGGCAGCGGTGGGTAAGTGGCACGTGGGCTACCAAGAACACAACCATCCTCAAGCGGTGGGCTTCGATCACTTCTGTGGGCTGCTCTCCGGCTCGCGGTCGTACTTCCCCATGGAGAAAGAGCCCGGGCCGACCAAGCGCATCGAGCGCAATGGGGAGGTCGTGCCAGAGCGCTCGTTTGACTACCTGACCGACTTCTTCACGGACGAAGGCGCGGCGCTCATCGATGGCGAGAATTCAAAGCCGCTGTTCCTCTACATGGCCTACACGGCGCCCCACGGGCCCATGCACGCGCGGCCGGACCTGATGGAGGCGCTCGGCGCCATCGAGCAGCCCGGGCGCCGTAAGTACGCGGCGATGGTCGCGGCCCTCGACGAAGGAGTGGGGGAGCTGCGCGCGGCACTCGAGCGAACGGGCCAGGCCAACAACACGCTGATCGTCTTCCTCTCCGACAACGGCGGGGCCACGAACAACCACTCGGACAATGGGCCGTGGCGCGGCATGAAGGGGTCGAAGTGGGAGGGCGGACAACGCGTCCCGTTCCTTGTGCACTGGCCGGCTCGGCTCAAGCCCCAGCGCTTCGACTCCGTCGTGTCGAGTTTGGACCTTGCCCCCACCCTGCTCGCCGCGGCTGGTGTGAATGGCTCGAGCGATCCCGGCACGGAGCCGAACGGCCTCGACGGCTTGAACCTCCTTCCCTGGCTGGAGGGACGCGCCGCAGCACCGACGACGCGTACGCTCTACTTCAGGCGAGCGGTCGCTGCCGCGATCCGGCAGGGCGACTGGAAGCTCATTCGCATCACCGAGGAGGACGGCACGCTGCGACCGCCTATCCTTGTCAACCTCGCCACCGACCCCGGCGAGCTCCACGACGTCGCCGGCGCCGAATCCGCTCTGGTGGAAGCGCTCATGCGTGACCTCGACGGCTGGGAGAGCCAACTCCTCCCGCCGCGCTGGTCGACGGGGGAGGTCTGGCGGAAGAACCAGCGGCTCAAGCACGAGCCTGGCCTCCTGGGCCGCGACGCCGAGCGTCGCCTGCCCTAGAGACCCTGCCCTAGGCCGACTGACCGCTAGCCCGCGGTCACGCTGACGCCGTCCACCAGCGCCCAGGGGATCTGGCTGGACCCACCTACGCGTTCGGTGGCCTTCGAAAGCCGAGTCGAGCCGTTCAGCAATTCGAACGCGTTGCCCGAGAGCATGACTTCGTTGACCGAGCGCGCGACCTCGCCGTTCTCCACCCAGCGGGCCGACTTGGCCGTTCCGCTGAAGTCGCCCGAGGCGGCGTCGACGGAACCGGAGAAGCGCTGGATGTAGAGACCCGTGCCGAGGGCCTTGAGGAGAGCGGCCTCGTCGTCGAGGGCGTCCGGGCCGACCGCGTCGAGGCGCATGGCGTGACAGCCGAGCCCGGGAACGCCCCGGGGTCCACCCTGGGCATGGCCGGTGGAGACCGTGCCGCCGACGGCCGCGGAGTAGCTGTTGTGCAGGAACGTCTTGAGCACGCCCTCCTCGATGATGGCGGTGCGACGCGCGGGGAGCCCCTCGCGGTCGAATGCCCTCGCGCCCGCCATGCGGGGATCCGAAGGGTCGTCGATGAGGGTCAAACCCGGCGCGATGCGCTCTCCGATCTTCTCGGCCAGCGCGCTGCGTCCTCGCTGGACCGCGATCGCCGAGATGCTCCCGAGGAGCGGTCCAAGGAACGAAGAGGCGAACGCGGACGGCGCAAACGCGACCGGGCCTTTGTAGGTCTTGGCCGTCGTAGCCCCGAGGTTCCCGACGCAGGCGGTCGCGACTTCACGGGCGATGCGCTGGAGCTCCGCTTCAACTTCGGCACCGCTGCGGACAACGGCCCCGCGATAGTCGAAGCCCCCCGTCTCCTCGCCGTCGACGGCGAGGGCCATGACGCTCATCGTCAAAGCCGCGTCCTCGTCGGACTGGGCCACCCCGCGGGAGTTCACAATCACCGAAGCCCCGGTGACCGCCGAGAACGAAGCCTGGTCCACGGAAACCCGTGCGTCGTGGCCGATGACCGTTTGACCAAGGGTCTGGGCTCGTTCGACGACTTCTGCGACGTCGATAGCTGCCACACGATCGTCGAGGTGATGGCGCATCCGCTGCTCGTCCTCGACGACGCTCGGGTCCGGCAGCCGATTCGCCTCGTCCGGCGGGCTGAGCTTGGCGATCGCCACCGCGTCGGTCGCCACGGCCTCGAGCGCCTCGGGACGCATCTGGTTCGTCGAGGCAAAGCCCAAGCGCCCGTCGATCATGACGCGCAGCCCAAGGCTGGTGCCTTCGTCGGCCTGTACCTGGCCGAGGTCGCCTTTCTCGACCTTGGCCGAAAGGCTAGTTCCGCCGTAGCCGTAGACCTCCGCCTCGGCCGCGCCCGCCTTCTTGGCAAGCTCCATGAGCTGTGCCGCACGTTCCTGGAGCTTCGCCGAAACGTCCGCGACGCTTGAATCTGTCGAGGCGCTCATTGGTCACGCCCCCCAACGAGCATCTCGCAGGATAGCCACGGGCCACCCGCGTCCACCTTGGCTGGCTGGCCCTTGCCGCAATAGCCGGAGCCAAGGTCCCAGCGAAAGTCACTGCTGACCGCGTCAACCGTGTTGAGCACGTCGAAGGCCATGCCGGAGATGTTGACGCCGCGCTGCAGCTCGCCGCGCTTACCGTTCTTGATGGGCCACGCCTGGAGCGTGCCGAACATGAACTCTCCGTTGGCGTCGGCCTGACCGTTCTTGGGCCCGTCGACCATGATTCCCTCGTCGATGCCGGCGATGATCTCGTCGAGTTCCTGCTCGCCCGGTGCGATGTAGGTGTTGCGCATCCGAATGAGCGGCTCATCGTCGTAC
>CALHGQ010000253.1 GCA_938030175.1 uncultured bacterium | reverse complement strand
GAGCGGTACTGCCACTAGCGGGGTGCTAGGTGGTGGTGCACTGCTTTGCTGCACCGTTCGGAACCAGGTTCCCGGTGGTGCAGGTTCTGGGGGCTGCACCGTTTTGGACCTGGTTCCGGGTGGTGCAGGGTGGGGTGGATTGGGTGGGAATTTGTGACACGTTTGGGCGGGGGTGTCGCGAACCCGGGTGTTGGGGCCATGTGGGCCTCAGGCCGGGCACTTTGCTGGGCTGTTTCCTAGTTCTTCTATCGCGACTCTCCCCATGGATCCTTTTCTCGGTCAGATTTTGCTCTTCGCTGGCAACTACGCCCCACGAGGCTGGGCGCTCTGCGACGGTCAGGAGCTCCCCATCAGTGCCAATCAGCCGCTCTTCACCATCCTCGGCACGACCTACGGCGGCGACGGGCGGACGACCTTTGCGCTTCCTGACTTCCGCGGACGCGCGCCGGTACATGCAGGGCAGGGCCCCGGGCTATCCGCTCGGCACCTGGGAGGCCGCTTCGGCAGCGAGAGTGTCTCGCTAACCGAGCTTGAGATCCCCGCCCACAGTCATCAAGTCGCTTGTGAAGCGGGTCAGGGTACGGCCGGCACGCCGGCGGGGAACTTCCTCGGAGGAGACCGGGCGGGCGCTGATGATCTCTATGCCGGCCAGGGCGCGTCCGTCATGAATCTCGGAATGATCAAGAAGACGGGTGGCAGTCGTCCCCACGGGAACATGCAGCCGTCCATCGGCATCAACTACATCATCGCGCTTCAGGGCACCTATCCGTCGAGGTAGCAGTGAACGGTGCTCTCCATCACAGGGGAGGGCATGCCTGAGATCAGTCCGCGCCCGGGCGTGCCCTACCAGCGAGGCGAACAAAGCGTGTTCCGTCCGATTCCCGTCTTACGGAACACGTGCTTCGAACAGCATCGTCAGATTCCGGGGAGTTTCTTCCCAGAGAGTGGTTACCGCACGGAGCCCCGCGCCTAGTTCTGTGTGTCGTGAGCAGGTCGGCAGGCCCTGCGATCGACAGAGGATTGCTTCTGGCGCCCTGGGTCCCACAACCCAGGGCGCCGCTTCCTTTTTGCCGAGCGCCGCTCCCACCGAGGGGAGAGTGGCACCGAGGGGAGAGTGGTGCTGCAGGAGACCAGGGGCGCTACGGGATACCCGGCGAGGGAGCTCCGATCAGCCGGAGGGCGCCCGGCCGCATCGTCGCTGCGATCCTCCGCGCCGAGCCCAATGGATCCCCGTCGAGCTGCCACAGGAAAGGCGCCGCACCATCAGCGGCCACGAACTCGAAGCCGTCGCCGACCTCCTGGCTGACCGCCCAGCCGGGAGCGCTCCTGCGGAATTGCGCCGCCACCAAAGCGAGCGCACCCGTCCATGGCGCTGCCGACACCCGCAGGTGCAGGTGGAAGAGGCCGTCCGTCGCGCTCGCGCCCGGCGACATGGCCATCCCCTTTCCGTAGGTCTCGGTGTTGGAGAGCACCGCCGCCGCCACCGACTCCATCACGGGCTGGCCTCCCGTCTGGACGTCAAAGCGAGGGGGCTTGAATGCCATGAGCTCCCGCAGGCCCGCCGCGCCATAGAGCAGCCCAGCGCTCCGCTTGTAGACCGCCCCACCCAGGGCCGTAGCGCGCGATCGGCCAATCCGCCCCGCCACCGCGGCGTCGTAGCCGATCCCGAGCATCGCCAGGAACGCCTCGGGCTCGGCATCGTCGCACTGGGCGAAGCCCACGTCGAACGGCGTCGCGTCAGAGGCCTCCATCTCCACGGCCGCCGCGATGGGGTCCAGCGGCAGCCCGAGCTCCCGGGCGACCACGTTGCCGGTACCAAAGGGCAGGATCCCCAGCTCGGGTGGATCGTCCGCGCGTCGGAGCAGGCCGCCAGCGGCTTCGCGCAAGGAGCCGTCGCCCCCGAGCACCAGCACGCGGTCCGCGTCAGCAAACTCCGCTAGCTCGGCGATGTGCCCCGCGCGCTCAGAGGCTCGGAGCGTCACTCGGTGCCCCTGCTCCTCTAACAGACGCTGGACCGACTCCGCCACGGCGCCCGCCCGACCGCGCCCCGCAATCGGGTTGAACAGAACGGAGTACTGCAATTCGGGGCGAGCCGGCTACTGGCCGCTCTTCTGAGCAGCCGCTTCGGTCTCACCGGGCACGCTGACCATCCCCGTCGCGACGAGCTCCTGCATCACCACATCCGCCACGATCCCATAGCCGTCCGCGTTGGGGTGGTATCGATCGCCCTGGATGAAGAGGGTCTTCGGCGGCGTTTCCTTGCGCACCGCCGCGCGAAACCGATCCGTCAGGTCGAAGAACGGCATGCCGAGGTCATCGCAAACTCCGCTGAGCGTGTCGATCGGCGTGCGGTCGAACGTGTCGAGGAACAGCTGCGTTTCGTACGGGAACAGGAACACGTGAACCTCGGCCCCCGCTTCTGCGGCTAAGTCACGGATGGTAGAGAGGTACCCGCGCTGCAGGTCCCAGACTTTCTCGTCAGCGCCCCGCGTTCCCTTACCGGCCTCCGCAGCCTGGGCCGCGACCTTTTCGGATGCCGCGTAGTCACGCTTCTTCTGCGTGTCGTAGTACACCGACCGGATCTTCCGATACAGCGCGCTCCGCCCGAAGACATCCCGGACGCCCTGGGGCAGGAGCGCCCGCAGCTTGCGCTGGTTGAACACTTTCTCGTCAACGGCGCGGATCGTGTTCGGGAAGTCGTTGATGTTGAAGCCGATGACCACGAGGCTCGGCTTCAGCTCCTGGACGTTCTCTTTGAACATTTCGGCGTAGACCCGCGCATGCCCGCCGTTGATCCCGAGGTTCAGGACCACCGAGCCGTCGAGACCCTGGGCACGAAGACGCGACTCCAGCTGCCGCGGCCAAGTGTCCTCCTCCTTCACCCCCTTGCCAAAGGTGCAGGAGTCTCCGAGACAGACGATCCGAACCTCGTCCGGACCGAAAGTGAGCGGGCGCGTCTTGCCGCGGAAGCCGCGGTCATCGATCTCGAACCAGGTGGAGTCCCAGCGCCCGACGAAACCGGGCTTGTGGCGGATGTGAAGGTCGGCCTTCGACTCCAAGAATGGGTAGCGATCCACAAAGCTGAACGGCCCGGGCTCCTGGGCCCGCATGACGAGCTCCAGGACGACGCCGACCACGAGGAGCGCCGCGATCGAGATCGAGAGCTTCTTGGCGAGCCTCGCCCACGTGGACGTCCGGTCCCCGGAACTAGGGGGAGCTGCTGATGGATCAGCTTTGGGCTTGGAGGATGGCAAGGCAGGCGGAGGAGGAGATGGGCATCCGATTCGAGACAGGCTGGCGCAAAGTATGCGGGCCCTGACTGGCGCTTGGCGAGAGCCAGATTCTAAGGTAGCGGCCGCCGCAGGTCGCTATCCCCCCTGCGTTCACGTCTCTTCCCCTGCGCAAACATGGACTTCCTCAAGGAAAACTGGGCCTGGATTCTCGTTCCGATCCTGCTCTTCGTAGCGGCGGTCGTCGCCCTCATCGTGCTCGGCGACTCCGACCCGCTCGGAGCCCACGAGTACAACTTGTAGCCGCCTTGGGCGCGGCCCCAGGAGCGTCCCAACCTGGGCGCGCGCCTACTCGACCTTCAGAAGCGGCGTGAAGTAGCGGTAGTAGACCTCGAGGGTCAACACGTTCATCGCCGTCGTATAGGTCCGATCGCCGTCCGAGTCCTGGGCGTAGCCCGCGTAGATCGAGATCGGTCGCCAGGAGCCGTCCTGCTCCTGGGCCGGAAGAAGCGTCTCCTTCATCCCGACGTTCCAGCGCTGCCAGTCGTCGCCGCCAGCGCGGAAGAGAGCCAGCGTGCCGTAGTACCAGAAGTACAGGTTGCCCTGGGCCTTGTAGACGAAGTCGTCGTCGCCCGAGAAGCGGTAGCCCTGGGGAGCGCGCGCCTGGATGAAGCTGCGGGCGGGCCCGAACTGAGCGGCTCCAATGTCAGCTCCGAGGAGCGACAGGGCGAACATGCTCGCGGGCGTTGACCCCGGCAGCACCGGGTAGTCCGACCGCAGACGCGACGGATCGTGGCTATAGCGGAAGGCGCTCCGGGACGGGTCCCAGGAGTTCACGAGGAACGTTCGCGCGCGGGAGAAGACCGACCCGGGCACGTTGAGCCCACCGAGCTTCGCCGACTCAAGCGCCATGACCTGCCACGCCGTTACGGAAGCCCGTGGCCACCGATCGAGCTTGTGCCCGTCGGGGAAGAAGTACGACCACCCGCCATCGAGCAGCGGATCCCGCGACGACACCTGGTTGTTGATAATGTGCTGGACCGCGCGGACCAACGGCGCACGCAGCTCGGGGTCCTTCGTGAGCGCGAAGGCCTCACCGATCGCGTAGGTCGCGATCGCGTGCCCGTAGGAGCTCGTGTTGCCGAAGTGACCGGACTCCGGGTCCTGGGAGCTCGTCAGGAATCGGATGCCCTTGGCGACGTTCTCCGAGTAGTTCGTGGTGGAGACTGGCGTGTGGCCGGCTCCCATGAAGGCGAGGCACGCAAGGCCGGTCTTACCGATCATGGGCTGACCGTACTTCTCGTCGATCTCTTTGCGACCCCAGCGTCCATCGGAGCGCTGGCGCCTCGCGAGGTAAGCGAGCCCGCCTTCCACGGCACGCTCCGTCTCCGCGCCCCCGCCGTACTCCTCGAGGGCTGCGATCTTGCGCTCGCCCGTCCGCGACTGGTACGGCGTGCGGTCCCATTGATCGGACCCCACGTCGTTCGTAGGAACGACGGCCACCGGGCGAGGCGCGTCCGGCACCGCAATCTCCACGGCGGCAGGACCGGCCGACTCGATGCCGATCGGCCCGTTCGGCGCAGCGACCCGGCCGGGCCCTGCGGGCTCGGCAGCATCGCGCCCGCGGCGCGTGAGAGGACCAGTGCTGGTCGGCGCCAAGTCCGCCACGATGTCCCCTGTGCCCGTCGGGGCGTCAGGCGCCACCGGGTTGGGAGCGGGCTCGCCTTGGACGTCCGCCACCGCCACGTCGCGTGACTTCGACGGCTCTGTCGAGCGCTCCAAGTCGGTGCTGGTCGACGAGCGACCGGGCATCGCAAACTCGGGCGGCTCCACGTTGCTCGAGCGCCCGCGTCCGATGGGAGTCAGCGCAGTCGGCGCGAGGTCACCCGCCGACGCGAGGTCAGACGAGGCGCTCGTGCCGCCGCCAATCGCGCGCTCGGGCGCCGAAGGATCGCCGGTGGCCTGGGCCTGACGGTCTAGTTTCGACGGCGCATCCGCCGCACCGGCCAAGGGATCGAAGGCGGGGGCTGAGGTGCCCGTCGAGCGCTCGATCGCCTCTCCGGCTGGACCCGCGAGGGCCACTTCCACGGGCCGCTGCGACTGGCCGGGATCGGACAAGGTGGGAGGTGCAGTGGGAAGGGCCACCGGTCCCCCAACGAACTCCGAGCGCCTGGCGCGCTTCAGCTCTGAGCTAGCGGACGGCGCCACGGCCAGACTCTCTCCAGAAGCAGGCGCTGTGACGGGCGCCTCCGCCTGCAGCGTCGGCGCCTCGGACGCGCTGCGTCCCTCGATGCTCGACGAGGCCGAAGCGCTGCCCGTGAGGGCATCGGACGCGGTGCGCGAATCGGCGGTCTTACGCTCGTATTCTTGGGCGGGCCCCGTGATCGTCGGGGCGCGACCCGCGTCCGCGGCCTCCTGGGACCGGTCGACGTTCACCTGCTGGCGAGTTGGCTCGGCCGTGCTGGAGTCTGAACTAGTGCGGCTACGCTCCATCGGAGCCAGGCTGGGCGCCTCGGTGCTCTCCAGAGCATCGCTGGGGTCGGCGGACGCGAGCGCCGAGTCCCGGGCCACTTCCGCTGCGGTTCGCTCGGTGCGCGCAGCTTCCACTTCGGAGGCGGCCACGCTCATGGGAGCGGCCTCGCCGGTCTTACGCTCGAACGCCTCGCGGGACTGCGCGATGGACTCTTCGAAGGCTCGGTCGGCGTTCAGCTCGCGCACCGGCTGTGACGTGTCGGCGCGGGTCGGGCCAGCAGCGAGCTCGGCTTCCGCCCGGCTCAGCGCCCCCATCGCGGTGGGTGCGGCCTGCTCTTCCAAGGGCGTCGTCTCTGCCAACTCCGCGCGAGAGGGGTTGGCCTCGTCCGTCGCCTCGGAGCGAGCTGCTTCCACGCGGCCACCGCGCTCTTCGTTCATCTGGGCGCGCAGCGAGTTCGGATCCTCCACTAGGCGCACGCGCACGCGGTTCTCGTCGGCGCCGCGCATCTCGACCTTGCCCGGCTCCGGAACCACGTCACGGGACCAAACGAGGAGCGCCAAGTGAATCAGGAGCGACACCAGGAACGCCTTGTAGATGACGTCCATGCCGCGCCAGCGCTTGGCGAGGGCCGCGAGAAGGGCGAGGAGCAAGAGCCCCAGGAGCACCATGATCTCGCGCCACCCCACCGGCTTGCCCGGGGTGCGCACAACCTCACGGCTGGTCGCCCGCCAAACGTCCCAGTTGACCTCGGTGTCCGGAATCGCCGTGCGCTGTCCGTCGCTGTCCACGGTGAACTCGTCGCCCCTGGCGAACAGCAGTGCGAAGCCATCCGTCGTCGGCTGCGGGTGACGCTCGGACGCATCGGTGTTGACACCTTCGAGCGGGCGCGGAGGCAGCCACTCAGCGGTGAACTCGGGGTCCGGGTGATCGTGGGGAGTCCGCGCCGCGCGGAAGAGATCGAAGTCCGTGTCCGTCACGCTCGCGGCGCGGCGCACTCCGAGCGGCACCTCGCCGGGCTTAGAGTCTCCGCCCAGGCCGAAGAGCGAGCTACGCGTCGCGCCACGATCCGAAGCAAAGAGCAGCGCGCGGCCGTCGATCGAGAGCGAGGGGTCCCGTTCGTCATACGGCGAGTTCACTTCGTCGACCGGCTCGACTTCCCAAACCACCTCGGTGCCGCCGAGGATCGGCAGCGGCTGCGCCGAGTAGATGTCGAACTGACGCGTTTGCTTCGCGGCCTTCTCCTCTGCGGAGAGCCGGTTCGAAGCAAAGAAGATCTCGTCGGAGCCCGGCACCGCGGACGGGTCCGTCTCGTCGGCGGGCGTGTTCAGGCCGCGTCCATCGAGGTGCTCAGGCTTGCCGAAGACACCCCGATCATAGTTAGAGCGCCACAGGTCGAGGCCGCCTTCACCACCCGGGCGATTGGACGCAAAGAGCAGGGCTCCGTCCGCCGAGAACGACGGCGCGAGCTCGTCCGCGGAGCTGTTGACTCCGATGAGCGGGCGCGGCTCGAGCGCGTTGCCCTGGCTGTCGAGGTCGCAGATCCAGATGTCGGTGCCGATGCCGCGCGCGCCGGACACAAAGAGCATGTAGCGGCCGTCCGGCGAAAGCACGGGGGCGCCTTCGGGCTCCTCGGAGTTCACCTCGCCCAGGTGCGGCAGCGGAGCATCCCAGACCGCGTAGCGGAGCTCGTCCACCTTCTCGATCTCGATGGTGCGCTCGCCGTCCGTGAACGCTCCTTCCGTGCCGAGGTGCGGCCGGAAGCGAAGCCACGCAAACAAGAACCCAGCCGCCACAAGGCTGACTGCGATCACGACGTTCTTAGAGAACTGTCCGCCGATCTTGGGTTCGTTGGAAATGGTAAGAGGCTCCGTTGAGTGAATGAAGTGAGGGTAGGACCGCGGCTACTTGTCGACGGTAGAGATGCCGATGTCGCGCAAGCCAGCCACGCGGCAGGCGTCCATCACGTCGGTGACCACCTGCAGCTGGGCGACGCGGTCGCCGCGAATGGTGACCGGGGTCTCCGGGTTCTCGCGCGAGGCGCGCGCGAAGATCTCGACCATGCGGTCCTGGCTCACGATCTCGCCTTCGATCTGAATGCGACCGTCGCGCAGGACGAAGACTTCGATGTCCTCGGTTTCGGGAGCCGCGACTTCACCGCTCTCGGCGCTCGG
>CALHGQ010000252.1 GCA_938030175.1 uncultured bacterium | reverse complement strand
CCCCACGCATTCGGGCGTGGGGGCCCGCTCTTTTGTTCGTGAGGCTGTTCGAGCGATTGTTGTCGGGGCGCAGTCCATGTCCACGGCCGACGATCACGCTACGGGAACCGCCTCGCGGATGGGCGGCGTTTCCGAGTCCGGAGCACCAGGCTGGCCCAGTCGCTCACGGGGTGAAGAGCACGGTCCACGCGTTCGAGCTATTGGACGTCGCGGGGCACGAGCTGCCGCCGTCTCGATACCAAAACTGGAAGGTCCAGCTCGAGCCAGCGGTGATGCAGCCGGTCGCTGGGAAGCTTGCACACGTCGTGGCTGCGATGCCGGATCCGAGGTCAGCGGTTCCAGACCCTGTGTTCTGAACCGGATAGCGGAAGAGGTCGCCCCCGGTGCAGAGGAGGCCGTTCCCGAGGGGGCTCGCGGGGGTGTGCTGGTTCCCCATGAAGTAGATGCCGAACTGATTGGCCGGGAGCATCGACGTTGAGAGGGTGAGATCGTCCACGGCGAGACTGGCTGAGCCTGAGCCCGTCATGAGGGCGCCGCCGCCGGTGGCATTGGGGCATCCCGCGGACGGGTCGTCGGTGCCGCAAGGGCAGCTTCGACCGAAGCACGACGGGCTTCCAGGGTCGAGGGTCGGCACATCGAATCGGTAGGCTGCGCCCCGGCGGTTGTCGAACCCGACGGCGCTGACGAAGAGGCTCTCTCCGTTGATGGCGACGGTGCGCCCGAACCGGTTGTCGGCTTCCCCGTCACTGGGCACGAGCCTCGCGACCTGTTCGAACGTCGATCGGTCGTAGAGGTAGGCCACGCCGGATTCGAAACCACTGACGTTCGAATTGAAGGCACCGGTGGCGATGTAGTTCTCGGAGATGTCCACGCCAACGCCCATATAGTCGTTCGGAGCCCCGTCGTAGGCCAAGAGCTTGGCCAACTCCGTCCCCGTCGCCAGGTCGAAGACGTAGGCCGCCCCGGCGAGGCTCCCGAGTTCTCCGTCAGACGGTGCCCCGACGACGAGCAGTCCGTCTTTGGCGGCCACGCTCCTCCCGAAGACGCCAGGTCGGTCCAGCAGGTAGAGCTCACTGCCAGTGGTGACGTCAAAGACGGCGACACTTTCTACCTGGGCCACAACTCCGTAGTTTCCGTCGATCGCAACGCGAAAGCCGTAGCCATCGAAGCCGAAGGGGACAGCGTCGCTTGGGACCCATTTGAATAGCTGCGTGCCTGTCGTGAGGTCGAAGAGGTACCCCGCGCCGGAGATACTCGTGTCTCCGGGTGCGCCGATCAGCGCGTAGTTCCCGTCGATGTCGACGGCGTTGCCGAAGCGGGCTCCGAACGAGGCGTCTTCGGCTTCGAGGATCGCCGTCTCGGTACCCGTCAAGAGGTCGAACACATAGACTCGGCCGGACGATGCCGCGACAGCGTCTTCGTACGGGGCGCCAACGAGGGCCGTTGTCCCGCTCATCGCCACGTCCCATCCGAACGCCATCCAGGGACTGGGGCTACTCGGGAGCAACTTCTGCAGCTCCGAACCCGTTGCCCAGTCCAGCACGTAGGCGGCGCCCTGCTCTAGTCCTGCGTCGTGGCTGTCCGCCCCCACAATCGCCAGGGGACCGTCGACGTCAAGTTCGAATGCGAAGTAGTCGAACTGAGCGCCATCGCTGGCTTGCACCCGCCAGGTCTCCTGGGGACACGTGGGAAAAGTGGGGGCCGCCCCCATGGCGGCCCCCGAGCCAAGAAGCAGGAGAGGGAAGAGCAGAGAGAATCGGGGCCGTGAATACATGCTTGTTTCCGACGGAGGCGGGGCGCAGCGAGGCGCCTCTGGGACGTGAACGTGGCTGGCGCGGGTCTCCCACATCAACTCGTGAGGCGAGCGCCGGGCGGTGGCCACGACGATTCGGGCCAGTAAGGATCCATCGCCGCCGCGCTCTGTTCCTACCGGTGACGTTGGCCCTTTTTTGGTGGAGGCGAGAGCCCCAGCGCGGCTCCAGGGCTCAAACAGCCGCTCTTGGGGTCGGGCTGTGGGAAGCGCGGGAGGTTTTCTCCTATCGCTTGAAACGGGATCGGGGGGCAGTGCGTAATCGCGGTATGAAGACACTCGCATTGCTCGTAGGGGCCCTTGGTGGGCTTGGATCATTCGCTCATCCTGGGCACTCGGCGCCGCTCTCCACCCAGGACCACGACGTCAAGGTCTCTCCCTTTGACGGGCTTAGGTGGTCGGGCGATCAGCCGGAGGTCATGGTCGGGAAGACCTGGTACCAGCCCGTATCGATTGACGGCGTGACGGTGGCGTCCGTGCTCGAGTTCTGCGACCAACGCTGGCCTGGGCAGCGGAAGAAGCGATTTGGGGAAGACCTCGGCGAGGCGCTGCATCTTCTCGGGCACGAGGTGGGCAAAGCGGCGAAGCTAGAGCTGGTGGAGCTGGACAGCGGAAAGTCGATCTCGCTGGACGCGGTGTCGATGACGCGGGCGAAGCGGCGGGCGATCGCCACCGCGGGTCGACCCATGGAGGCGCGCGTTCGGGCTCCGCGGAGCGTGGCTTTGGACACAGCACTCGCCGACGTGGCTGCGTTCGGCGACGGGCTGCGCGCGCAGTTCGCCTATCTCGAGACTAAGGGGGTCGACCTCGATGCCGAGCTGAGCCGCGTGACCGAGGAGCTGGAGGGAGAGGTTGACGTCGCGGCCCTCGCGACCCGTCTTCAACGGGTGCTCAGCCTCTTCGGCGACGGACACGCTCAGGTGGTGTCCGCGGCGCCTTCGAGGCGCGGCCTTCGAATCCCCTTCCTACTGGACTCGGCAGCCGGTGGTGTCGTCGCCTTCGAGCCCGACCGGTCGGGGCTCTTGGACGAAAAGCGCCCGTTTGTGCAGGCCGTCGACGGCATGCCGATCACCGATTGGGTCGACACGATGCGACCCTTGGTGGTCGCCGGGAGTCCGCAGCTCATCCAACATCGAGCTCTTCGGGCCATGCGAGAGATGGAGACCGTCCGCAGGGAGCTTGGTATGGAAGCCTCCGACTCGGTGTCCTTGACGCTCTCCTCAAAAGTGAAAGGCGGCTCGAAGAAGACGGTCGATCTCGCCCTACAGGAGCGAAGGCCCATCTACGGTTCGTGGCCTAGAACCGAGTCGCGCAAGCTCGAGGGCAAGGAAGCAGCCGGCGCCCAAGGCGGCATCGGCGTTCTCCGCCTTGCGGAGATGAACAACGAGCTGATCCCTGCGCTGCACGCATCGATGGCGGAGTTCAAGGACACCCACGGGCTCATCGTGGACGTTCGCGGCAACGGCGGGGGCCAGCGCGGGCTCTGCGCTGCGCTTGCGGGCTACCTCATAGGTGAAGCTGGCGGTCCGGTCGTCGGCAACTGCGCCGCCTACCGCTTGGCCCCAAAGTTCGATGACGATCACCTGGGCGGGTCGCGCCTTCTCTATCGCGCCGGAGACCCGCACTGGACGCCAAGTCAGAACGAGGCGATCGAATCCTTCGCGAAGACCTTCCAACCGGAGTGGGAGCTTCCCGATGGCTTCAGCGACTGGCACTACCTGGTTCTCGACCGAACTGGAGTCGACGCTGAGTACTTCTACGACCGCCCTGTGGTCGTCCTCACGGACGCCGCGTGCTTCAGCGCTACGGACATCTTTGCGGCGGCCTTGGGCGCACTCCCGAACGTCACGCTGATGGGTATGGCCACCGGCGGCGGAAGCGCCCGCCGCGAGGACTTCCGGCTTCCTGGGACGGGCATCCGAGTGAACTGCGCCTCGATGGCGTCCTTTCAGCCAGACGGCAAGCTCTACGACGGCAACGGAGTCGAGGTGGACGTCGAGGTCCAGCGCAAGCCCAGCGATCTCGTCAAGGGCGGCGACGACGCCCAGCTCCAAGCGGCTGTGAAGTGGCTCGCGAAGCAGCGCTAGGCTGACGGTGCCCGGCCCAGCTTCTTCAGCCCCTCTGGATGAAGCCGCTGGGCCGCGCACCGATTCGTGCTACTCGAGCATGAAGTCGAGGCCGCTTGTCAGGTTGGACGTGGACTGTCCATTGACGTTGTCACGGTGCCACAGCTGGA
>CALHGQ010000251.1 GCA_938030175.1 uncultured bacterium | reverse complement strand
GGTAACTTCTTCTTCGAAGCCGCCGGCGGCAACCCAGACGGCAACGCTCACGTCTTCCTGCAGACCTTCTTCCCGTCGCTGCGCACGGGTGGCGTCTCCGAACCCGTCAACGCCAATTTCATCGGCGACTACTCTGGCTTTGCGGACGTCACGTTCAGCCTCGACGTCCGAGTGGCTTCGATCACCAACTTCTTCGGTGGAGAGATCCAGCGTCCGCTCGGGATCGCCCTCGTCGACCGCGACATCCAAGGC
Source organism: uncultured bacterium (assembly GCA_938030175.1). Lineage (GTDB taxonomy): Bacteria > Planctomycetota > UBA1135 > UBA1135 > Saltatorellus. The sequence goes on along the minus strand of CALHGQ010000251.1, from coordinate 6,400 downwards.
CCCTCCGGTGCCTCCGGCGTGTTCTTCGAGTTCCCTGCGCTCTCGAGCACGGCACAGGCCAACTGGACGGAGTTCTCGGTGACGATCAGCGACACGACCGCTGCCGCGTTACCGGCCGGCTGGATCGGATTCGGCGATGAGGACCCGATGACCTTTGAGCCGATTCTTCCCTCCGGTGCTACGTTCGCGACGGTGCTCGCGGGCGTCGACGAGGTGCGCATCACAGGCGCCGTGCCTGGCTTCTTCTTTAGCAACGCGAACTACGACGTGCGCATCGACAACGTCGCCGTGGCCGTGACGCCAGGGGATTTTGGCGACGAGATCTGCGCAGGCGTGCCTAACTCGACGGGCGTAGGTGCCGAGCTGAGTCTGACGGGCAGCCCCGTGGCTTCGGCCAACGCGTTGACCCTCGAGGTGTCGTCGCTGCCGCTCTCATCGCTCGGCTATGTGATCCACTCCGAAGGAACTGGGCTCGTGCAGAACCCCGGTGGAAGCCAGGGCAATCTGTGTATCGCGGGTGCTCCGATCGGGCGGTTCAACAGTGACGTCCTGGACTCGGGGGCGACGGGCGCGGTGTCGTACTCTCCGGACCTCACCATGCTCCCGGTGCCCACTGGCTTTGTGTCGGCTATGGCCGGTGAAACACGCTCCTTCCAGTACTGGTTCCGCGACATGGTGGGCGGAGTCGCCACCTCGAACTTCTCGAGTGCGGAGAGCGTGACTTTCCTGTAGAGCGCCTCCTCGCCCGCGTCCGAGGCTATCCTGTGCGGCATGATCCATTCCGTTCTACTCCTCATCGCCGTCAGTGCGTCCCCCCAGGACCAGCTGATGAGCCCCGAGCTCCTTTGGGACCTCAACCGGCTCGGCTCCCCGACGCTCTCCTCTGACGGAACCCACGCCGCGTACTCCGTTCGCAGCTACGAGTTAGACAAGAACTCGGGCCGCTCCAGCGTCTACGTCCTCGACATCGCCACGGGCAAGTCGCGGGCCCTCCTGGAGGGTTGGCGCGGCGCGGGCGAGCTGCAGTTCGCGTCGACGCCCTTTGGCGAGCGCCTTGTGTTCGGGGGCCGTCCTGATGTGGACGGGGCTTCCAACCAGGCATGGTCGCTGAACGTCGTCGACGGCTCGGTGAAGCAGATCACCGACGTCGAAGGCGGCGTCTACAACATCAAGATGTCGCCGACGGGGGAACACGTCGCCTACACCGTCGACGTCAAGCTCGACCCGGAGGTCACAGAGCTCTACGAAGATCTCCCGGAGGCTGACGCGCGCATCATCGATTCGCTGATGTACCGCCACTGGAACGCGTGGCACGACTACAGCTACACGCACCTCTGCGTCGCGCCCATCGACGAGGAAGGCCGGGCCGGTGAGGCCGTCGATCTGATGGACGGCCTGCGGGTGGACAGCCCTGTGCCGCCGTTCGGCGGGTCCGAGCAGTACAACTGGGCGCCGGATGGTAAGAGCCTCGCCTTCACGATGAAGGACGAGGAGCGCTGGGCGGAGTCTACGAACAGCGATGTGTACCTGGTTTCGCTCGACGCCCCCGGTGAGCGGCGCAACGTGTCGGAAGGCCGCGAAGGCTACGACAACGACCCTTTCTTCTCGCCCGATGGCAAGCGCTTGGCGTGGCACTCAATGGAGCGGCCTGGGTTCGAGTCCGATCGCAACCGCGTCCTTGTGATGGACGTGGCGTCGGGTGAAGTGGTCGAGCCGACGGCCAGCTTGGATCAGACCGTCCATGGTGCGATCTGGACGTCGAACGCTTCGGCGCTCATGTTCGCTTCGGAGTGGCGCGGGACGAACCAGCTCTTCCGTCTGCCCGCAGAGGGCGGCGAGGCGAAGCAGCTCACCGGCGGCCAGTACAACTGGGGCCTCGTAGAGCTCTTCCCGGACGGCGAGCGCGCGCTCGTGACCCGCATGGACATGACCCGTCCGACCGAGCTGGCCGTGATGACGCTTGCCGACGGAAACGCCCAAGTCCTGACGGACGTCAACGGCGAGCACTACGAGAACCTCAAGCTCCCGAAGGTCGAGGAGCGCTGGATCGACGCTACGGACGGCAAGAAGATCCACTCCTGGGTGATCTATCCCCCGGACTTCGACCCGGCCAAGACGTACCCGATGCTGACCTATTGCCAAGGCGGCCCCCAGGGGCAGATCGGTCAGTGGTTCTCGTACCGCTGGAACTTCCACCTGATGGCGGCCCAGGGCTACGTCATCGTGGCTCCGAACCGTCGCGGGTTGCCCGGCTTCGGGCGCGCCTGGAACGACCAGATCAGCGGCGACTGGGGCGGCCAGGCGATGCAGGACCTCCTCGCGGCGACGGACTCGATGCTCGGTGAGTCCTACATCGACAAGGAGCGGACCGCAGCGGTGGGCGCGAGCTACGGCGGCTACTCGGTGTACTGGCTGATGGGCAACCACGAGAACCGCTTCCGCGCGATGATCGCCCACTGCGGCGTCTTCAACCTAGAGTCGATGTACGGCTCCACCGAGGAGCTCTTCTTCGTGAACCGCGACCTGGGCGGGCCTTACTGGTCGTCGCCGGAACTGCAGGCGGACTACGACAAGTTCTCGCCGCACCGCTACGTCGGCAACTGGAACGCGCCGCTCCTCGTGGTCCACGGTCAAAAGGACTTCCGCGTCCCCGTGACCCAAGGAATGGAAGCGTTCACCGCGGCCCAGGTCCAGGGGATCCCGTCGCGCTTCCTCTACTTCCCCGAGGAAGGACACTGGGTTCAGTCACCGCAGAACGGCGTGCTGTGGCACCGCGTGTTCTTCGAGTGGCTGGCGGAGCACACCGCCGAGTGAGGCGGTGCGGCTCGATCGTCTAACAGGGCCTTTTCGAGCGCCCTGCTAGAGGTTGAGTCGCGCCTTCTCCGACTGCATGAACGCGCGCATCCGGCCTATCGCGTCGGCGTAGGCCGGATCTGCGATCACGTTTTGTCGCTCTTCGGGGTCCTTGGCCAAGTCGAAGAGCACTTCCTCTCCGCCGTCTTCGGCCTTGTGCTGAATCAGCTTGAGGTCGCCGTCGATCACGGCTCGCTCCTTCATCGCATCATGGTTCCACTGGGGGCCCACGTAGAGGAAAGACGAACGCTGGACGCGGCCCGGGTCCCGTAGGACCGGAACGAGGCTCGTGCCATCCACCTTGTCGGTGCTCGCGATGCCACAAAGATCCATGAGCGTCGGGAAGAGGTCGACGTTTAGGGCGATGCTCTGGGTGCGGCCGCCGGCCCCTGTGATGGGCGGGTAGCGCACAGCAAACGGGATCCGAATGGAGGGGTCGTAGGAGACGCCCTTCTGCTGGATTCCGTGCTCGCCCAGGAGCTGGCCGTTGTCGGACGTCAGGACAACGACCGTGTTGTCGAGGTCGCCGCGCTCTTCCAGATGGGCGAGGATGCGTGCGACGTTGTCATCGATGGAGAGCACGAGCTCCCAGTAGTGGCGAGTGGCCTCGACGTACTCCTCCGCGCCTTGGATCGCGTGGTTGCGATCCGTGTTGCGCCGGAGCCTCTCGTAGAAGACGGGTAGAGCCGACGGCGGGTCATAGGCGCTGGGGGGGAGGTCGACGGCCGCGTCGTCCAGGAGCCCGTCGTGGCGCGGCGCCGGCGTCATAGGCACGTGGGGGTTCTTGAAGCCAACGGCCAGCAAGAACGGCTTGTCCTTGGGGGTGCTTCCAATGAAGTCGAGGGCGTAGTCCGTCAGCCGGTCGGCCTGGAACCCCTCGCTGGGGACGGTTTCGCCGTCCACGTTGAAGGGTTGATCGAAGTGCGAGCCCGGGCCTTCGTAGCTCACCCAGCGATCGAACCCGCGGCGGGGCGCAGGCTCTTGGCCCCTCGACTTGATGTGCCACTTGCCGATGTAGCCGGTTCGGTAACCCGCTTCCTTGAGCCGGTCCGCGTACGTCACGTGCTCCTCTTGGAAGTCCTCGCGCGGCTTGTTCGTGAGGACGCCGTGCACGTGGGCGTAGCGGCCCGTCAGGAAACTGGCGCGGGACGGGCAGCACCTTGATGTCGTGACATACCCACGCTCGAAGTTGACGCCCTCTGTGGCGATCCGGTCGAGGGCCGGTGTTTGGATCCACGGATTCCCGGTGGCGGACAGACCGTCGAAGCGAAGGTCGTCGGCCAGGATCACGAGGACGTTGGGCTGCTCGTGGGCGGAGGCGGACGCGGGCTCTCCGTTCGAGGGACCGCGATCTGAGGAACCATGGTTCCCAGTTGCACCTCCGCATCCGGTCAACGCGATAAGGCAGACCGAAACGAGGATCGGGATGGGGGAGGCGTTGGGCAAGGGATCTAGCACGTCGGGGTGGGGCACGCGCCACGGTACCCTACCGGCGCGCTATTCGAACTGTAGACGAATCGCATCTGAGAAGTTCGAGCTCGGGACGGGCCCGGCGTCTCTGAACCAGGCCTGCATCGACCAGCTGTCACCTGGAAGGACGACAACGGGACCCGCCGGGGTCGGCATCGCCGCCAAGTCTACGTCGACCCCGAAGGCGCCAGATGCGCCTGAGTTGAGGATGACGCCGCCGACTTGGCGCCCGATGCTCGGACCAATGCAGAGGCGCCCCGCCGAGTTGGCGACGGGGAATACCTCGTTCTCGGTGCGGGACGTGATGAAGTAGCCAAAGCTGTAGGGCGACAGGCCGGAGGCCTCGAGCCGCAGGTCGTCGTCGGCGAGGGCGAGGCTGCCGATGGCCGCGAGCGTGGCTGGCTGCCCCGACGCGTTGGGCTCAGCGGGCCAGCAAGTTCGGACGCCCACTCCGCTGTAGCTCGTCAGGTCATTCCGCAGCCAGAAGTGGATGCCAGAGCTGTAGTTCGCATGCATGACATCTTTGTCCCCGTCGCCATCCAAGTCAGCCGCAAGATTCCGTAGGTGGCGCCGACTTCAGCATGAATCGTCGCGGCCGGGGAGAACGTTCCGTCGCCTTGGCCCACGCACAGTTGGATCGCATAGAGTGCGAAGTTAGAGCTGAGGAGTAGGTCCAGCTGGCGGTCGCCGTTGATGTCGACAAGCTTGACTTCGGTGATTCCCCCTGCGCCTGTGACGATGGGAGGCTGCATCACGAAGCTCATCCCGTCTCGCAGGAGTACTCGCACGATGCCGTCGTCGATGCTTGTTGCGACGAGGTCGAGGTCGCCGTCATGATCGAAATCGCCAGGCCTGATCTGGCCAGCGTTGCTGATACCGCTGGCTATCGTCGCGGCGGGCAGGAATGTGCTTCCGCCCGTGTTCTCGTACCAGCCAACCTCGTCGCTGCCGGAGCATGCATAGAGGACGTCCATGTCGCCGTCGCCGTCTAGGTCGACCGGAAAAGCGTCCTTGGGACGTGACTTCGTGCCTGGGAGGTCGGCACCCGGAGCGAATGCCAGGGAGCCAAGGCCGCGATACCACGTCACTCGATCGTCGAGGGTAGATGAAACCAGAACGTCCAGAGTTCCGTCACCATCGATGTCGCTGACCGCGAGCGCGTGTGGCCTCTGGTGATCAGTCGACAGAAAGATCTCGGACGCGAAGACGCCGGACCCGAGGTTCTCGTGCAGCGTGACTGCGTTGCCGAGGGTCTCTATGGAAACGACGTCGATGTCGCCATCGCCATCCATGTCTGCGGCGTCTAGCTCAGACTTCCAGGAGTTTCCGTCGTAGACAAAGACGTGTGGGGCGGCCGGGCCTAGCGGAGAACCCTTGAACCATCGCACGCTTTGGGTCGAGATGGCAGAAACGATGCCGTCTTGAAATCCGTCCCCGTCGAGATCGGCAGCGATGACGTCGTAGGCTGCCGACAGCATGGGAACCATGACGCGGGAAGTGAACGGCTGGGCGGCGAGGGGCTCGGTCAGCGCCGCTGCGCTGACGAGGATCAAGAAGTAAGGGGGGAGCTTCATGAAGGTGGGAAGTTCGGGTTGAAGCGGACGAGCTTTGCTTAGTGACACTGGGGCAAGCGCTGACGCAACAGCGAGGCGTTGAAGCATCTTTCCCCATGGTATCTGATCAGCGATGGGTCGTTCTGACCGACCGGAATGGCGAACGCCCGCTCCTTAGGCGTCAGGGCCAAGGAGCGGGCGTTCAGTGCGTCACGCTTTGAGAACCGAAACTCGGGGCGTGGGCGCTAGGGAAGGTTGAGTAGACCTTACCTATGAGAGAAGAGAGAGAGAGTCGAGAGAAGAGCGCGAGAAGAGAGAGAGGTCGAGGCGGAGCGTCTGAGAAGAGTTGTGCGGTGTGTGCTGATCAGGCAGCGGCGCGGCCGGCGGCAGCGGCCTCGCGGCGAGCGTTCTTGCGGGGGCGTCCACCCTTGGGCTTGCGGGCGGCCATCTTGGCCTGGAAGGCGAGGCGGTCCTTCTCGGAGAACATCTCGCACTGTGCGCCACATTCGATGCAGTAGCTGAGC
>CALHGQ010000250.1 GCA_938030175.1 uncultured bacterium | reverse complement strand
GGCGGTCGGTGAAGTCGAGCGCGGCCACCGCCGGTCTGTAGTCGTCGCCAAACTGCCGGTCAACCGGGACGTCGTGCGGGGCGAGGGCTTGGGTGAGGCAGCGCGCGCCCTCTAGGCGCTGCCCTGGAAGTTTAACGGCGCGGCGTTGGCGTTGGTGGCCAAGGCGCGGGATTCGGCGCAGGGGGCCGCGCAGCGGCGAGCCTGGGCGCCGTAGGTGGCGTGGTAGACGCACAGGAGCCGCCCGTCGGCCTGGAGGTAGGCGCCGCTGGCCTGGCGCGTGCCGGAGGGCTTGGGCCGCGGCCTGGACTGACCGCCCCGGCCTCCCCGGAACGCGGTGGAGGACCGGGCGGCGACGGCGAAGGCCTGGGCGGGGTCGTCGTAGAAGCCGGCGCCGGAGACCTGGGCCACCGCGGCGGGCTGAGCCGCGCGCCACTGGGCCACCATGACGTCGGCGCACTCGGCGAGGCCGGTCACGTCACCTCCACGCATGGCCGCCAGGGTTGGCTGCAGGGCGGCGGGCATCTTGCCGATGAAGATGGCCTTGAAGACGCGGCTCTCCTCTGGGTCCGGGTCCGGCCAGAGCGTGATGAGCTCCTGCAGGAGGGCCGTGGGCACCTTGTCGCCGAGGGCCGCGCCGAGGACGCGCTGGACGCGCTGCTGGTCCGTGGGGGCGCAGGCCTTGATGAGCGCTTCCTTGAGGACGCCGTACGGGTCGTTGGCGTCCGGGTTCTGGATGTGGGACGCGACCCGGGCGGCGATGGCCGGCTTGAGCTTGGACACCACGTGGTCGAAGCGCGTGCGCGAGTGCACCACCTTGGCCGAGTCGAACGAGGCGTCGATCTGGGCGAACCAGAGGGCGACGTTCCAGTCGAAAAATTCGGGGATCTTGACGGCCACCGCGCCAATCGCCGCGGCGACGTCGCCGGCGTTGTCGGCGGGGGCGTCGTTAGCGTCGTCTCCGGCCATCGTGAAGGAGGATGGGCGCGATCAGATCGGCTACGTGGGCGCCGCGAACGGTGACGAACCACGTGTGAGGCGAGCGGCAGCGAAGTACGGCGCAGTGACGACGTGGGCGCGCCGGAGGTCGGGCGCGGGGTCGGTGCGCCGGCGGAGAAGTCCTTGACGATCGGGGTCACCAGTGTAGTGCCTCGTGGCACTAACAATAACGCGATAGTAAAGAGCGTGTGAGAGAGAACGAATCTGTGTATTCATCACTTGAACAGGATAAGGAAGACTGACTGTCAGCATACTATCAGCTGATCGACTGTGTCAGCTGACGCCGGCCTGAGCGGCCTACATTACCCCCCCCCTATCGCGCGGCGCGGCGTACTTCCGCTAGCCCATGACCTGGAAGGACCAGCGCCGGAAGTCCGGGCCTGGGGGGAGGAGCACGTAGTTGTCGTCCGTGGGGGGAACGGCCGCGAGGAGGGGGCCAGTGTGCACGTCGTGCATGTCGTCGTCGGGCAGGTCCATCGGGGCGTCGAGGGCGACCGGAGGCTCGCCGCGCTCCCGGAAGGCCAAGGCGTGCGCCAACTGCTCGGTCAGAGTCGGCGTGGGCGAGCCGTACGGGCCGAGGGGGCGCAGGCGTGCCGGGCGCCGGATCGGCCGGCCAGAGGCAGAAACGGCGACGACCGGGCCCTCCGCGGTGAGAACGTCGGCCGCGGGGGCCGGCTTGAGTCTGTCGGTGGACACATTGTCCGACTGGCCGTTGCGGTCGATGGTGAAGTGCCGGCCGTGCCTCGCGATGACCTTGAAGGGGCCCAGGTACGGGCGCTGGAGCGTCTTGCGCACCGGCGGGGCTTCCACGAAGACGTACTCGGCCGTCTCGAGGGCGGTCAGGCGCCGGTCCACGCGCGTGCCGTGCGTCGCGGGGGCCGTGTAGTTGAAGGAAGCCACCTTGTTCGCGGCCCAGGCCGCGAAGTCCGCCGGGTCGACGCCGTCGATGGGCTCGTCGAAGAAGGCGCCGGGGACGCGCAGGGCGGACGCGAAGGTGAGGTAGGCAGAACTCATGCCCAAGTCGCGCTTGATGGCCATGTTGCAGCTGAGGGCGTGGAGGCCGAGAACGTCGGCCCAGTCGTCGCCCACGAGCTTGGCGCGGAGCTTGTCCTTCAGCGCGCGGTGGTAGCGCTCCACCAAGCCGTTGCTCTGCAGGTGGTAGCTGGTGGTCGTGTGGTGCTCGGCGCCCAAGAGCTTCATGAGCTCCTGCCACTTGTTGCCGGTGAAGGTCGTGCCGCGGTCGGTGGTGACAGAGGCCGGGGCGCCGTAGGTGCTGACCCAGCCGTTGACGAAGGTGCGGGCGCAGTCGTCGGCGGTGGCACGCGGCATGGGAAAGGCCATGGCCTGGCGCGTGTACCTGTCGACCACAGTGAGCAGGTACTCGAAGCCACGGGAGGGCGGAAGCGGGCCGACCACGTCCACGTGCAGCGCGGCGAAGCGGGCGTCCGGGGGCGTGAACGTGCCCAGGGCGCGCCGGTCACGAACGGTGACCTTGGACGCGCCGCAGTCGGCGCACTGCCGCACCCAGCGTCCGATGTCGTCGGCCATGCCGTGCCAGACCACGTGGTCGCGCATGAGCTTCCGGGAGGCGCGGATGCCGATGTGGGACAGGCAGTGGAAGTGCTTGAAGACCCGGAAACGCATTGGCAGAGGGACGACCGGCCGAGGCGGCAGACCAGGCTCGCGTGGCGCGCGGCAGAGAATGTGGCCGCCGGCGGGCACCTCGTGCAGCTCGAAGCCATCGCGGATCGGGTGCCAAAGACTGGCGCCGCTGTGGAGGCACTCGTCGTCCTGCTTCTGCGCCTCGGCGATGTCGTTGTAGAGAGAGCTGCGCGTGAGGAGGCCCACGTGTGCGCCAGCGCGGGCGCCGGGTTGTGGCAGCGCCAGGGCGGGCTCATCGGCGTCGAAGTCGTCCGGCGGGGGAGGCGCGCGCGAGAAGGCGTCGGCCACGAAGTTGGACGCGCCGGAGGTGTGCTCGAAACGCGAGCACCGCTCCGTGATGTAGCGAATGGCGTTCACGATCTTGGGCGGCTTGTCGGACAGGTCGGCGCTGGCCAAGGCGAGGAGCGGCTTGTGATCGGTGACGACGTGGAAGCTGGCCTTGTCGATGTAGTGCCGGAAGTGCTTCATCGCGAACTTGATGGCGAGGAGCTCCCTGTCGTAGGCCGAGCACTTGAGCTCGGTGTCCCGGAAGCGGACGCTGAAGAAGGCCAGGGGGCGCCAGGCCGTGTCGCCGGTGGCGTCGACGGTGACCAGCTGCTCCAGAGCGGCGCCGGCGGCGATGTTGGAGGCGTCGGCCACGAGGCGGGTGCGCGCTCCGCGCACTGGGAACGCCAGCACGGCGGAGTTCACGAGGGAGTCGCGCACGCCAACGAAGGCGTCCTGGTGGGCGTCCGTCCACTCAAACGGCAGCTTGCGGCTCTTGCGGCGGATCAAGTCGTAGAGGGGGGCCGCGATGGTGGCGCACGCGGGCACGAACCTCTGGTAGAAGTTACACATGCCCAGAAATCGGTGCAAGGCGTTGTACGAGTC
>CALHGQ010000249.1 GCA_938030175.1 uncultured bacterium | reverse complement strand
AAAAAAAAAAAAAAAAAAAAAAAATCATCGGGCCTGCTAGCGGGCGACCGCGGGTAAAAGTAAGCGGACGGCCTGCTAGCGGGCTACCGCTGGTCTCGACGGCGGGGAAGGTACGCGGTCGGCCTGCTACCGGGCTACCGCGGGTAAAGGTACGTGGACGGCCTGCTAGCGGGCTACCGCGGGTCTCGACGGCGGGGAAGGTACGCGGTCGGCCTGCTACCGGGCTACCACGGGTAAAGGTACGTGGACGGCCTGCTAGCGGGCTACCACGGGTGAAGGTACGTGGACGGCCTGCTACCGGGCTACCACGGGTCAAGGTACGTGGACGGCCTGCTAGCGGGCTACCACGGGTGAAGGTACGTGGACGGCCTGCTAGCGGGCTACCACGGGTCAAGGTACGTGGACGGCCTGCTAGCGGGCTACCACGGGTAAAGGTAAGCCGGCGGCCTGCTAGCGGGCTACCGCGGGTCTCGACGGCGGGGAAGGTACGTGGTCGGCCTGCTAGCGGGCTACCACGGGTCAAGGTACGTGGACGGCCTGCTAGCGGGCTACCACGGGTAAAGGTAAGCGGACGGCCTGCTAGCGGGCTACCGCGGGTCTCGACGGCGGGGAAGGTACGCGGTCGGCCTGCTAGCGGGCTACCACGGGTCAAGGTACGTGGACGGCCTGCTAGCGGGCTACCGCGGGTAAAAGTAAGCGGACGGCCTGCTAGCGGGCTACCGCGGGTCTCGACGGCGGGGAAGGTACGCGGTCGGCCTGCTAGCGGGCTACCGCGGGTAAAGGTACGCAGACGGCCTGCTAGCGGGCTACCACGGGTAAAAGTACGCGGTCGGCCTGCTAGCGGGCTACCACGGGTAAAGGTACGTGGACGGCCTGCTAGCGGGCTACCACGGGTAATAGTAAGCGGACGGCCTGCTTGCGGGCTCGACGGCGGGGAAGGAGCGACTCAGCGCCATCGAGGCGCTCCAGACCTCGGCGCCCCCCAAAAAGCTGAATTTGCGAGAGTCTTAGGGTCGACCCCGGCTGCCCAGTGGCGAATATGAGGGACATGTTCGCTCTCTCCTGCGCGGTCGACGCGCCCGCCGATCTCGGCCCTCAACTCCTCCGTATGGCGGCGCTCCAAGACGGCGCCGTCGAAGTCAACGGCTGGCTCCTCGCGGGCGGCGCCGCTGCGATCGTGATCGTCTTCATTGCCTACCAGGCGATCCAGAACGCAAAGGCCGCGCGTGCCAGGGAGGAAGTCATCGAGCAGGGGCCAGCGGTGATGGACGAGTCGCGCTTCTGGGAGCTGGTCCATGACGCAAAGCGGGCGTCCAAGGGCGACATGTTCCTGCGACCCGCCGAGCTCACCAACATCCTGCGGGCGCTCGAGCCCCTCGACGTCGCGATGTTCCATGAGCGCTACACGGAGGTGATCGAACGGGCCAACAAGCCTTCGCTGCGAGCGGTGGCCGACGCCTTCATCAAGAACTGCACCGACTCCAACTTCGTGGCCTTCCGTGACTGGCTCATCTCCGAGGGCGTCGAGAAGTTCAACTCGGTCAACGGGGACCCCTCTTCGTTGCCTGCGCCCGTGGGCAAGGAGGTCGTCACCCTGGAGGCATTCGGGTACGTCGCTCCAAAGGTCTACAAGTCGAAGGCGGGCAAGCCAATCTCGCGAGCCATCGAGGATCAGATCGCCGCCGCTGGCGGCTGAACGTCCCGGGCTGCCGAAACAAAGAGGGGGAGCTTCGACGCCGGTCGAAGCTCCCCCTCTCGCGTGGTCCCGCTTGCGGGACTACGAGCGGCTCGTCACCTCAAGCAGGTGGTAGCCGAACTGGGTCTTCACGGGACCGTGGACTTCGCCGACGGCTTCGTTGAAGACGACCGTGTCGAACTCCTTGACCATCTGGCCGGGTCCGAACTCGCCCAGTGCTCCGCCGCTCTTCCCTGAGGGGCACGTGGAGTGCTCTTTGGCAAGATCCGCAAAGTCAGCGCCACCGGCAATCTGACTCTTGAGCTCGAGGCACTTCTCTTCGGAGGGGACAAGGATGTGACGTGCAGATGCGCGGGTCATAGCAGAGAGATGGGGGGGGTCGAAGGTTCTGAGAGAGTGTAAGGGAGAGATGATAGGCCCAAACGGCCGTGAGTAGAACCGCCAGATTCACTTCCGAGGACCGATAACTCCGTCAGCCCGGGCACCGGATCACAGCCCGGACTTCCACCGGCTCCCTACACTGGACCCATGGCAAACATGCAAGGTCGATGGACTGCGGCGGTCGCGCTAGTCACATTCCTAGTCTCCGCTAGGAACCTCCCTCTATCCCAGGAGGGTGGCACCGGGCAAGACCGCAAAGCACTGTCAGAGGGCAGCCCAAACCCCGAAGCAGCCCCCGAGGGTCGCAGCGTCTATATGGGACGCAGGGTCGCGCAGACTATGCACTGGCGCGGGGCCAAATGGCTCATGCGTGAGACCCGCGAAAACGAGGAAAACGGGCGGATGCTGCGGGATTGGCTCGACGTCCAGCCGGGCACCGCAGTGGCCGACCTTGGATGTGGCAACGGATACCACACGCTTCCGCTGGCCGCGGCAGTGGGACCAAAGGGCAAGGTCTACGGCGTCGACCTGCAGCCCGAGATGCTGGAGTTCCTAAAGGAACGGGCGGCCGACGAGGCCTTGGAGCGCGGAACGCCGCTCAACCTAGAGCCCATCCTGGCGACCGTGGATGACCCGAACCTCCCAGCGAAGTCGTGCGACTTCGTGCTGATGGTCGACGTCTACCACGAACTCTCCCATCCAACGTCGGTCCTCCGCGCCGTACGTTCAGCGCTTCGCGAGGATGGCGTGGTCGTCCTCGTAGAGTTCAGGGCCGAGGACAGAAGCGTCCCCATCAAGCCCGAGCACAAGATGGACAAAGCCCAGATCATCGCGGAGATGGCCGCCAACGGGTTCAAGCTCGCGGCCGAGACCGACGAGCTGCCATGGCAGCACGCCATGGCCTTCGGGGCGATCTCGGTGATGGACTGGGACGCCAAGCCCGCCCTGGGGTGGGACGGCGCAAGGCCCCGGTTCGAGTCCGCCGCTATGACCCAGGGATTCCTCGACGCGATGGCGCAGGACGACCCGAGGATCCTCGCGCCGTTCCTCGCTGACACGGTCGCGATGGACGGCGGCCTCCCTCTTCAGCGAAGCTCCGTCGCGAAAGACATCGGCCGCTGGATGAAGTCGAGCGAGACGCCGCTCATCCCAAGCGGTACGACCTTCGAGCTCGAACCAAAGTCGAGCGGCTACGTGTCGGGCACCCTCACGCCCCCCGAGGGACAATCCATCTACGGGAACCGCGTTCGCATAGGACTGGCGAAGAACGTCGATGGCCTTTGGCTGGTGGATACGTGGCTTCCGAGTCAATAGAGACGTTCCACTGGGCGGACGGGGAAACGCGCCTCGGCATCTTGGTCGAGGAAGCGCGCTTTCGCTTGGACCCCAAGCGACTGATCTTCGAGGGCCAAATCCATGCGGGCGGCGAGACCGTCACCGTGGTCCCGCCCGCCGTCGTTCCGTTTCCAGCTCGGCTACGCGCGACCGTCGAGGATGACAGCGCCGCGGCGTTCGCCCGCCGACAGAAAGAGAAAAGCAACGCAGAGGGAGGGGGTGACGACGATCTGCGTACCTTCCTCCGGAGCTACCCGACGGAACTACCCAAGCAGTGTGTGATCCTCGCCCAAGCCGGCGCGGTCGCCTTGGCCATATTCGAAGGCGGCGAACCCTTGGCGACCAAGGCGTTCAAGCGCTACGTCGTACGCGGCAAAGGACGCGCGCAACCTACGTTCCTGGCGACGAAGGGCAAGTCACGCTATGGCTCGCGGCTGCGCCTACAGAATGCGAAGGCCATGATCGAGGAAACGAACCGTCGGCTCTCAAGGTTCTGGGCGGAACATGGAGCGCCGGAGCAGATCCTCGTGGGCGCCCCGGCCAGGCTCTGGGCCGAACACTTCCTCTCTCCCGTACAACCACCCTTTGAAAAGAGCACCCCCATCGTGAAGGTGCCCCTGGACTTTCCGGTGCCAACGACGTCCGTACTACTGAGGACCTATCGGTCGCTGCAGTTCGGCGTCATCAAGCGCAGCTAATCGCGTCCCTTAGTGGTCGTGGCCGCCGGGGCCATGGACGTGACCGTGTGCCTTCTCTTCTTCCGTGGCGACGCGGATCTCCACGATCTCGATGGAGAAGTTCAGGACGTGCCCCGCCAAGGGGTGGTTGAAGTCCACCGTGACGGTTTCGTCGGCCACCTCTTTGATCGTGCCCATGACGGGGCGTTGCTCCTCGTCCGTGGCCTGGAACTGAATCCCGGCCTCCAGCTGGGCGTCCGGGGGAAACATGCCGCGGGGAACGGTCTGCACCGCCTCTTCGTGGCGCGTCCCGTAGCCCTCTTCCGGCTTCACGGCGACGTCGAACTTGTCGCCGACCTGCTTGCCGTTCATAGCGGACTCCAGACCTGGCACAATGTTCCCCGACCCGTGCAGGTAGGCGAGGGGATCGTTGCCTTCGGAGCTATCCACGACCTGACCGTCATCGAGAGCCAACTTGTAGTGCATCGTGACGACTGATCCGTCGGCGATGGTGTTTGCTTCAGTCATGCCGGAGAGCCTAGGGGCCTAGCGCCGGGCTTGGGGCGGCGACTCGGGGATTATTGGCCCCTGGCGCCGAGGGCCGGCCCAACGGCCGAGGGGCCGCCGTCCCTCGCGGAACGGCGGCCCCTCGGCGCTCGCTGACTAGATTGCCGCGGATCGCCCGATCAGCGCGCCAGCCCAGTGGCTGTTTGGTCATCCTTCTCGGGAGCCTTTGGGTACCAGCGACCATCGATGCGCTCCATCTCGAACGGGACCGTCTCCGGGTCCATGCCGAAGAGGCTGAACGTGAGCTCCATCTGGGCCAGATCGCCTTCCGTCGAGACGGTCTTGACGCTCATCGACTTCATCATGCCCTCGGGCGAGAGGCCGTAGACACCGAGGATATCGATGACGCCGGCGTACGCCGTGTCGACGCGGCCCATGACCTCGTCGAAGCTAAGCGACTGAATCTCCTTGCCGCTCTTGACGTCGAGAGCGCGGGCCGTCTTGACGAAGATGCCGATGGCGCGTCGCGCGTTGTCCTCGCTGCCGAAGTCGATATCCGTGATCGACTTGGCGACGTCACCGAGCATGGCCTGGGTCTCCTGGGGGACATTCGCGTCCTGAAGCGCGCCGGCCATCATGAACGGAAGCATCTGAGCCATGCCCCCGACCTGCTCTTGCGCCTCTTTGAGGTGCGGCTTGACCATCATAAAGAGCGTGTCCTCGGCCCCCTCAGCGGTGGCCATGGTCATGAAGGCCTGGAACTGCGCGTCCTCGTCGGGGTTGAGCTCCTCCTTCTTCGCCTCTGCCCAGCTCTGGCGCATTCCGTCCAGGTCGCTCGGCGTCATCACCGTGCCGAGGAAGGTGCTGAGCTGCCTCTTCTTCAGGGCCTCAATAGCGGCCGTCATCGTCGTGTCGGGCGCAGAGGTCGCGGCGACACCGCTGATGCCCGGGTTGACGCCCACCATGGCGGTCACGGCGTCCGCGCCCGTCGTGCAGCTCTCCCCAGAGCAGGCTGTGAGGAAGAGTCCGCTTGAAACGGCGGCGGCGTAGACCAGTTGGGAGAGGTGACTATTCATCGAAGAGCTAAAAGGCAGGTTGTTTGCAGCAGGCGTTCATCGGTGAGCCACCCCATCGCGCGATGAGCCGTGCCCCACTCCCGCAACTGCGGCCGAGTGTCTGAGTCATCGGCCCCGGCCACATGGCCGCTCAATGCAACTTCACAATGGCGTCATGTCCGAGCCCCGATCTGATTCTGGACCCCGGCCTGGCGTGCCAGAGGACGCCCCCCGCGCCCATTCTGGGTCGCTTCCTAGATCGGGATGGGACGCCTTGGATCCCACGGACCGCCCGAACGGACGTACCTGGATCGAACGTAGGCCACGCGGGGAACGGCTATGCTGCGCGCTCTTACCGCTATATCGCACCGCAATCTATGGGACACCACCCTCTCCAAATCGCGTTCGCCACGGTGGCGCTCGCCGCCGGCAGCTTCGGCTCGTCGCTCCCGATCCTGTCGCAGGACGCTCCGCCCGCGGGCGCAGATACCGCCACTCCGCTCGAGGCACTGGCACGGCACATGGCCATGGGCGACCACCCAGCCATGCTCGACGCCGTTGCGCGGAGGCTGACCGAAGCGCAGGGGGCATGGGGCGGAGACGCCGACGTGGACCCTGCTTGGGCTGCGGCCCTCGAGACGGAGATTGCGCTGACCGCATCCGCTGTCTCTGAGCCCTACCTTTGGAAGAGCGCCCTCGCGGACATCGATGTAGCGGAAGCGGCCCCCCCGCTGGCCGCGGCGATCGCGTGGCGGCGCCAGGACACGCGCGCGCTGAACATGCTGACGAGCTGGCAGTTCGTCGGCCCCTTCGACAATGAACGCGGCCGAGGCATGACGCGGCCCACCCCCGCGGAGAAGGATCCCGCGAACGGTCCGTACTCGGGCAAGCTGCGCGACGTGGACTGGAGGCTGACGCCGATGCCCGGGCACGACGGCATCGTGTATCTCGGGGCCCTGGTGAATCCCAGCAGCCAGGTATGCGTGCTCGCGCGGACGTGGGTCAAGTCAGACGAGACCCGCTACGCCACGTTCGTGGTCAGCGCCTCGGAGGAGCTGCGTGTTTGGTGGAACGGCGTTCCGGTCTACG
This sequence comes from uncultured bacterium, assembly GCA_938030175.1. Classification (GTDB taxonomy): domain Bacteria; phylum Planctomycetota; class UBA1135; order UBA1135; genus Saltatorellus. The sequence continues at coordinate 8,233 of CALHGQ010000249.1, read as the reverse complement.
AAGCGCTCGGACTCCACGAACTCGGCGCCGATGGCCACGCGATGACCGTCCAGCTAGACGAAGGTTGGAACGAGGTCGTCCTCAAGGTCGGAGCCCAGGATGAGCGGCCGGCCTTCGCCGCGCGCCTGGTCGACGGCGAAACGGGCGCGCCGCTAGATGTCGCCAACTCCCCCACAGCACCCGAAGGAGCGGCTCCCCTAGAACTGACGGACCCTGGCCGAAGGCTGCGCCGGGGAACCGGCACGACTGCGCCCGGCGCGCGGACGTTCTACGCGTCGAAGACCGATTCGCAGTCGGTCGCTTCGCGCGCCATCCTCAGCGCTCGGAGCCGGAGCATTCCCCGCAAGGAGCGTCCGGGCAACCAAGACGCGAAGGGTGCGCTGTTGGCCGACCCCGCGTCGCTCGCCGCCGCCATGGTGATGCTCGACACGATGCGCATCGAGGGGGCCCTCGACGTGGAAGAGGATATCAACCCCTGGCTCGACGTCCTCAACCAGACCATCGAGCGGCACGGACCCCTGCCCCAGCTCATGTCGTGGTACGCGTCCTTCACCCTTGAGTCCCAGGACTTGGCCCGGCGCGCACTGGACCTCACCGAAGAAGCGCTCAAGGCGCACCCCGCCTCCGTCCTCGCGCGTCTCGACCAAGTGGACTACCTGGCCGCGATGGGGCAGGACGCCTTGGCCGACCGCGCGGCAGCCCGCCTGGCAGCGGATCCAGCGATGGAGCAGTGGCCGCAGGAATGCATGGGGCTGCGCCGCTACTTCTCCGCCCACGAACCCGCCGCAGCGCGGCTGGTGGAGATCGCCGCAGCCGCAGGCGATCTCAGCGCGCAGGACTACCTGCGCGAGGCCGCAGAGCTGGCGACCGGTACCATCGACCCGAACGCGATCGCCCTTCTGATTCGGGAACGGCTCAGAGAACGCAACTACGACATCAGCCTTCGACTGGGGGCAGGGCGCCGATTGATGGCAGTGGGCGCAAGCGAAGCAGCGCTCGAGTTCTTCGATGAGGCACTGGAGCTCTCGCCGGAGTCGTCGATCGTGCTTTCGTGGCGCGGCCGAGCGCTCCTCGCACTGGGTGACCAGGAGGGCGCCATGGAAGCGATCGCGAAGTCCTGCGAGTACGAGCCGTCCAACGCGGACGAGCTACGTTTTCTGACGTACCTACGCTCCACCGCCGAAGGCGCGGGAGCAGTGACCGCAGGCGACGACTTCCACGTGGCCTTCGCGGAGCCCGTCGAAGCGATCGCCGCGAGGCACCCGCAAGGGGAGCCGATGACAGACGGTGACACGGCCGACGCCCCGCGGGAGGTGCTCCTCAACCGCCGCGTCGTCAAGGTGGGCGCAGACGGCAAAGCACGACGCTACCGACGCACCGTCGAGCGCGTGCTCTCCGAAGCCGGCGTCCGCCAGCTGGACCGTCGCAACTTCCGCTCGTTCCCTGGATCGGAAGACCTGCGCGTCCTGAGCGTGCGCGTTCTCCACCCGGATGGCTCCATCGACGAAGGACAAACGGGCCGCGGGCCGCGGCTCTCCATCGACCTGCCGCCGCTCAACGTGGGCGACGTCGTCGACATCGAGTGGCGACGGGACGACGTGGCGACCTCGATCTTCGGAAACTACTTCGGGCTCAACGCCTCCTTCTCCCAGGACGAGAGTCTCCCCACGCGCGAGGCGGACATCACGCTCCTCGAGTCGCCCGAGCTCAAGCTGCACTACCACCTCGCCGGGGCAGAGGCCTCCGACCTCGAGGTGGAAGCCACGGAGGTGACACTCGAAGACGGAACGGTGGCACGTACCTGGTCCACGGGGAACCTGACGCCACGGCGTTCCGAGAACCTTGAGCCCCCCTCGCGGGAGCACACGCTGCGACTCCAGGCCAGCACCTACGCGGACTGGGAGAGCTTCGGCAACTGGTGGTGGAGCCTCATTCGAGAGGAGATCGCCGTCAGCCCCGAGATGAGCGAGATGGTGGCGGAGCTCACCCGAAACAAAGAAACGCGCCTCGAGAAGCTGCGCGCCGTCTACGACTTCGTCGTTACGGACGTTCGCTACAACGCCTGGGAGTTCGGCGTCCACGGCTATCAGCCGTACAGCGCCCCCGTGATCTTCAGCCGCCGCTTCGGCGACTGCAAAGACAAGGCGATCTTGCTGCGCGCGATGCTCAGCGAAGTTGGCATCGAGGCCTGGCCGGTACTGATCCAGTCGGAGGGTCGGCGCTTCGAAGAAGACCATGAGCTCCCGCTCGTCGCGCACTTCAACCACTGCATTGCCCACGTGCCGGCCCAGGACGGAATCCCAGAGATGTTCCTCGACGGCACCGCACGGCTGCACCCGCTGGAGGTGCTGCCCGACTCGGACGCGGGCGCCAAGGTGCTGACCGTCCGCAGCGACGGCGCCGAGCAGATGCAGATTCCGTTCGTAGGCGCGGGCACCAACGTCCAGCGAGAGGTCATCGACATCGACATGACCGCCGAGGGCGGGCCCCGTGCGACCTACGTGCAGGCGCCGAAGGGACGCTGGGACCCGCAGCTCCGCTATCGCTTCGCGACGGATGAAACCCAGCGCGCGGAAGCCGCAGAGGCGCTCATGACGGCGCGCTTCGGAGCGCTGAAGGGGGACGTGAAGGCTCAGCACCCTGACTACGAAGACCTCACCGAGGACCTGGTTCTCAAACTAGAAGCGCAGGTCGAACGTATCGGCCAGCGCACGGACGAAGGCTTAGAGCTACGAACGACCCTTGTCCCCTACCGCTTGGAGCAAGGCATCGCGTCGGAGAGTGAGCGAACCACCGACGTGCTCCTTGACGTCCCATGGACCGTCCAGAGGCAAATCTCCTACCGGCTGCCTGCGGGCTCGACGGAGGTGCGGCTGCCCGAGGACGTCGAGTTCGAAACCCCTGACATCCGATTCCAACGCAAGTGCATCCGAGCCAGCTACGCGCTCGACGGCGGCGCCGAGCTTGAGTCGGTGACCTGCACCGAGATCCTTGAACTCCGCACCCACCGCATCCCAGTGGAGCGCTACGACGCATTCCGTGACGCGGTCCGGCGAGTCGACGCCGCCCAGCGCCAGAACATCTACGTCGAGGTGCCCCGGTGATCCATTTCCCCAAACTCAGTCCCACATCCTCCACCACGCAGTCCATGGCACATCGAGTCCTAGCCGCCTGCACGCTCAGCGCGCTTCTGCTTCCAGCGAGCTGGGCCCAGGACGGAGCCCAAGAGGAGGCCGCGGCCGCCAGTGACGAGGCATCGGCGACGCCGATGAACTTCGACGCCGTCACCCCCGAGCTGTTCGTCGCGCATCCGTCGCGGGTCATCGGCGACCCTGTCGCCTGGCGCGCGGCGCTCTCGGCCGCGCTGAAGAACGATCCCCAGTCGCCGCTGGCTCCGCTGGTCTACGACGTGCTGTCCACGCACCGATCTGGCAATCGAAGCGCTGCAGATCTCGCCCTCGAAGGCGACCTTCTGCGCGAGCACCTCGCGGACGTCGGCCAAGGCCCGGGCTCGCTGGAGCTTCGCATGGGCATCCACGCGAACGCTCGTGCGCGGCGCTACGGTGCTGCGCCGGTGACGCTGGACGGCGACCTCTACCCGGAGTTTGTGAGCCGATGGCACGTCGTCGGCCCGCTGGGTGCCCTCGATGAGCGCGCACCCACGACCGCGCCTGCGCCGGATCTGAGCGCGCTCTTCGAGGGGGAAGCGCTGGCTCGCTTCTCCCCCGAGCCTGGGGCCGCGGAGCCCGGCAAGCCGCGCTTTTCCGCGTCGTACTTGGCCGCGGACGGCGTGGAGCGTCCCTGGACACCCGCGGTGCGCTACCCGAACCAACTTTCAGCCCGCTGGCGCCGCAGCGTGTTCCCCGCCGACGGGGTGACCTACGCACTGGCCTTCGTGCGTACCGCCGGGAGCGAAGACCCTGTCACGCTGGAGATCCGGACCGACAAGGCGATCCGCGCTTGGTGGAACGACGCCCTAGCGATCGAAGAGACGCGCGCGACACCGCTCGATGGCGCCACCGTTCTGAGAGCCCTTGTGACTCCGACGAGCGACGGATGGAACGCGCTACTCCTGCGCGTGCCGACCCAAGACGGCTCGCCGTTCTCCGTTCGCTTCTTAGACGCCGGGGGTCATGCGCTCGAGGTGCAGCAGCCCGATGAGGGCTCAAGCCCGCTGCAGGAATGGGTGGCTCCGGAGGCCGCCGACTCTCCGAAGCCCATGCGCTCCCTGCTGGACGAGCTGCGGGCGGCCGTCCCGAACGGTCCCTTCGCCGCCGCGCTGCGCATGTACATCGCCAACCGAGGTCGCCGCTTCGACGTGGCGCTCGCCGAGCCTCGGCCAGGCTCCGATGCGACGCACGAGGAAACGCTGGCGTGGCTCCAGGAACGGCTCGTGGCCCTGCGGGGCGCCCGGCACCTTCCGGACGAACTCAAGCGACGGGAGTCCATCAAGGTCATCGAGGAGCTCAACGAGTCAGGTTCAGTGAGCTCCATCGCCCACGCCTTCGAGATTCAGCGGTTGCTCCAAGAGAACAAGCCCGTGGAAGCGCTGGAGCTCGCTGACGCCTGGCGCGAGGCGCTCCCCGACTATCCGGAGCCGGCGCTTTGGCGTCTGCGTGCCCTCAACGCGATCGATCGCACGGGGACCATGGGCCAGTCGGCCCTCGAGGAAGTCACGGCAGCCTTCCCCCACTACGCACGCGGAAGAACGATGCTCGCCGAGCGGCTGGTGAATCGGGGGGCGAGCCCGCTCGCCACCGAGCACGCCTGGGCCGCGCTCACCACGGACGCCAACCAAGAAGAGGCGCTGGACTTCTTGGTGGAGGTCTTCGCCCAAACCGGGGACCCGCGACTGGATACGCTGCGGCTTGCGACCGAAGCGTGGGATGCCCAGCACCCTGCGGCCGTTCACGGTTCCGGTGCGCTGACGCAGATCCTCGCCGCCCAGGGCAAGGACGCCGAGATCTTGGAGCTTGAAGCAGCGTTCGCCGCGGCGAATCCCATGGCTCCGAGCGCGTGGTGGGCGCTGGCCGAGAGAAGATTGGCTGCGGGCGACGAAACGGGTGCGGCGGACGCATTGCGCCGCGAGCTGACGCTTCGCCCCCACGACGAGACCAGCCGCGAGTTGCTGACGAGGCTAGGCGGCGAAGACCCGGCCGAAGCTTTCTTTGCGGAATTCAGCCCGGACACCGGGGCAGCTCTGGCGCTCGCCAAAGAAAAGGAGACTGCTTCTGTGGTGGAGGCCCTCGACTCAGGGCTCGTCTACATGTATCCGGACGGCTCCGTGCACGCGCGCTACCAGACCCTCACGGTTCCCATGGATCGATCGGGCGCGGAAGAACTCAACGCGGTGCCCGTTCGCGAAGGCACCCGTCGCATACGGATCCTCAAGGAGAACGGAGACATTCAGGAGCCCGTGGATGTCAACGGGGAGTGGGTGCTGCCGGCCCTTGCGGTGGGCGACGTCATCGACACCGTTTGGGATACGGTCGATCAAGGGGTCGCAGGTGCCCCGCCCGAGGGCCAGCTCTGGCGCTTCGCTTCGTTCGAGCGAGCCTTCCCGACATCGCGCTGGGTTCTCTTCGTGCCGGATGGCCTCCCGGGGGACCTGAGGCTCCTTCACTACGAGGGATCCCACGAAACGCTCTCCTGGGGCGGCGGCACGGTCCACGTGTTGGCGGCATCGAACCCGCAGTTCATCGCCGAACCGCTGCAGCCCACGGAGATCGAACTCCTTCCCGTGGCGACCTACGGCGCCGACCGCGACCGGGCGGACGAGCTGCGCAGCTGGTGGCGATACGGCATGCGCCACCAGTCCATCCCAGCGGATCTCGAGCCCGAGCTCGCGCAGTTCATCGAGGAAAGTCTCGATGGTCTCGCGGCGGACGACACCCGCGGCCGGGCGAAAGCGCTTTACGAGGCAGTGGACGAGTACCTCCAGAGCTTCGAGGGCGACGAGGACGCGCCGAGCGTCTGGCTCACGGAGAAAGGCTGGCCTGTGTTCCTTCTGAGTGCGCTGTACCAACGCGCCGGGATCCCCTTCGAGTGGGCGGTGCTGAAGAGCCGTGTCTCGCCGGAACTGGAGAGTCCGTCGCCGCTGGTCTTTGACGGCGTGATGTCGCTCGCCCAGCTTGTCCTCAGGCTGGGTATCGAGGACGAAGCGGGCGACCCGATCTGGATCATCCATTCCGGAGCTCGCGGAACGCCCTTCGGAGCTATCGTCGACGGCCAAGTCGGAGCGAGCGCGTACGTCATGGAGTCGAGCCGCGGCGACGCACGCGAAGAGACCCTGCCGCGAACGCAGGCCGGGGAGTTTTGGAACCTCGACCTGTCGCTGACGTACACCCTTCAGCCGGACGGGAGCGCGAGCGTGACCGGACGGATGTCAGACCCGTCACCCCAGGGGCAAACGTTGATCAAGCGGGTGCGCGAAGCGACGGCCGAGCAGCGCGATGGCTTCGCGAAGTCCCAGGCGGCCAACTTCACTCCGGGGGTCGACCTGGCCGAGGCCCGCGTTGTGCTTGACGGTTCGGAGGGGCCTGGGATGCAGCTTCTGTTCAGCGGAACGGCCGTGCGCTTCGCCAACCAGCGTGATGGAGGGTTCGCCGCGGCGATTCCGTTCGTTCCACTCCAGCTGGACAAGAGCTTCGGTCCGGCCGAACGGCGATGGCCGATCGCGATGCGCAGCGCAGCCCGCGTCCGCGCGACCATTCGCATCGAGCCAGGTGAAGGCTGGTCGCTGGAACCGGCTGCACCGGCTGCCCTTGAAGAGCGAACCGGATTCTCCGTGGGTCTCGACGTAACGGACGATCCCTCGGGAGCCCGCGTCTACCGTCAGCAGTTCGAGCAGCGGGGGCTTCTTCTGCAGCCCGAGGAAGTCCCGGCGTTCCTCGTGCGCATGGGGGAAATCGAACAAGAGTTCCGACGGCCCCTCATGCTGCGTAAGAACTAGCAAGGCGGCAAAGCGGGGTCATCTCGATCCCGGACTCAGGCCGGGGAGAGGGGTCGCCCTCTCCCCCGGTCCCCAGCGGGTCCCCCACTGGGCCCGAACTCCAACAGAGTTCTGACCCGTCCGCCCACAAGAATCGGGCCCATGGGGTCCAATGGCGGAACGATGAAGTACCCCGCCGTCCTCGCACTCGCCCTGACCGTCCCCACCGCCGCCGCCCAGTCGTTCAACCTCGACGTCGGCATGAACCTCGCGGCGCTTGCGGGGATCCCTGACGCAAGCTACGGGGCCGCCGCTTCACAGCCCGGCGTGTGGGACGGAGTCATGCCAAGCTTCACCGCCGTCGCACTCGTCGACATCGACGGTACCACGCCGGGCGTTACGGTTCGGTCGGACGCGACCTCGACGTTCAACGTCTTCCCCGGCGTGATGGTGCCGGGCAGCAACCAAATGTTGATGGAGGACTTCCACCTGACGCCGAACCTCAACACGGCGTCGACTTGGACGTTCGAAGGTCTCGCGGACGCGGAGTACACCCTCTACACCTACGCGTCTGATCCTTCACTCCCCCTCCTGCAAACAGAGATCTCGGTGATAGGCTCGAGCGATCCGGCCCAGGTGGTCGGCGCAGGCTGGCCGGGCTTCCACGCGCTCGGCCAAACGTACTCGCGACACGTGGTCACGGTCACCGACGGCACGCTGACGGTCGTTGCAAACGCTGTCGGGGGACAGCTGGAGACCGGCGTGATCAACGGGTTCCAGCTCGTGGAGACGGGCTCGGCCGGAATCGGCACGGCCTACTGCATGGCGAATCCAAGCTCCACGGGGTTCCCCGCCCAGCTGAACGCCTTGGGCAGCACGAACGTCGCGCTGAACGACGTGCTCCTGCGCTGCACCGAGATGCCCACCAACTCGTTCGGGTTCTTCCTCACGAGCCTGACCCAGGGCTTCGTCATGAACCCCGCCGGCAGCAACGGCAACCTGTGCCTGTCTGGGTCCATCGGTCGCTACGTAGGGCCAGGGCAGGTTCAGTCCTCTGGGAGCATCGGCGAGATCTCCCTCGCCATCGACCTCACCCAGCACCCCACGCCGAACGGCCTGATCGCCGTCCAGGCGGGCCAGACCTGGAACTTTACGACCTGGTTCCGCGAGGCGGGGCCCGTGGGCCCATCGAACAACTTCTCGAACGGCTACGAGATCTCGTTCCTCTAGCAGCCCGTTGAAGAAGGCCGCACTACCCAAAAGTGCCCCTCGAAGCCCTGACTGCGTTGCTTGAAGGGCCCC
>CALHGQ010000248.1 GCA_938030175.1 uncultured bacterium | reverse complement strand
TTGTCGAAGATCCGGTAGGGCCCCGGTGCGGCGGCGCGGAAGGAGAAGCTCCCGTCGTGGGCTGTGTCGCCGCGCAGGGCGTCCGCGGTGTTGGGAAGGGTCGCGAGGAGGAGTACACCACTGGCGGGGCTGCCATCCGGGTAGACCACTTGGCCCTTGATGGAGAGCCTAGACCAATGGGTCGCCGTGACGTCCATGGACTCGACGTTTGGCTTCACGGACAGGGATTCGAGCAGCTCGGCTCCGTCCCTATTGGGGCCGGCAGACTCGTCCTTCTGCAGGCCTATCAGGGTCACTTGCTTGCGCTTGGTTCGGAACTCAAGTGGAGGCCGGTTCAAGACGCCGACCATGTACTCGCCCGGTGGAACGTTCTCGAATACGTGGAGACCTGTTTCGTCCGTCCTACCGTGGGCGACGGTGCGACCCTTGCGCAGCCGTCGAGCGAACTCGCGCGGCGCGGTCCCCGGCGTGCAAAGCACGACGACCTTGTTGGGGAGGGCTGCTCCACTTTCGTCCACGGAAAGCACACGGATGCTGGTCGACAGGAAGACGCTCCACGTCGGCGTCAGCGTCTCGCCGGGCTCGAGACGGAAGGTCGCGATAGGCTTCCCCCAAGTCCCTGACTCGAACACCGCATACGCTTCGATCGGCGTCGATGCGGGCAGCGTCGTCCCAGGGAAGGTGCCTCCGGGATCGGTGGCGACGGTGAGCTCCGTCATTTTCGTATCGCCGTTCGAGGCCCAGCGGAACGACAGCGCAGCCCCTGGGATCGATTGTTCATTGGAGTCGGTCAACGTGGGAGCGATGACCCCGGTTGCCCTCGGTGTAGCGCTTGCCACGGTTCCGGCCGTCCGGCCGGTTGGAATCTCCTCTCTGGCAGCTACGGCCGGCGCTGTGCTCCCAGTGGGAATTCCTTCGACAAGCTCATCTTCGGCCTCGGCGACGGTGACCGCCTGCGTGACTCCCGCTCGAGCCGGACTGGGTGACTCCGCTCGCTGGGGCCAGATCGCGACGCCGACAGCCACCGCAGCGATTGCGACGACCGTGGCGATGACGCCTTTGCTGGCGGAGACGGCTCCGCCACTGGTGAGCGCCGCTGCCTCGCCGCTGCGCGGGGCCACAAGGGGAGCGAGACCAGCAAGCCAGTGGCTCTTCCCGCCCTTGGCCTCCAGTCGTTGGCGAAGCGCGTCGTGGGCGCGGGTGAGCCGGCTGCTGATCGCCGCGGGTGACTTGCCCTCTCGGATGGCGATTTCCTTTGGGCTGCGCCCTTGGAAGTAGCGCTGGAGCAGCACCTCGCGGTCACGTTCGTCGAGTGCCATGACGTGTGCCACAAGGGCTTGGTGCGCCTCTGCCTCGGCAAGGGTTTCGACGTGATCTTGGGCCCGCACTGACTGCGCCACCTCTCGCTCCCGCGCCGCGCGTTGAGCGTCCGAGCGGTAGCCTTGGAACGCTAGGTTGCGTAGCACGCGCGAGAGCCATGGGCGCAACTGCTCACCTCCGATAGGGCCTCTCCGCAGGGCCACGCTCAGCGCCTCCTGGGTCATGTCGTCCGCCTTAGCCGCGTCGCCCACTAGCCGTCGGGCTAGCCTCCGGATCCACTCGGTTTGGCCGAGTAGCTCAGCGGTTCGTTCGGAGTCGTAGCCCACGTGTTCGCTCTTGAGGTGTTCCATCACGGGTCCACTCCCACGACGCCCCAACTCTATCGCGAAATCTCAGAATCGTTGGTCGTTAGCTCGCGCCGGGCCACCCCGGACCCGTTGGATCGCTATCGAAAGGCGCCAAGGGCTGGTCCTTCCCGCTTCGACGCGGCCTCGCTATCGGGGAGCTCGATCACCACCTCAGCCCGTGCGTGGGCCCCTGGCTCGATGGGGATGATCATGGGTTCTCGCCCTCTGCCAAACGTCACTCGGAGCTTCGAGATGTGGGCTGGCAGCATCTTCCGTGTGAGGGGCTCGGCTGGATTCCAACGTCCCCAGCCGAAGCCGTGAATGAAGTCCATCGGAGCGTCCAGCACGTCCTCGTCTCCCACAAGCCAGACCGTTGGAAGCGATCTGGGGCCGAGCTCGGCCGCCTGCCATTCGGCGGCGTTGCTAGCGACCAGCTCGAAGGACGTGAGTGCGATCCGGTAGACGCCATCTTCCCGAACTCGCTGGGAGTCGAGGATCTGTGGCTCGCGACCGGACCAGTCGTGGTGGAAGCGGGCGAAGATGAAGCCAACGGGCTCGGGGGCGCCGGGCGCGGTGCGAAAGCGCCCCTCCGAGTCGCAGTAGCGCCAAGGGCCGTGGGACCCGAAGTAGATCTTCGTCCCGACCGCGCCGTAGAGCGGTAGAGCAGCGATCTCCCCGCCTGGGTGCCCCTCACAGATCACGCGGCCCTCGACGGAGCTCGCGCCGCGCCATCGCTCATCCCATGGAACCTCAACGGTCTTACCGGGCACAATTCTCACGGTCTCCGCCTTGACGGCAGCTTGCCCCTTTGCGGAACCGTCTCCGGAGGGAGTGTCTGTTAGGAGGCGCGACTGGAGCTGCTCTACCCACTCGTGGGGACCCACGACGTATTGGCCCGGCGGCAAGCCCTGAATGATCCAGCCTGGACTGCCCAGCGCGTCAACGGCCGTCGAGCTCGCAGGGCTGGCAGCGACGGGCCACCCATGCTTGGTTCTTGCGAAGATCGGAGGCGCCCCTTGGGGGACGCCTGTGATCCGGATAGCGCCGCCTTCGACGGCATGTTGCAGGGTCACGGTCTCGTTGGCTGCCAGCATCTCGCTGCTGATGCGCTGGGAGTCGTGGTCCCCCGGCGCCCCGAGTCCATGGGCCCAGCACTCCCACTCGTCTCCCATCGTCCACGGAAGCGGCATGGTTCGTCCAGCTGCGTCCGTGCTCACACCAAGCTGGATGCCGTGGGGGAGAACCACGCTCGCCCTCGTCGTAACGGGGCGGCCGCTCTCGTCAAGAATGCGTAGTCTGCGAGAGTGCGCCGGCTCCATTTCGATGGTCTGGCCGGCCAGCGGCGATCCTCCGTCGAGGATCTTGAGGGAGTAGCCAGCCACGGCGATCCAGCGTCGTCTGTTCTCTGCGTTCTCCTTTCCGTCACTGAACCAGCGGTGCAGCATGAGCCGTCCGTCCACGACTTCCTTGTGGCGGTCGGTCCTTACGCCGCTCCAGGACGGCTCGGCGGCTTCTCCCGAATCCTTGGGTCTTGCGCTGCGGAGGGACTGCTCGTGGAAGAAGGCTCTCCCGCTAACAGGCTCGCCCGTTCGGGCATTGACGAGCCTTACTTCTGCCTCTTGATTGCCAGCCTCGACTTGGACGATCTGATTGCTGCTTTCCAGGGTTGCCTGGGCGCTGAAGGCCCCCGTGCTAAGGCCGCTCACGGCCTGGCCATCGATCGAGACGGCGTCGATCAGGAGACGCGGCATGCTCATGCATAGGGTCAGCGTTCCAGTCCCTGAGGGGATCAGCGCTTGGCCCTGCGCGTCGGTGTGGATGAACCAGCCCGCTTCGGAGGCGTCTTCTTGCCACCCGATGGGGAACGCCCTGTTCACAACCGGCGACCCGTCTCCAGATGACGTGAACCGGATCGTTCTTTTGAGACCATGCACGCGGATGACGCGGTCATCGCCCGCGATGACTAAGCCAGCGCCCATGCGTCCGTCCTCTGTGATGACTGTGGCGGTCACGGCGTTCGCCAAGGGAAAGCGAACCTGGCCGTGCTGATCGGATTCGCCTACCTGGCGGGGATGGTCCTCGGGTCGCGGGCCAGCCTCGTTGCCACTCAGCTCCTGCGTCAGTCGCCGGTGGAGCCGGACGGTGGCCCTGGGGATGGGCCGCTGGCTGCCATCCACGACGGTCACGGTGACCTTGTTGGCTGGCTCGAGTTCGAGGATCCCAAGGTCGATCGTGCCCCCTTGGCTGAGCGCTTGCGCCCACGGCTCCAGGGGGATCTCGCAGGTCAAGAAGTCAGGGTGCGAGATCGTGAGCTCCGGGGTGTCGCGTGGAACGATGTTCAGCGCAACGGCGCCGTCTATGGGCGAGGCGGTTGCTTGCTCTCCCTTGGGGAGCTTGACGAGCGCTGGCACTGGAGCCCCCGACGTTGTGGAGAGAAGGCGTGCGATCACCGTGACGGGTTCTGTCTGGGCCAGGAGCTGGGAGTTGGACTGCGATCCATCGATGAGGTCACCGGGGGAGTCCTTCGCTTCGCCTAGCGCAACCCGCGCCGAACTAGGCACCGGCGCGGCTCCTTCGGCCGCAAGGTTGAGCGCGGGGTCCACTTCGCGAGCGGTCGCGACCGTTTCTGCTGCCTCTGCTGGGCCCTTAGTGGGCCTTGAGAAAATCCATGTGGCAGCGAGCAAACCCGCGGCAACGATCGCAAGCGCAGCGGGCTTGAGCAGCCAGGCAAAGAGCCACGGCGACGCACCTACCCCAGCGGAAACCACAGGCGTTGCCACCGATGCAACGGAATAGTCAAGCCTTGCCAGCGGCGTAAGCGCGGCGAGCCAGCGCTCCCGCCCTTCAGCTCCTCCGCCGGATGAGCGGTCCAACTCCTCCCGAAGGAGCTCAAGGCCACGGCTCAGGCGCGACTTGATGGTGGGTACCGGAGTTTCGGTGGAGGATGCGATGGCTGCGGCCGACATCCCGTCCTGGTAGCGGAGCACGAGCGCGGTCTGGAACTTCTCCGGCAAGGCGGCAAGGGCGTTGTGGACGAGTCGCTGGCGCTCGAGGCGCTCCGCAACGGCGTCGGTGGAGGCCCCGAGGCTCGGGTTCGTTTGGACGCCTTCAGCATCGTTGAGGAGCGCAGGACGGCGGACCCTGCGGCGATCGATCGAACGCCGGCGGAGCGTGGTGGCGAGCCACGCACGAAGGCTCGCGGGACTCGGGGAAGCGAGTCCTCCGCCCTTATCCTTGCGGGCTTGGGCCCACGCGGACGTGAGGGTGTCCTGCACGAGATCTTCGGCCGCGTGCTCGTCGTGGACGAGGGCCCGGGCGAGTCGAGCGAGGAAGGGAACTTGGTGCTCCAGGGACAAGGCGAGGCTGTCGGTGGTTTGATCTTTCATGTCGAGGGTGGCGTTGGTGGACGCCTCGACCGTGGAAGACGATAAGCCCTCCCATCAGGATGACCGAAAGAGAAGATTCTGGCCTGCGATGTCCATGGGAGCGCTGGATCCTCGCTCCCATGGCGGCGTGAGCTCGGGCGAGGGCCTCTCCAGCGCTTACCTCCAGCTCGGATGATCGCCCTCGTGGCCGCCCGCTCGGTCTTCCTATCCGTTCCCGCATTTCGAACCACCTGGGGTAGGGTGGGGCCATGGGCCGCCAGACCTTCCTCGCCAAGCACCCGTTCCGTAGCGGCAGAGTGTCCCCCTTCGGACTTCTGCTTGCGGTGCTCCTCGCGCTGGCCATCGTGTGGGGTTGGCAGGCCTCCACTGTGGGGGCAGACGCGCAACGAGCTGCGGGCGCCCCGATCAGTCAGGGGCCAGAGCGGAGAGAGCAAGTCCAGCTTGAGAACGAAGCGGACCCCGGGGCTGAGCTGACTGGGATCGAGCGTCGCCCGGCGCCGCGAGACGACCCAGGTGCCAAAGGGAACGTCGGCATCGAGCCCCAAGTCGAGGAAGAGAGCACACGTGAGCCGCTCGCGAGGTTGTCGGATGAGCCTGACATCCCCGCCCCGCCGCCGCAGGAGGACGAACCCGAGGAGCCTCCAATCCACTCCATCACCGGCGTGCTCGTTTCGGACTCTGGCGCGTTCCGCGGCAGCGCCCAAGCTCTCGTGCAGGGACTGCATCTGGATCTGGTCGGGCGAAGCTCCCCCGACGTTCGTCAGGAAGCCAAGTTGCAGCCGATCCTGGGCGAGAACGGTGCGCTGCAGCGGATTGAGTTCCGCTTCGACGAGCTGCCGAGCGAAGAGTTCGAGCTCACCCTTAGCAGTCTCGACGCACACGAGTGGTATCCATCGTCCCTGCTCGTGATCGCACCCGCCGCGGACGTAGAGTTTCGCTGCCTCGATGGACAAGACACGGTGGCGCTCCGGTTCGAGGTCGTGGATGCCGCGACCAAGGAAGCCGTCGAGGGGTGGTCCGTGAGGCAGTTCCGCTCCAGCGTGTCCGCCGAGAACGGTGTCCTCATGCACGCTGGGCCGCTGGACTTGGCCGCCTTCCCGAGGAACTCTTCACTCCAGTGGATCGTCGAGGCACCCGGCTACGCACCTGCGATGGGCACCGAACTCAGCTTTCGCCCCGACCCCAACACCGGTGACTGGATGACGCGCGTGGAGCTCGAGGTTGGGTATCGGGTTCGGCTCGTCGCGCTCGCGCCTGCGCCGGAGCTGCAACCGGCCGCCGGTGCCCAGGTCTTCTTGGACGGAAAGTCTGCCGGTTTTACGGACGGCCAAGGTCAGCTCATCATCGCCAGAGATTCGGCGCCGAAGAAGGCGAAGGTCACTTGGAAGGAGTTGAGCAAGGAGGGAGCCTTCGAAGAGGTATGCATGGAGCGCCCGAACGCCCTAGTGGTCACGATTCTTCGCTAGTTCATCGCGGCCCTAGATCGACGCTCGTCACCTCTCCTGCGCGCACGTGGATCTCGCCTTCGAACAGCGGCGTCCGAGGGTAGTCCGCTTCGTCATCGCCGGTCTGATCGATCCAAGTGGCCTCGATCCGGTACGTTCCTGGCAGCATCTTCTCGCCTACCCGAAGCTCACCCGTCGCCTCGGAGGTGACGGACTCGCGTAGCTCCCAGCTATGGGAACGGTTGTCTTTCTCCGTGATCTTCACGTTGAGCTCGGCCCAGCCGTCCGAAACGGCGAGGGGCTTTGGCAACCGTGCTTCGACGGTGCCGAATGCCGGCAGCCAGAGCGTGTGTGGACCCTTTCCCGCGGGGACCGGAATGCTCACGACCCGGGTCCCCATGGTGACGCGAGCCGTGGGAGTTCCCATCGGCATATCCGAGAAGAAGACTTCGTGGCTCGCCTCGTTCCAGTCGCCGCTCCAGAGGTCGTTCTCTTCAAACTCCAACTCGACTTCCGTGGGCCGCGTAGCTCGGCCCTGCTGATCAAGGAACCGCATGCGGATGGACTGGGCCTGCGCCATGACTACGCGCACCGTCTGATGCCCACCGGTCAGTTCTCCCTCTTCCTCGCCGTCAAGGAATCCAGACTCTTGGACGTAGGTGAGGAAGGGACCCTTCGCTACGGGCGCGTAGGTGATCCTTCCGCCCCGAGCCGGCTCGCCTCGTCCGCCAACGCCGGGGATGATTGGCATCACCATGGCGTCATGGACGGGCGCGCCGAGGTGATCGACGATCTCAAAGGTGATCGAATTCCCGTGTAGGTCCGAGAGGTCAAGGATGGACTCGGTGATGCCTGGCTCAGTGCCGACGGTCACCTTCTTCCGAACGAGGTCGTTGCCGAAGGTGTCCACGGCTCCCACAAAGAGGCTGGCTCCGGGGCGTAGGGGCCCCAGAAGGAGCGGCGTATCCACGCAGCTACCGCGCATTCTCCAATGCTCGCCCGGAACGGTGGACGAGGTCACGCTGGGTTGCGAGGTCGGATGAAAGCGCCAGGCGTCCGCCTGGATTTTGCTGCGGAGGGCATCGACTCGGGTCTGGGTTTCGTCGTCGACCACAACGTGGAAATCTTCGGGAAGGAACTCGACAAAGAACCGCGCTCGCGAGCGAGTGCTCGTCCCTACCTTGTATCCGCGCACCAGCAGCGAGAGCGTGACGCACGGCTCCAGGGTGACGGCGAGTTCCTGGGAGTCGCCAAGATGCGCATGGTTCGCAGCGGTCACCGTGGTGGGCCAGAACCCAGGTGCGTCCACCGTGAAGGCATCCTGGCCCTGGAGGTCGAGGACGACCTTCCCTGCCTCGTCGGTCCTCTCGCTTCGCCCGCCCTCGGACAGTACGCTGGCTCCGCGGATGGGAGCCCCTGCTACGTCCGCAACCCGGACATGGAGAGAACGGGGTCGCTCGACTTTGAGCACGCCAAGGTCATGGGGGAGGAGAAGGCCGTCAAGCTCAACGGTGATGGGCGAGAAGTGCCCGCCGCCCTCGGGAGAGACTCCGATGACGATCGCCGCATCTCGCAGGCGTCGTTCGCCGTCTGCCTTCAGGGCTTCGACGAGCCCCAATTCGAACCGTCCGTCCGCCGAGATGTTGGCGCTCCCGGAGGTATGCACGGTACGCCCCATGTTCCGGTATTCCAGGGTAACACTGCCATCCACTCCTTCTCCGGTGTCGGCCCACTCGAATCGACCGTGGAGGTAGGGGAGCTCTTCGGCAAAGAGGGTCAGCCTTTCGCTCTCGCTTCTGTAGCTCCAAACCTTCGCATCCCGGCCACGCGGGTTTCGAAACGAGCTCGGAAGGGACAGGAAGCCGTACCCCGCTTCATCCACACCCTCGAACTCGAAGGAACCGTCCCTGCGTGTTCGGGTGAACGTGGATCTGGGCATCGCCACCCCAATCTCAACGAGCTGCTCGCGCTGCCTCGCGGCTAGCTGCCAGTCGGAGCTCAGGAGCGAAGTCGTCGCGTAGTCCATGCGAACGATGTCGAACTCGTGGCTTGGGGGCGACCCGTTCACGTCAACACGGCCCACCAAGGTTCGCAAAGGACGTAGCTGGAGGACCGCGATCTCCACGTGGGGATCGCGGTCTTGCAG